>NZ_CP142675.1:1992500-2292500 GCF_036365825.1 Qipengyuania sp. HL-TH1
AGTTATAACGGACAGCTGTTGGTTCCCCGATTTACACCGGGGGAGCCGGCTGTCCGTATCTGTTGGCGACCGATGCGGTGGGCGGTGGAAGCCGCCAGCGCCGCGTCGGTGAGGGCCAATTAGGCGGGGGGCCGGATTCGGTCAACGCCTTTTTGCAATTTTATTTCGGATTTTTTGCAAACCCGCGGAAATCCTTGGGTTTGGGCCTGTCCATCGCGAGACCGATATGGGGCGCCTGCGGTAGTCTTCAACCGCACCCCTGTGCAGATTCGTGAATCGGACCCGATTCACTGCGGGATTCGACAGTGATTCACCCCTGAATCGGGAATGATTCACCTCCGAATCCCGAATCTGGCCGCTCGCATTCGCCAAGAATCGCGGTTAGCACCCCTGCATGAGGATCAGCGGCGCCAGCGAGCAGGACCCACCTGAAGGATTCCGCGCCCGCGTGCGTAGCGCGCTCGCGTGGAGGTGGGGCAGCCAGCTGGTCGCCCAGTTCATCACCTGGGGCTCCACCATATTGGTAGTGCGCCTGCTCGACCCGTCGGATTACGGCCTCTTCGCCATGAGCCAGGTGATCGTCACCGCATTGCACTTCCTCAATGGCTGGAGCTTTGCCAGTTCGCTGATCCAGGCGGACGAGGTGGGCGAGCGCGATATCGGCCAGGTCTTCGCCCTACTCCTGATCACCAACGGGTCGCTTGCCGCGATCCAGCTGCTGCTCGCCCCGCTGGTAGCGGGTTACTTTGGCCAGCCCGCAGTGGCCGACCTGCTGCGCGTGCAGGCGCTGATCTTTGCAATGATCCCCTTTACCGCCCTCCCCACCGCGCTGCTTGCACGGCGGCTGGAGTTTCGCAGCCAGGGGATTGCCAATCTGGTGTCCGCGGTGACTGCGGCTGCCACCGCGCTGGTGCTGGCATGGCAGGGCTTCGGCGTATGGGCGCTTATCTATGCGCCGATCGCGGGCTTCGCAGTGCGCGCGCTGATCATGAGCGTTGCAGCGCGGCTCTGGGTGCGCCCGGTCTTCAATCTCAAGGGCGCCGGGCGGATGATCGGTTTTGGCGGGGCGCTGACGCTGTGCCAGCTGTTCTGGATCATCCAGAGCCAGAGCGACATCTTCATCGCCGGGCGAGTGTTCTCGGTCCACGATCTCGGTCTCTATTCCGAAGCGCTGTTCCTCACGCTGATCGTCACCGGGCGCTTTATCCCGCCGCTGAACGACGTCGCCTTCCCCGCCTATGCCGAATTGCACAAGGCGGGGCGCAGCCTCGGCCCCTATTTCGAACGGACCGCGCAAAGCGTCCTGCTGGTGGTCGCGCCCATCTATATAGGGCTGTCGCTGACCGCCCCCGAAGCGATCCTCGTGGTGTTCGGCGAGAAATGGACCGGGATGGCGCCGATCGTCTCGGGCCTTGCGCTGGTGATGCCGCTGATGGCGCTGCAGATCATCTGCTCGCCCACCTGTACCGCGACGGGCAAGGAACGCATCTATCTGGCCACCAGCATTGCCGGCGCGGCGATCTTCGCCACCTCGTTCCTGATCGGCGTGCAATATGGCGCGCAGGGGCTGGTGCATGCCTGGTGGGTCGCCGCCCCCTTGCTCCTGATCTTCACGCTCGCGCTGACGTTGCCGCAGATCGATCTGTCGGTGAAGCGCCTGGCGCAGGCACTCGCGCCCCCGGCCCTCGCCTGCCTGATCATGGCCGTGGTGGTGCTGGGTCTGCGCCAGGCGCTGCCCGCAGATATAGACCCTGTTGCCACGCTGGGCATTCTCGGAAGCGCGGGCGCCGCGGCCTATGCGGGTATCCTCTATTTCGTCTGGCCCGATGTGGTGCGCCAGAGCATTGCGATGATCAGGCGCACCCCGGCAGATCCGCTGCCGCCGCACGCATCCGCGCGAGCGCCCGCCGATCGAACCAGTACCATAGCGGATTGAGCCGCGTCCCCCGGCCGGGCAGCCAGACGGCTAGGTCTCGCACAGGCTCTGCACCAGGCCCCGCCTCCGCCCTTCCCTCCCCGATTTTGCCGGTTCGCCCCGCCGTGGTATCCTGCGCGCGAGAGGAAGAGTGAAAGCCATGGCTCGATACGGGTTATCCCGATTGGCCGCCGCCGCCGCGCTGGCAATAGCCGCGCCGCTGGCCGCGCAGTCGCCTGCCCCTACCGAGGCTGGCGCGGAGCCACCTGCCGACGACCATGTCATCGACCGCGATCGCTACGAACGGCTGACGGTGCCCGTCACCATCGCGGGCCAGGGTCCCTATCGCTTCCTGATCGATACCGGCGCGCAGGCCACCGTGGTGACGCACAGGATCGTCAATGATCTTGCGCTGCCGCGCCGCGGGCGGGCAATGCTCGTCGCGATGGGCAGCGCCGAGATGGTCGACCTGATCGAGGTGGACGAACTGCGCTTTGCCGGCCGTTCGGTCACCGGCCTGCTGTCGCCACTGCTTCATTCCAGCAATATCGGCGCCGACGGGATCCTCGGGCTCGACAGCTTGCAGGACCTGCGCGTGCTGATCGACTTCCGCGAAGAGCGCATGCTGGTGGCCGATGCGGCGGCGCTGGGCGGCAATGCCGGATATGAGATCATTGTCCGCGCGCGGCGCAAGCTGGGGCAGATGGTGATCACCGATGCGCTGGTCGACAATATCCGCGTCGCGGTGGTGGTCGATACCGGGGCCCAGATCACCCTGGGCAACAGCGCCTTGCTGCGCAAATTGCGCGCGCGCGATATGGGCGAGATCACCAGCATGGATGTCCATGGGACGCAGATAGTCAGCGACCTTTCCTATGCGCGCGAGCTCGAGATCGGCGGAATGACCATGGGCAATGTCCCGATCGGTTTTGCCGACAGCCTGACCTTCGCCGCGCTTGGTCTGGGCAAGCGGCCCGCGCTGATCCTGGGGATCGGCAGTATGCGCGTGTTCGACCGGGTGGCGATCGATTTCGCCCGCCGCCAGATCCTGTTCGACATTCCCGGCCGCCACGATCCCTCGCGCGCGCGCGCGATGTTTATGTCTGGCGGTCCCATACCCGGTGGACCGGGGAGCCCGTAGGCCCGCCGCCTTGCCCCGGCGGCGCAATCGTCCCACATAGCCGCCCTATGCCGCCCGACCTTACAGCCTCCGCCCAGCGTCACGATCCCGAAGGCTGGGCCACGGTCCGGCGCTTCCTTCCCTATCTCTGGCCTGCGGATAAGCCGCATCTGAAACGGCGGATCGTCGGCGCGATGCTGTTCGTGCTGATGGCCAAGGGGACCATGCTGGCGCTGCCTTTCGCCTATAAGGGCGCGGTCGATGCGATGACCACGCCCGCAAACGAGGCGGCGATGGTCGCGTTGGCCTTCGTCATTGCCTATGCGGCGGGACGGCTCGCCGCGGTGGTGTTCGACAATCTGCGCAACATCACCTTCGAACGCGTCGGGCAGGATGCGACGCGCCAGCTGGCCGAGGATACCTTTGCCCGGCTACACCAGCTGTCGCTGCGCTTCCATCTCTCGCGTCGCACCGGCGAAGTGACCAAGACGATCGACCGCGGGACCAAGAGCATCGACGTCATGCTCTATTTCCTGCTGTTCAACATCGCCCCGACCGCGCTCGAACTGATCGCGGTGGGCGTGATCTTCTACCTCAACTTCGGCTGGGAACTGGTTGCCGCCACCGCGCTGACCGTGGGCGCCTATATAACGGTGACGCGCAAGATCACCGAATGGCGCAACGATCTGCGCCGCCAGATGAACGAGCTCGACGGGACCGCGCTGGCGCGCTCGGTCGACAGCCTGCTCAATTACGAGACGGTCAAATATTTCGGCGCCGAGGTGCGCGAGCGCGAGCGCTACGCCGAATCCGCGCATGCCTATGCCGAAGCCGCGGTGAAGAGCGAGAATTCGCTCGGCCTGCTCAACATCAGCCAGGCGGTGATCATGAACCTGCTGATGGGCGGCGCGATGGGCTTTACCGTGTGGCAATGGAGCCAGGGCGTGCTGACCACCGGCGACCTGGTGCTGGTCAACACCTATCTGATCCAGCTTTTCCGCCCGCTCGACATGCTCGGCATGGTCTATCGCACCGTCCGGCAGGGGCTGATCGACATGGCCGAGATGTTCCGCCTGATCGATACCAATGCCGAAGTGCAGGATGCCCCCGGTGCCCCGGCGCTGGTCGTGCGGCGACCGACGCTGGCGTTCGAGGATGTCGTCTTCGGTTATGAGGAAGACCGCACCATCCTCCACGGGCTGAGCTTCGAGGTGCCCGCCGGCAACCATGTCGCGATCGTCGGTCCCTCGGGTGCGGGCAAGAGCACGATCGGACGGCTGCTGTTCCGCTTCTACGATCCGCAGGCGGGCCGAATCCTGATCGACGGGCAGGACATCGCGCAGGTGACGCAGGCCTCGCTGCGCGACAAGATCGGCATCGTCCCGCAGGATACCGTGCTGTTCAACGACACCATCGGCTACAATATCGCCTATGGCCGCGCCGGGGCGAGCACCGAACAGGTGGCCGCGGCCGCCAGCGCAGCGGCGATCCTGCCCTTCATCGAACGCCTGCCCGACGGCCTCGATACCGAGGTCGGCGAACGCGGGCTCAAGCTGTCGGGGGGCGAGAAGCAGCGCGTCGCCATCGCGCGAACGCTGGTCAAGGACCCGCCGATCCTGCTGCTCGACGAAGCCACCAGCGCGCTGGACAGCCGCACCGAACAGGCGATCCTCGCCACGCTGCGCCGGGTCTCGGAACATCGCACCACGCTGGCCATCGCGCACCGGCTCTCGACCATTGCCGATGCCGACCGCATTCTCGTGCTCGATCAGGGGCGGCTGGCCGAAAGCGGGACGCATGGCGACCTGCTACGCGCGCGCGGCCTATATGCCGATATGTGGGCGCGCCAGCAGGCCGAAAGCGACGCCTGAGCCCGCTCGCTGCGGTCCGCACGGGCTTCGCGCGAACCCGGTGCGTCTGGCCGCAGTCTTGTGATGCACTGCAACATCGTTCATAGGGCGAAGCGATTTTCGCGCGCCGATTGCGCGTGCGCTTCCCGAACCTGACAGGACATTTCCCATGCTCGACCGTGCCGCGATCCACCGCGACTGGTTTTCCAACATCCGCGCAGACGTGCTTGCCGGCCTCGTCGTCGCGCTGGCGCTGATCCCCGAAGCGATCGGCTTCTCGATCATCGCCGGGGTCGATCCGCGCGTCGGGCTCTATGCCTCGGTGGCGATCGCGATGGTCATCGCCTTTACCGGCGGGCGCCCGGGTATGATCTCGGCAGCGACTGCGGCGGTGGCCGTGGTGGTTGTGCCGCTGGTGCGCGATCACGGGGTCGAATATCTCTTCGCCGCGACCATCCTGATGGGCGTCTTCCAGGGCATTGCCGCGCTGCTGCGGCTCGACCTTCTGATGCAATTCGTCAGCCGTTCGGTCATCACCGGCTTCGTCAATGCGCTGGCGATCCTGATCTTCATGGCGCAGCTGCCGCAGCTCGACCCCACCGCTGCCGGGATTGGCTGGATGACCTATGCGATGGTCGCTGCCGCGTTGGCGATGATCTACATCATCCCCAAGTTCACCACCGCCATTCCCAGCCCGCTGATCGCGATCATCGTGCTCACCGCGCTGACGATTTTCCTCGATGCGCCGGTCAACACGGTCATCGACATGGGCGAGCTGCCCGAAGGCCTGCCCTATTTCGCGCTGCCCAATGTGCCGCTAACCTGGGAAACGCTGACCATCATTGCCCCCTATGCGGCGACCATGGCCGCGGTCGGCCTGCTCGAATCGCTGCTCACCGCGCAGATTGTCGACGATATGACGCATACCGGCAGCAACAAGCGCCGCGAGAGCGGCGGTCAGGGCATCGCCAATATCGTCGCGGCCTTCTTCGGCGGCATGGGCGGCTGTGCGATGATCGGCCAGTCGGTCATCAACGTGACCAGCGGCGGCCGCGGCCGGTTGTCGACCTTTACCGCGGGCCTGTCGCTGCTGATCCTGCTTGCGCTGCTCGGCGACCTCGTCGGCCAGGTGCCGATGCCCGCGCTGGTCGCGATCATGATCATGGTGTCGATCGGGACCTTCTCGTGGAACTCGATCCCCAATATCGGCAAGCACCCCTGGCAGAGCTCAGTGGTGATGCTGACCACGGTTGCCGTGGTCGTGGCGACGCACAACCTCGCGCTGGGCGTGCTGGCAGGCGTGGTGCTCTCGGGCGTGTTCTTCACCCACAAGGTGATGACCATGTTCGAGGTCGTCCGCGAACGCGAGGGCGAAACCGCGACCTACCGCGCCAAGGGGCAGATCTTCTACGCCAGCGTCGAACGCTTCGAAGCCGCGCTTGGCCCCGAAAGCATCATGCCCGACCCCGCCGACCATGTGATCATCGACGTGTCCAAGGCGCATTTCTGGGACATCAGCGCGATCGGCGCGCTCGACAAGGTGGTCGAACGCATGCGCCGCAATGGCCGCAGCGTGCAGGTCGTCGGGCTCAACCGCGCGAGCAGCGATTTGGTCGACAAGTTCGCGCTGACCGACAAGACGGGTGTCGAAATCGGGCTCGCCCCGCATCCGTAAGCCGCATGTCCGGGGCAATGGCCGCCCCTTCGCGGGCCGCTGCTGATACGCAGCTGCGAGCATGAAAAAGGGCGGGCCCGGTATATCCGCGCCCGCCCTTTCCATGAAATCGCCCAAGCTTAGTCCGCTTTCAGCGCTTCCAGCAGCTTCTCGGCCGCAGGCTCGCTCGACGGCGGGTTCTGGCCGGTAATGAGCAGGCCATCCTGAACGACATAGGGTTCGAAGACGCCCTGCTTGGAGAAGGTCCCGCCCTGCTCGATCAACACGTCTTCGAGCAGGAAGGGCACGACATCGGTCAGGCCGACCGCATCTTCTTCCTGGTTGGTGAAGCCGGTGACCTTGCGTCCCTTGACGATCGGATCGCCATTCGGCGCGGTGACGTTCTTCAGCACGGCAGGCGCATGGCAGACCAGCGCTACCGGCTTGCCGGCGGCCAGCGTGTCTTCGATGACGGCTTTCGAAACTGCGCTCTCGGCGAGGTCCCACAGCGGCCCGTGACCGCCCGGGTAGAAGACGCCGTCGAACGATGCGACATCGACATCCGCGAGTTTCTCGGTCGAGGCCAGCTGCGCCTGCGCCTCGTTGTCCTTCTTGTACCGTTCGGTGGCCGCGGTCTGCGCATCGGGCTCGTCGGATTTCGGATCGAGCGGCGGCTTGCCGCCTGCGGGGCTGGCCAACGTGATGTCATGCCCCGCATCCTTGAGGACGTAATAAGGGGCAGCGAACTCTTCGAGCCAGAAGCCCGTCTTGTCGCCGGTGTCGCCGAGCTCGTCGTGGCTCGTCAGAACCATAAGAATTTTCATAGTGTTCGTCCTTTTCGGGGGATTTTGGCGCGGCCGGAATGTTCCACCGCTTCATCAAAGGAACACACTTCGCCCGCTTCGGTTTCGCATTCGGATGGCCGAGCGCGGGCCGGGCACTGTGCCCCTGGCCGTCAGGCCGCGGACGCCGCCCGTGTACGCAGAATTTCGAGCGCCTCTTCCGCGCGGAGAGCAGGCACGAAGGCATGATCGTGGTGGAACGCCGCGACCATGTTGCAGGCGATCCCGGCATCGGCGAGCGCGGTGGTGACTGCGGCAGTGAGCCCGACACCTTCGAGGTCGGAATGCACCATCAGTGTAATGCGCGCGAAGTCCGGACCCTCGATCCCCAGTTCATCCGCCACATCGGCAGGGACAATCGCCGCCACGCCCTCGTCCTCGCGAAAGGTACCGATCGCCGCGCCGAGCAATTGCGGCGCCGTGTCCGGTTGTACGAGGACGAAGCGCCAGCGGCGTGCGTCGAGCCGGGGCGTCATGGTGGCGATCATCGCCCGGCCATCGCGCACCGGCCCGCCCATTACAGGATATACTTGCTGAGGTCGGTATCGCCCGCGAGCGTTTCGAGCCGTTCGCGCACATAGGCAGCGTCGATCGTGATCGTCTCGCCCTTGTGTTCCTCGGCCTCGAAACTGATATCCTCGAGCAGGCGCTCCATCACCGTCTGCAACCGGCGGGCACCGATGTTCTCGACCGCTTCATTGACCTGCGCGGCCAGCTTGGCGACTTCGGTGATCGCATCCTCGGTGAAATCGAGCGTGACGTCTTCGGTCCCGATCAGCGCGCAGTACTGTTCGACCAGATTGGCGCGCGTTTCCTTGAGGATGCGGACGAAGTCCTCCTCGGTCAGCGCGCGCAATTCGACGCGGATCGGCAGGCGGCCCTGCAGTTCGGGCAGCATGTCCGAAGGCTTGGACAGGTGGAACGCCCCGCTGGCGATGAAGAGCACGTGATCGGTCTTCATCGGCCCGTATTTGGTCGCGACGGTGGTGCCTTCGATCAGCGGCAGCAGGTCGCGCTGCACGCCTTCGCGGCTGACCGAGCCGCCGCGCACATCGCTGACCGCGATCTTGTCGATCTCGTCGAGGAACACGATGCCATTGGTTTCGGCATTCTCCAGCGCGACGCGATTGACGTCGTCCTGGTCCATGCGCTTGTCGCTTTCTTCCTCGACCAGCCGGTCCCAGGCATCGGGCACTTTCAGCTTGCGCCGCTTGAGCGGGCTCTTGCCCATCGCCTTGCCGAGCATGTCCGAGAGGTCGATCATGCCGACCCCGCCGGGCATTCCGGGCACGTCCATCGGCGAGCTGGGTGCTTCGCGCACCTCGATCTCGACCTCGGTATCGTTCATCGAATTATCGACGATCCGCTGGCGGAAGGCCTCGCGCGTCGCTTCGCTGGCATTGTCGCCGACCAGCGCGGTGAGCAAGCGATCCATCGCTGCCTTGCTCGCGGTTTCGCGCACTGCCTCGCGGCGGCGGTCCTTTTCCAGCCGGATCGCTTCTTCGGCAAGATCGCGCGCGATCTGGTCGACGTCGCGTCCGACATAGCCGACCTCGGTAAACTTGGTCGCCTCGATCTTGATGAACGGGGCCTCGGCGAGCTTCGCCAGCCGCCGGCTGATCTCGGTCTTGCCGCAGCCGGTGGGGCCGATCATCAGGATGTTCTTGGGCGTAACCTCGTCGCGCAGTTCGGCATCGAGCCGCTGGCGGCGCCAGCGATTGCGCAGCGCCACCGCGACCGCGCGCTTGGCATCCTTCTGGCCGATGATGTGTTCGTCCAGCGCGGCGACGATCGCCTTGGGGGTCAGTGCTTGGGTCATGGAACTCTTCAAACGGTTTCGACGGTCACATTGCCGTTGGTGAACACGCAGACATCGGCGGCAACCGCCATGGCCTTGCGCGCGATGGTTTCTGGATCGTCTTCGTAATCGACGAGCGCCTTGGCTGCGCTGAGCGCGTAATTGCCGCCCGAGCCGATCGCGGCAATGCCTCCTTCGGGCTCCAGCACATCGCCATTGCCGGTAAGCACCAGCAGGTTGTCCTTGTCCGCCACGATCATCAGCGCTTCGAGATTGCGCAGGTACTTGTCCATGCGCCAATCCTTGGTCAGCTCGACCGCGGCGCGCAGCAGCTGGCCGTTATATTGCTCGAGCTTCTTTTCGAGCCGTTCGAACAGCGTGAAGGCATCGGCGGTCGCACCGGCGAACCCGGCGACCACTTTCTCGCCTTCGCCGATCCGGCGGACCTTCTTGGCATTGGGCTTCATCACCGTATTGCCCATGGAGACCTGCCCGTCCCCGGCAATCACGGTGACATCGCCGCGCTTGACGCCGATGATGGTGGTGGAATGCCACTGGGTCAGCCCGTGGCGATTGTCGTTTGCATCCATGCCGCGCGATATAGGGGGGTGCGCGGCCGGGGTCAAGCGCAGCCTAGCCGCCGATGCCCGGCTGGCCGACTGCACCGATATTGCCGAACAGGTCTTCGAGGAAGCTCCGCTCGCGGCCCAGCGTGGGGGTCTCGTTGCCATCGGGACTGAGAAAGACGACCTCGTCCATGCCGGTCTGTTCGGCCGAAACGACATTGCCGGCGGCATCGAACTTCACCGCCAGAACCGAATGCTCGCGGATGCGCGGGCGGACGAACGGCTTGCGCCCCGTCGTGCTCGACACATAATACCAGGTCTTCTCGCCATACTGGCTTTCGAAGGTCGGGCGGCCGAGCGTGCCGGTGACGCTGCGCTCGTTATCGATGCGGGGCTGGACCGACTGCAGCAGGGTCGCATCGACGATATAGCCGCGCGGTTCGCGGATCGCAGCGCAACCGCTCGTGGCAATGGCAGCCGCGCCAATTACGGCAAGGCCCAGAATTTTCGACCTGTTCATGGGAACAGCAAATCTCCGTCTGTCGGCAGGCGCTTGGCCGCGGGCGACCACCTGCCTATATGCTCGGGCAACGCCTTAATCCGAAAGCGTCGGCCCTTGCAACTCGGCAATGGGGTGCGCTTGGGGATCGCGGTTTGAATTGCCGCTGAACGGAGTTGTCTGTGTCTATCCTTGCCCGCCTTTTCGGCACCGTCTTTTCCTCTGGCCCGGACCCGCGCGAAGAATGGCGCCCGCTGTGGCACCGCGTGGTCGCTGAAGCGCGCGATCCCGACTGGTACCGCATGTGCGGCGTCGCCGACAGCGTCGAGGGGCGCTACGACATGATCACGCTGGTGCTCACTCTGGTGATGCTGCGGCTGGAGGATGCGGGCGACATGGGCCCGGCCACCGCCCGGCTGACCGAATTGTTCGTCGAGGACATGGAAGGCCAGATGCGCGAAGCAGGGATCGGCGATCCCACCGTGGGCAAGAAGATCAATGCGCTGATGGAAAGCATGAACGGGCGCATCGGCGCCTATCGCGACGGGCTGCGCAGCGACCCCAAGGTGCTGGTCGAGGCGGTCCGCCGCAACGTCACCATGGCCCAGCCCGACGAGGCCGAGGCGTTGGTCCAGCGCATGGCGGCACTGCATGCACGGCTCGAACGCACTAGCGTGGACGAATTGCGCAAAGGCGAGATCGCGGCATGAGCGCGGGAGAACTCACCCTGCTGGTCAAGCCGCGCGCGCTGCCCGGTGCGCCGCTGGTGGTGGAGGCCACCGACGCCGAACGCGCCGCGCTGGCGCAGCGGTTTGCCGTCACCTCGGTCCCCGACCTCACCGCGAGCGTCACCTTCGACACCGACGGCGAGGCGGTGCTGGCCAATGGCACGCTCACCGCGACCATCGAACAGCCCTGTGCGGTGACGCGCGAGAATATCCGCTATGCGGTGACCGAGCCGCTCGCACTGCGCTTCGTGCCTGCGGAATCGATGCCCGACTATGCCCCCGACGAGGAAGTCGAACTCGACACTGAAGACCTCGACGAAATTCCATACGAGGGCGACGTCTTCGATCTCGGCGAGGCGATCGCGCAGACGCTCGCGCTGGCGATCGATCCCTATCGCGAAGGCCCGGGCGCGGACGAGGCTCGCCGCAAGGCGGGCATTGCCAGCGACGAGGACCAGGCCCCGAGCGGACCGCTGGCCGAAGCGCTGGCGGCATTGAAGAAGGACGAGGAATGACGGCGCTGACGATCACCCCCATGGCCTCGCTCGAGGAGCTCGTCCCGGCGCTGGCGGCGGAAGGGCTGCCGGTGGATGATATCGAAGACGACGGGCGCGCGTTTTTCGCCTTTCATCACGCGGGGCAATGCATCGGCTTCGGCGGAATCGAGGGCGATGGCCGGGACCGCATTCTGCGCTCGGTCGTCATCCTCGGCGCGGCGCGCGGTCGGGGCACGGGGTGCGAGGCCGTCACGCTACTGGAGAGCGAGGCGCGTCGTCAGGGTGCCGCCCGGCTGCATTTGCTGACCACCACCGCAGCGGACTTTTTCCGGAAGCTGGGTTACCGCGATCACGACCGGGAGGATGCGCCCGAAGCGGTCGCATCCTCACGCGAATTCGCCGCGCTGTGCCCTGCCAGCGCCGACTATCTGGTCAAGTCGCTGTAAGCGATCAGAACGGGATGTCGTCGTCGAGATCGTCGTAGTTCGAGCCGCCCCTCTGGTTCTAGCCGCCGCCACCTCTCGTCGCGCCGTCGAGTGTCATCAGTGTGCCGCTAGAACCTCGAGGTAGAGGATAAGTACATAACGGCCCTCATCTATTCCACCTGAAGAAAACGACATCGCCATACTTCGATTTGTACGTGAGAGAAACATAGAGGATCAAGGTGGAAACAAATATTGGTAGGACTAGGATGTCCATTTTGGTGCCAAAAGAGGCACTAAAAAAGTCGTTGGCAATAAAAAGTATACCCAGCGCCATTGGACCGAGAATAGGGAGAAAATTCAGCCGATTAGCGCTTTTTGCCAATCCCAGGGCGAGGGACGCAGCCATGCAAGTCAGGATGAGGGTCCAGACAATGAGTACCGTCGAGTATGAAGCAACTGCCATCGTCACAACGAAAAAGCATGCAAAAATTGCGTGATAGGTAAGGATCGTTTTGATCAGCAGCTTGTAGTCCATGACGGTTCTCGATCCTTAGCTGTAAGTGGGATTACAACCACTCCATCAGAACGGAATATCGTCGTCGAGATCGTCGTAGTTCGAACCGCCGCCGGCGCCGCCCGCGCTGCCGCCCGATGCTGCGCCGCCCTGGGCGCCGCCGCCCTGGTTCCAGCCGCCGCTCTGGCCGCCGCCACCTGAGCCGCCGCCCTGGTCCCACGAGCCGCCGCCACCGCCGCCGCGCTGGCCACCGCTGCCGCCGCCGCCCTGGGCGCCGTCGAGCATGGTCAACGTGCCGTTGAGGCCGCGCAGCACGACTTCGGTGGAATAACGGTCGTTACCCGACTGGTCCTGCCATTTGCGGGTCTGCAGCTGGCCTTCGATATAGACCTTCGAACCCTTGCGCAGGAAGCGTTCGACCACGCCCACCAGACCTTCGGAAAAAATCGCAACCGTGTGCCATTCGGTGCGTTCCTGCCGTTCACCGGTGTTGCGGTCCTTCCACGTCTCGCTCGTGGCGATGCGCAGATTGGCGACCTTGCCACCATTCTGGAAGCTGCGGATCTCGGGATCGGCGCCGAGATTCCCGATGAGCATGACTTTGTTGAGGCTACCGGCCATCGAATCGTTCCTTCGTAACTGTTGACCCACGGCCTAACCCAGCCCGCCAGCGGGGGCTAGACAGGCGCGGCTGCGTTTCCACCGGACCGGACCCGGTTCGCTACAGTCCCAGTGCGGTCGCGATCCAGAAGGTCAGCCCGCCCGCGACATAGGCCAGCGCGAACAGGTACGCGACCATGAAGGCGGGCCATTTCCAGCCGTTGGTCTCGCGCCGGGCGACCGCGATGGTCGAGATACATTGCGGCGCGAAGACGAACCAGGCGAGAAAAGCGAGCGCGGTCGGCAGGCTCCACAGCGCGGCGATCCGGTCGGTCACGCCTTGGGCGGCGAGGTCTTCATCCTCGGTATCGACCGCATAGGTCGTCGCCAGCGCGGAAACCGCCACTTCGCGCGCGGCCATCGCCGGAATCAGCGCGAGGCTCATCTCGCGGTTGAAGCCGATCGGTTCGAGCACCGGGTGCAGCACATCGGCGACCCGGCCCGCGACGCTCGCGTCCATCTGGCTTTCGCCCGGTTCCGCCTTGGGGAAGCTCAGCATCAGCCACAGGGCGATGGTGACGACGAAGATGATCGTGCCCGCGCGGCGCAGGAAGACCCAGGCGCGCTGCCACAGACCGATGGCGAGGTCCTTGATCCGCGGCAGCTGATAGCGCGGCATTTCCATGATGAACCCGCTCGCAGCGCCGCGTGCCACGGTGCTGCGCAGTACCAGCGCCACCACCATCGCACCGACAATCCCCGCCAGGTAAAGCACGAACAGGACCAGGCCCTGCAGGCCAATGCCCGGCCCCACGCTGGTTTCGGGGATCACCGCGGCAATGATCACCGCATAGACCGGCAGCCGCGCCGAACAGGTCATCAACGGGGCGATCAATATTGTGGTCAGCCGGTCCCTGGCATCGGGGATGCTGCGCGCGGCCATGATGCCGGGGATCGCGCAGGCGAAGCTGGAGAGCAGCGGGATGAAGCTTTTGCCCGACAGGCCGACGCCCGCCATCAACCGGTCCATCAGGAACGCCGCACGCGCCATGTAGCCGCTCGCCTCCATCACCAGGATGAAGAAGAACAGGATCACGATCTGCGGCAGGAAGACCACCACCGAGCCGACACCCGCCAGCACGCCTTCGGTGAGGAAGTCGCGAATCAGCCCGGCGGGCACGACATCGGTCACCACCCCCGATATCGCGCCAACCGCGCCTTCGAGCGCATCGGCGAAGGGGGTTGCCCAGGCAAACACCGCCTGGAAGATCACGAACAGCAGGCCGAACAGGATAACCGGCCCGATCCAGGGATTGAGCAAGACCCGGTCGACGCCGTTCTCGACCGTGTGGCGGGTCGAGGTGGACAGGATCGCGCCGCGCGCCATGTGCTTGGCTGCCAGCCGCCGCTCGGGCAGCGTCAGATGCCATTGCCGGTGCGCGTCCTCGTCGGCATGGGTTTCGGCTTCTGCGATCGCCGCAGCCAGTTCCTTCAGCCCCTTGCGCCGCACCGCGACCGTCGGGATCACCGGCACCCCCAGCGCTGCGGACAGCGCCTCGGGATCAAGCACCAGACCGTCGCGCTCGGCAAGGTCGATCATGTTGAGCGCGACCACCGTCGGGCGCCCGAGTTCGAGCACTTCCTGCGCGAAGACGAGATGCTGTTCGAGATTCGCGGCATCGAGGACAAGCACGATGACCTCGGGCGTGGCCTCGCCTTCAAACTCTCCCTGGACGACCTTGCGGGTCACTTCCTCGTCGGGGCTCGCGGCATCGAAACTGTAGGAGCCGGGCAAGTCGATCAGTTCGACCGGTTCCCCGCTGGGCAGGGCCAGCCGCCCCGCTTTGCGCTCGACCGTTACGCCGGGATAATTGGCGATCTTCTGGCGCGCGCCGGTGAGCGCGTTGAACAGCGCGGATTTGCCCGCATTGGGATTGCCGACAAGGGCGGCGATGCGTTTGCGGCTCATGCGGGTTCGACCTCGATCGCCAGTGCGTGGCTGCGGCGCAGCGCAATGGTCATGCGTCCGATACGGATGGCAAGCGGGTCGCGCGTCCCGAAAATGCCGCGATGGATGATGGCGACTTCGGCGCCTTCGTCCACGCCCAGCGCCTTGAGGCGCTTGCCTTCATCCTCGGCCAGCGCGGCCCAGTCTACGGCCACGATCCGCGCGGCCTTTTCATGTTCGAACCCGTCCAGCGTCATACGCGCCGCCCTGTCAGAAGTGCGCGGTAGTTGCAACTGGTTATCAATAGCGCGCTAGCGTGCGGGGTAGCGCAGCCGCCCGAGGAAGCGCGATACGCTGAAGCTCTCGCGATCGGGATTGAGCCATTTCGCCTTGACCCGTTCGAACGTCATCACGCCGTCGATCCGGCGCTCGAGGAAGGCCCGCGTCTCGGCCTTGCCCTCGCTCTCGTCATCGACGAACACCGCCAGCGTCGCGCCATAGATCGAGGCAAGGATCGCGCGCTTGGTGTAGTGATTGTAATCGGTCGCGGTGTCGCCCGCGAGCCGCCACATCACATCGGCGCTGTTCCAGCCGGTCTTGAGCGCGCGCGCGGCGTTGCGCGGCATCGCCATGATCGCCAGCGCGCGGCGCAGCGCCTCTTCCTGCCCGGCCACCGCATCGAGTCGGTACTGGACAAGGCTGCGAATGCGTTCGCGGATTTTCATCCCGACCAGCTTTTCGGGCGGCAGGTCGAGCGTCATCTGCCGGTCGATCGTCTCGATCCAGGCGCAGATCATGCCCATCGCGCCGTCATCCTTGAAGGCGAGCCGGGCGACATCGCGGTCCGCGCCAAGCTGGTCGGCGGCCATGTCCAGCGCGGCATCGCTCCAACCATCGAAGATCGCCGCCTCGGCGATCCCCGGGGCCAGCGCGAGCCGCAGCTCGTCGAGCGTGAGGTCGGCGACGTCCATGTCAGCTCGGCCCGTAGGCTTCGGCCTGCTCGCCGCGATCGGCCTCGGCGCGTTCGATTTCCTCGAGCATGGTCGAGCGCGCGCCCATCCACCGCGCATAATCGCGCGCGGTGCGGCCCGAATTGTCCGCCCGGTCGGGATCGGCGCCCTTTTCGATCAGCAGCCGGACAAGGCCGCTGTCGCGCCGGTGGACGGCAGCGATCAACGGGGTTTCGCCGGTGCTGTTGGGCACATCGACCGCTGCGCCGCGTCCGGCGAGGATTTCGACGCCTTCGGAAAAGCCGAGCTGGGCGGCGAGCTGCAGCGGCGTAGTGCCGTGCTTGTCGGCGAGATTGGGATTGGCGCCCTTCGACAGCAGGAACCGCAGCCACACCGCATCGCGCCGCTGGGTCACGATATGCAGCGCGGTTTCACCGCTGGAAATGTCGCGCGAATTGACCAGCACGCTGCCCGGTTCTTCGAGCAGCAGCGTCGCTTCGTCGCCCTGGCGCTTCTTCACCGCTTCGAGGAACTTGTATCCGTCGCGCTGCGACTGCGCCTGCAGCGGCCCCGCCAGCAGCGATCCTGCCAGCGCCGCCAGAAGGATGTTTTTCACCAAACGCTTCACCGTGTAGGGTCCCTATTATCCGCAATTCAATGGCTGACTCGCCCTTGCCGAGCGCCGGTTAGCAGACCATGAACCCTCACACCATGCTACGCAACCACGCCCCGCTTTTCGCCGCGCTGCTGCTGCTCTCCGCCTGCAACAGCGCCCCTCCCGCAACACCGCCGCTGGCCGGCGCCGCGATCGGCGGCGAGTTTACGCTGACGGGCGAGGATGGCAGCGAGGTCAGCTGGAGCGATTTCGACGGGCAGTACCGCACCGTCTATTTCGGCTATACCTATTGCCCCGACGTCTGCCCGGTCGACACCCAGCGCGCGATGGCGGGCCTCAAGACGTTCGAAGAGGCGAACCCCACGCTTGGCGCACAGATCCAGCCGCTGTTCATCAGCGTCGATCCAGGCCGCGACAATCCCGCCACGCTCACCGAGTTCACCGACAATTTCCACCCGCGCCTGATCGGGCTGACGGGCACGAAAGAGCAACTCGACGCGGTCACCGGGGCCTTCGCCGCGACCTATACGATCGAGGATCCCTCCGAGGGCGGCGGCTATCTCGTCGGCCATACCAATATCACCTATCTGTTCGGACCCGATGGCGAGCCGCTGGCCATGCTGCCCACCGATGAAGGCCCCGAAGCGGTCGCTGCGGAACTGGAAAAATGGGTGCGCTGAGGGAGCGCTTCTGGGAACGGCCGCTAGCCGATCTCTCCGCGGAAGAATGGGAAGCGCTGTGCGACGGCTGCGGACGCTGCTGCCTGCACAAGGTCGAATATGAAGACACGGGCGAGATCGAGCACACCAATGTGGCGTGCAAGCTGCTCGACCCACGATCCGCGCAGTGCACCGACTACAAGCACCGCAAGGCCTTCGTCCCCGATTGCCTGCGGCTGACGCTCAAGATCGTCGAAGACGTGAGCTGGCTGCCCGCGACCTGCGCCTATCGCCGCCGCGCCGACGGGCAGCCGCTGCCGCGCTGGCACTATTTGCTGACCGGCGACCGCGAGGACGTGGTCCGCGCCGGCGTATCGGTGGCGGGCCGCGTGGTGAGCGAAACCGATGCCGGCCCGCTCGAACACCATGTGGTCGAATGGGACGACGACGAGGAAGACGCGGCATGATCGACTGGCTGCGCCGCGAAGCGCTCGAGCCGGTGATCGCGCTGGATGACCGCGAGCTGCCGATCGAGATCATCCGCAATCGCCGCGCGCGGCGGCTGACGCTGCGGCTGGCGCCCGATGGCAGCGCGGTGCGCATCACGCTGCCGCATTGGTGCCGCAGCGCCGAAGCGATCGCCTTTGCCCATGCACGGCGCGAATGGCTGGCGGCGCAGCTGGCCAGGGTGCCCGCGCCGCGCGACCCCGTGCGGGAACGGCAGCTGCACTATCGCGGCGCCGAGATCGCCATCGACTGGCGCGCGGATGCCCCGCGCAAACCGCAGGTCGCGGGCGACACGCTGACCATCGGCGGGCCCGAGGACACGCTGGGCAAACGCCTGCAGCGCTGGCTCGAGGGCGAGTCAGTGCGATTGTTCGCCGCCGATGCCGCCGATTACTGCGCCCGCGGCGAGCTGGCGCAGGCCGAGGTCAAGCTCACCCGGGCGCGGCGGCGTTGGGGTAGCTGTTCGTCCGAAGGCGTGCTGCGGCTCAACTGGCGGCTCGTCCAGGCGCCCGACCATGTCCGCCGCTCGGTCGTAGCGCATGAAGTCGCGCATCTGGTCCATTTCGACCATTCGCCCGCGTTCCACGCACTGCTCGACCAGCTCTACGAGGACGATATCGAACAGGCCAATCGCTGGCTCAGCCGTCACGGGCGCGAACTTTACGCCAGCTTCGGCTAGCCAATACTGGCGCGGTTCATCGAAACCCCCTATCTTGGCACCCATGCGCTTTACGTCACGCTTCGATCCCCGGGCCGGGGCCGCCGACCTGTGGGAATATCTCCGCGAACCGCGGCCCTATCGCTGGCCGATACTGGCGGTATCGATCGCGATCCCGCTCGCCGGGGTGGCGATGCTGACGCAGGAATCGCATTTCCGCCCGCCCGATGCGCCCAAGGTGAATTTCATCTCGACCTTCGCCGAGGGGCGCAGTGACGAGGAAATCCGCCAGTCGAACCTCGTCAACCAGCAGCGCAAGGAAGCGCGCGAGGCAGAACGCGAGGAACTGCGCGCGCGCAAGGTCGAGGCCTATAAGGCGCTCGGCCGCGCAACCGGGCTCGATGTCGACGAAATGGAGCGGCAGGCACAGATCGAAGCCGCGCGCGAGAAAGCCATCGCCGAAGCACGGCGGCGCGAACGCTACCAGGCAGGCTCGGCACTTGACCTCAGCGGCGACTGACGCGCGCTGGCTCGACGCGGCGGCACGTCTGGCGGGCCGTTCACGCCCGGCGAGCTATCCCAATCCCGGCGTGGGCTGCATTCTCGTCAAAGACGACCGCGTGGTCGGCCGCGGCTGGACGCATGCCGGTGGCCGCCCGCATGCAGAGGCAGCCGCGCTCGACCAAGCGGGCGAGGCCGCTCGCGGCGCCACCGCCTATGTCACGCTCGAACCCTGCGCGCACCGCTCGCCGCGCGGCCCGGCGTGCAGCGACCTGCTGGTCGAAGCCGGTGTCGCGCGCGTGGTCGCAGGCGTCGAGGATCCCGATCCGCGCACTGCGG
Organism: Qipengyuania sp. HL-TH1; assembly: GCF_036365825.1. Taxonomy (NCBI): domain Bacteria; kingdom Pseudomonadati; phylum Pseudomonadota; class Alphaproteobacteria; order Sphingomonadales; family Erythrobacteraceae; genus Qipengyuania; species Qipengyuania profunda. Next base: position 2,011,687 of record NZ_CP142675.1, read on the forward strand.
GCGATGGGCTAGCGCGCTTGCGCAAGGCCGGGATCGAGGCCGCTTTCCTCCCCTCCCCCGCAGCCGAAGCCAGCCTGGCGGGCTATCTCACGCGGGTCCATCACGACCGGCCGCATATCACGATGAAGATCGCCATGTCGCTCGATGGCTGCATCGCCATGGCCAGCGGCGAAAGCCAGTGGATCACCGGCGATGCCGCGCGCGCGCATGTCCATTCGCGCCGCGCACAGGCCGATGCGATCCTCGTCGGCGGCGGAACCTGGCGCGCCGACCGGCCCCGCCTCGATGTGCGGCTGCCCGGGCTCGAAACCCGCAGCCCGCAGCGTGTCGTGCTTACCCGCGGGGTCGCCCCCGACGGGGTCAAGGTCATCAATACGCCTGCGCAGGTGGCGGGGCTCGATGCGCTCTATCTCTATGTCGAAGCGGGCGCGAATATCGCCGCCAGCCTCCTTGCCGCCGACCTCGTCGACCGGCTCGAGCTTTACCGCGCCCCGATCGTCATCGGCGGCGGACGCGGCGCGGTGGCGGACCTCGGGCTCGACAGCCTCGCCGCGGCGCATGGCCGGTGGCAACTTGCCGAAAGCCGCCAGCTTGGCAGCGACAGCTTCGCCGCCTACAGCCGCCTGCGGTAATCAGGAGCACACATGTTCACCGGAATCGTCACCGCCATCGGCACCATCAGCGCAGTCGCGGACAAGGGCGACTTGCGCGTCACCATTGCCTGCCCGTGGGACCCGGCGGGGATCGATATCGGTGCCTCGATCGCGTGCTCGGGCGTCTGCCTGACGGTGGTCGAGAAAGGCGGGCAGGAAGGCGATGCGTGGTTCGCGGTCGACGTCTCGGGCGAGACGGTCAGTCGCACCGCGCAGGACCAGTGGCGCGCCGATCGGCGGCTCAATCTCGAACCCGCGCTGCGCCTGGGCGACGAATTGGGCGGGCATCTCGTCACCGGCCATGTCGATGCGGTCGGGCGGGTGGCGCTGGCCGAGGATATCGGCGGCTCGACCCGGCTCGAAATCCTCGCGGGCGCGGATATTGCCCCCTTCGTCGCTGAAAAAGGCTCGATCACGGTCGACGGGGTTTCGCTGACGGTCAACGCGGTCGAGGACGAACCCAGCGGCGAGGTCCGCTTCGCGCTCAACATCATCCCGCATACCGGCGAAGTGACCACGCTTGGCGACCTGTCCGAAGGCGATACGGTCAACCTCGAGATCGACGTGCTCGCGCGCTATCTCAAGCGAATGCAGAGCCTCGCCGGCTGACAGGCGCGGCGATGCCCCCAGTGCTTTCGACCCTCAAGCGATCGCGCCCGTTGCTGTGGCTGCTGCTGGCGCTGCCCGCGCTGTGGATCGGGCTGCGCTGGTCGATCACGCCCGACCAATATGGCTATGGTCACGCTATCGGCGATAGCGGCGACTGGGCCGCATGGCTGCTGATGGCGACGCTCGCGGTCACACCGTTGCGGCTGGCGTTCCGGCGCAGCGGCGGGACCCTGTGGCTGATGCGCCGGCGGCGCGATATCGGCGTGGCCAGCTTCGCCTATGCCGCGCTGCACACCGCGATCTATCTCGTGCGCAAGGGTTCGCCCGAATATGTGCTGGCTGAATTCACCACCCCCTACATGCTGGCAGGCTGGGCGGCGCTGGCGCTGTTCGTGCCGCTGGCGCTGACCTCGAACGATGTTTCGGTGCGGAAGATGAAGTGCGGCTGGAAGCGTCTGCACCGGCTGGTTTATCCGGCGGCGATCCTCACCTTCCTCCACTGGGCATGGTCGGCTTTCGACCCGACCACGGCCTGGATCCACACCGGGATCCTGGCCGCGATCGAGATCGTCAGGATTGCACTACAGCGCGCTCAGAGAGTGACGTAGTTCTTGAACCGTTCGACTTCGGCTTCGTCGACATACTTGCCGATCTCGCGATCGAACACGCCCATGTCGGCATAGGGACGGTATTCTTCGAATTCATGGACCATCTTGTCGGTCATGCCGGGGATGAGACGGATCTCTTCCTCGGTGCCGCTGTTGAGGTTCACCGGCACGAACACATTGGTGAGAACGGCGGCAGCTTCCTCGGCGCTCAGCGTTTCGAGCAGCTTGGCGTTGAGATCGGTGACGCTGGCATAGGGCTGGCCGGCCGCGATCGCGGCAGCCAGTTCCTCGCTCACGCCTTCCGCGCCGGCAAGCTGTTCGGCAGTGGCGGTGTTGGCATCCAGCACAGCGGCGGTTTCGGCGGCAGCGGCATCGTCGATGGTTTCGACTTCGGCGGTGTCGGCCGGCTCTGCCGTTTCGTCGGCAGCGCCCGAGCAGGCGGCGAGAGTGAGCATGGTGCCCGAGAGGGCGGCGGCAAGTACCAGCTTACGCATAGAGTGATTCCTCCTTTTGAGAAGCGCTCGCAATAACCGCGCTATCGGCGAATGAAAAGCGAAGCGTGCCGATTTTCCTACTCGGGAGAATTCTGCTCGAACCCGCAGGATGCCGCAGCCATTTCACCCCTGCCGTTTTGCCCGTTTCGCAGGCCCGACCGCAGCCCGGTGTTTTCTTCGCCTGGACCGTGTAACATGCGGTCCATGTGACAGGACTTGCCCGCGGCAGTCCTACACCTGTCCTACATCAGCTCAGCGGGCCAGCCGCGAAGCCGTCGCGGTCGATCTCATAGACCAGATGGACCACGCGCTTGCCCTGGTACTTTTCCAGTTCGTAGCGCTCGGTGCGCACCGCGCCGATGGCTTCCAGCGCATTGCGCGAACGGTAATTGGTATCGCCCACGCGGAACTCGACCAGCGCGACATGCTCGAAGGCATGGGCCAGCATGGCGCGCTTCATCTCGGGATTGATGCCCTTGCCCCACCAGCGCGGCGCGAGGAAGGTCCAGCCGATCTCCACAACCCCGCCCTCGTCCGCATCGTATTTGTCGAAACGGGTGGAGCCGATCACGCGGTCGTCGCGCTTGTCGAGGACCGCCAGCGCGCCGCCCGACGCCAGCCCTTCGTCGAAGAAGGCGTCGAACACCTCGCGCCGCCAGCGATCATGGATCGGGTGCTGTTCCCAGACCGCGGGATCGGAGGCGATTTCGTAGAGCGCCTCGCGGTCGGCCTCGGCCAGCGGACGCAGCACCAGCCGCTCGGTTTCGAGAGTCCGCTGGCGGTCCATTTACGCGCTCGTGACTTGCGCCAGCGCGGCGATGAACTTGGGCGTGTTGCCTTCGTGCAGACCGGCCACATTGATGCGGCCCGAACCGGCCATGTAGATGCCGTGGTCTTCGCGCAATTGCGCAATCTGTTCGCGCGACAGCGGCAGCATGGCGAACAGGCCGTGCTGGTGGCCCAGCGCGGCAAGGTTGAGGCTGGGCGCCTCGTTATCCGCGGCAGCCAGCCGTTCGCGGACGCGGCGCATGCGCGCGCGCATCTCGCCCAGTTCGTCGAGCCACTGCCTGGTCAGTTCCTCGTCGCGCAGCACCGTGCGCACCGCCGCACCGCCGTGATCGGGCGGCATCGACCAATTGGCCCGCGCCAGCGCATTGGCGTTGGACACGATCGCGGGCAGGTCGGCAGCGCTGCGTGTAATCATGTAGAAAGCGCCCACGCGGTCGCGGTAGAGGCCGAAATTCTTGTCGCAGCTATAGGCGACCAGCGCCTCGGGCACCTTGGCGAGCACCTGGCGTACGCCCGCGATGTCTTCCTCCAGCCCCTCGCCAAGCCCGTGATAGGCAACGTCGAGGATCGGCAGGATACCGCTTTCGGCGAAGGCGTCGGCGATCCGGCCCCATTGCTCCTGCGTGTAATCGACCCCGGTGGGGTTGTGGCAGCAGCCATGCAGCAGGACTGCATCGGTCTCGCGCGCATTGCCGATCGCCTCGAGCAGCGCGTCGATATCGGCGGTGCCATCGGCATTGGCATGGTGGAAAGTGGTGGTCTCGACCCCGACGTCCTGCAGGATCTGCGCATGGTTGGGCCAGCTCGGCACGCCAAGATGGATGCGCGTCACACCCGCAGCCTTGGCCAGCGCTACCGCCAGCCGCACCGCGCCGGTGCCGCCCGGGGTCTGCATGCCTTCGAGCCGCCCGCCCATCGTGGCGTCCTTCCCGAAGATATAGGGCTTGAGCGCATCGACGAAGCCGGTGTCGCCCTCGGGGCCCAGATAGCTCTTGGAATCCTGCGTATCGACCAGCCGCTGTTCCGCCGCCTTGATCGAACGGAAGACCGGCGTCGCGCCGTCATTGGTGCGATAGACGCCCACGCCGAGGTCGATCTTGTCCTCGCGCGGGTCCTGCGCATGCATCTTGATGAGCGCGAGCAGCGCGTCGGGAGACTGGGCTTCGAGTTGGTCAAGCATGCGCGCCTCATCGCCCGATATGCCAAGGGCCGCAACAGGAAATCCCGTCGCGGCCCCGTGCCTGCGCGAATTATGGTTGGGCGATCCGAAGGGCGGCTTGTTTGCCCTTGCTCAGAAGGGCAGCCAGCGGTGCTCCTTGGAGAACTTCATATAGCCTGCATTGATGCCGAGACGCAGTCCCGCGCCCATCCGGATCGGGATCAGCACGACATCGCCCTTGCGCAGGTAACTCGCGGTGAGCCCGCCGATGACATAGGCCTGCCCCTCGCCCGCCGGATAGCGCTCGTACAGCTCCTCGGTATCGTACAGATTGTAAACCAGCACGAAGGTACTGCCGGCATTGGCCCCGGCGTCGAGCCCGATCGAGGGCCCCGTCCAGTAGACCGGCAATTCGCCTTCGATCTTGTGGTAGAGCGTGCCCGAGCCATAGCGCGCGCCGACGATAAAGGCCCCGCCCGCCTCGCGGCCGACGATATAGCCATTGGGTTCGCCCTGCTTTTCCAGCAGGCCGCGGATCATCTTGGCCACGCCTTCGGCGCCCTTGCCGAAGACGCCTTCGGCCGCACCGATGAGATCATCTTCGCGATAGGTGGTCGTCGGATCGTCGACCACCGCGCCGTCGACTGCATCGCTGGCGGCCGCTTCGGCCGCCTGTTCGGACCATTGCGGTTGGCGGGAATCGGTCTGGACCGGATCGCTTTGCGTTTCATAGTCCGTAGCGGTTTCATCCGTCCCGTCGGTGGTCGGGGGCGGCGCATAGCTGGGGGTGGTCTCAGGCTCGCCATAGACCGGCTGGTCGCCCGGCTGCTCGACCAGATCGCCGTCAATGGCGCTGTCGGGGTCGATCGTTTCGACCTGCGCGGCGAGCGGGCTCGCCGCCATGCCGAAGGCTGCGAGCGCCATGCCAAGGCGCGGCAATATGCGTATAGATTTCGTCATCGATCCCTCCGTGTCGGCGGCGCGTGCGCAGACAGCTGCGCGGTGAGAAGAATCCTCTTAGAGCGGCGCGGCAATGAAACGGCGATGAACCGAATCGGAAATGCGGCGAACCGAGTCGTTGCAGGGTCGGGCCGTTGTCTGCACCGGGATGCAAAACTCCGCTTGAAGGCCCGCAAAGCCATGGCTATAGCGCGCCCCTCGCAGCGGGCACGCCCGATCCTGCGACATGCGGAGACGTGGGTGAGTGGCTGAAACCAGCTCCCTGCTAAGGAGCCATACCTGGTAACGGGTATCGAGGGTTCGAATCCCTCCGTCTCCGCCACTTTCCCGGCCTCGCGATCGAGCGGGCGAGGCATACCAGCCAGCGAAACGCCTATGACGGCTGCGCCTGTCGCAGCATGGTTGCGGCCAGATGTTCGTAGCGCGGCCACAGCGCAGCGGCCTTCGGACACGGTCCGAAACACCGCGCGACAAGTGCGGGCGAACCCTTTTCGGCAGCAAGCGTATGCAGTTCTTCACCATACGGATCGTCGACAAAGCGGCCATCGGCTAAGTGCCAGACCCAGGCGGCAAAACCCGTCGCGATCGCATCGAAGGGTTGGCCCCGGCGGACAAGCTCGGCAGCGGTGTCGAGCCAGCGTTGGGGGATTTTTTGCGTACCATCCATCGCGATCTGGTCGAGCCGGTGCATCAGCGCAGGATCGGCGAAGCGCTGCATCAATTGCCCGGCATAGGCCGCAATATCTTGACCGGCTGCGGCGGTGATCGTCGGGAGCGCTTCATCGCGCATCAGCCGCTCGGCAAGCGCGGCGAGGCGGGGATTGGCGACGGCCTCATGGACATAAGTATAGCCGGCCTCGAGCCCGCAATAGGCCAGCAGCGAATGCGCGCCGTTGAGCATGCGCAGCTTTGCGGTTTCGAAAGGGGCGACATCATCGACCAGCTCCACGCCGTGGTTCTCCCACTGCGGACGCGGGCCGGCAAAGTCGTCCTCGATCACCCATTGACTGAACCGCTCGGTAAAGACCGCCCCGGCATCGCTCATTCCGAGGCGCTGCTCGAGCTCAGCCAGATCCTGCGGCCCGCTGCGCGGTACGATGCGGTCGATCATCGTCGACGGGACACGGCATTCGCGCCGGAACCACTCGACCATCTCGGGCATCTCTGCAGCCAGCCACCGCTCCATCAGACGCGCCAGGACCCGGCCGTTCTCCGCCAGATTGTCGCAGGACAGCAGCGTCAGCCCGCCCAGTCCGCGCGCGCGGCGCTGGGCCAGCCCCTGCGCCAACAGCGGATAGAAACTGCTGCGCGCCGCGGCGAGGTCGAGCCCGCCGTCTTGGCCGCGCGCATAGCCTTTTTCGGTGACGGTAAAGCTGGCGATATGGCAGGCCGGATCAGCGAGCCGGGTAATTACCGCCCCGGCCTGATCGGGGGCGTAGAGCACTTCGCGAACCGCGCCAATCACGCGCGTTTGCGCAGCATCGCGCTGCCGTTCGGTCAGCGTATAGAGTCCGCCTTGCGGATTGATCTGTCGGGCGACGTCGGGCGAGCGGAGCGAAACGCCGCAAATGCCCCAATCGCGGTCCCCCGCGGTCATCGCGCAATCGGTATACCAGGCCTGGTGCGCACGGTGGAACGCCCCAATGCCGAAATGAACGATGCCGATCTTCTGCGCGTCTCGGTCGTAAGGGCATGTGCCGACATCACCGGGCAGATGGACCAGCGTATCGGGCCCGAGCCTCACAGGCGGTAGGCCCGCTTCGCCAGCGTATAGGCCAGCTCGCGGGCGACCTCGGCGGCTTCCCAGTCCTCGATCCGGTGTTCGGCGACAAGCTGTGCGAGAAAGCCGCAATCGACCCGCCGGGCGACGTCGTGCCGCGCGGGGATCGACAGGAAGGCGCGCGTATCGTCGTTGAAGCCGACCGTGTTGTAGAACCCGGCGGTCTCGGTCGTCATCTGGCGGAAGCGGCGCATGCCCTCGGGGCTGTCGTGGAACCACCACGCCGGGCCGAGCTTGAGGCACGGATAATGCCCCGCCAGCGGCGCCAGTTCGCGCGCATAGGCGCTTTCATCGAGCGTGAAGAGGATGATCGACAGACCTGCCTCGTTCCCGAACCGGTCGAGCAGCGGCTTGAGCGCCTGCACATAGTCGGTGCGCGTGGGGATATCGGCCCCCATGTCGCGGCCGAACCCGGCGAACAGCTGGTGGTTATGGTTGCGGAAGCTGCCGGGGTGGATCTGCATCACCAGGCCATCGTCCACGCTCATCGCCGCCATTTCGGTCAGCATCTGCGCACGGAACAGTTCGGCATCGGCGGCGGAGGCACCCCCATGCTTCACGCGCTCGAACAGCGCAGCAGCATCGGCATCCGGCAGATTGGCAGTGGCCGCGCTGGGATGGCCGTGATCGGTCGAAGTCGCCCCCATCGCAGCGAAGTACTCGCGCCGCTGGCGGTGCGCGGCGAGATAGCCCGGCCATGACAGCGTATCCTCGCCAGTGAGGTCGCCAAATGTGCGCAGATTATCGGCAAAGCCTTCGAACTCGGGATCGACTACCGGGTCGGGGCGATAGGCGGTAATGACCCGGCCGCCCCACCCGCTGCCGCGAATCGTACGGTGATGGTCGAGCGGATCGAGCGGGCTTTCCGTTGTGGCGAGGACTTCGATGCCGTAACGGTCGAACAGCGCGCGGGGGCGAAAATCGTCCTGCTGCAGCTTCTCGGTGATCGTATCGAAATAGAGATCGGCCGTGCCCGCATCGAGCCGCACCTCTATGCCGAAGGCCTTGGCGAAGACCCAGTCGAGCCACATCCGCGAAGGCGTGGCGCGAAACAGGTGATAGTTCTCTGCCAGTATGCGCCACGCGGCCCGCGGATCGGCCCCGCCTCCCCCGATGCCCAGATACTCCAGCGCAATCCCCTGCGAGTACAGCATACGGAACACGTAATGGTCGGGATGCAGCAGCAATTCGGTCGCATCGCCAAACGGCTCGTCATGAGCGAACCACGCCGGGTCGGTATGCCCATGCGGGCTGATGATCGGCAGATCGGCGACATCGGCATAGAGCTCGCGCGCAAGCGCGCGGATGCCGGGCTCCGCTGGGAACAGGCGATCCTCATGCAGCTCCAGGGGCGTGCTCATTCTTCTCTCCCGCGACGAACTATGGTAACCGGTGTCAAGAACGGGTTCTGCCGCTTACCGGAGAGGAAATCAACCGGTCAGGCAGGGGGATAAGGAGGGACGCGCAATGACCGAGGCCGACAGCGCTTCCGCAGGGATGAGGTTGCCCGATGTCTGGCGCTCGCACCAGGCCGATGGCGTCGGCGTCGCACTGTGCGATCACAAGGCCGGCGAATGGATCGAACTGGGCGGAATTGTCCTGCGGCTGCCCGAAGCGATCCCGAGGGGCCATAAATTCGCCCTCCGCCCTCATGGCAAAGGCGAGCCGGTCCTGCGCTATGGCGCCCCGATCGGCCTTGCCAGCCAGCCGATCGCAGCGGGCGAGCATGTCCATTCGCACAATCTCGCCACCGCGCTGGATGGGGAGATGGAGTATGGCACTTTTGCGCCGCCTGCGCCGATCCCGGAAGCCTCCCCGCCGCTGGGCAGCTGGCAGGGATACCGGCGCGCCGACGGGCGCTTTGGCACCCGCAACGAGATCTGGCTGCTGCCCACTGTCGGCTGCGTCGCCCCGCTGGTGGAATTGGTGGCGCGCGAAGCAAGCGCAATCCATCGCGGGAGCGTGGATGCAATCGTGGGGTTCGGTCACCCGCACGGCTGTTCGCAATTGGGCGACGATCTTTCGGGCACGCGCGCGCTGCTGGCCGCGCTGTGCGACAACCCCAATGCGGGCGGCGTGGTGCTGGTGGGGCTCGGCTGCGAAAGCAACCAGCTCGATGACCTTGTTGCCAGTGTCCCCGAGCGCAGCCGCGCCAAGCTGCGGCTTGTCCGGGCGCAGGACCCGGGCGACGAGCGCGAACGCCTGCTTGCGGAAATTGCCGATCTGGTGGCTGAACTCGCGCCGGTAATGCGCGAAGATGCGCCGGCGGGCGCGCTGACCGTGGGGCTGAAATGCGGCGGGTCGGACGCGTTGTCGGGGCTGACCGCCAATCCCCTGCTCGGGCGCTTCAGCGATCGTCTCACAGGGTCCGACGGCAGCCTCGTGCTGACCGAAATCCCAGAGATCTTCGGCGCCGAGGAAGCGCTGTTGGCGCGCGCCGTGTCACCGGAGGTTTTCGAGCAGGCAGGCGAGCTGGTGAACCGCTTCAAGCGCTATTTCCTCGACCAGGGCCAACCGGTTTCGAAAAACCCCTCGCCCGGCAATATCGCGGGGGGGATCACCACGCTGGAAGAAAAATCGCTTGGCGCGGTGCAGAAGGGCGGCTGCGCACCGCTGGTCGATGTGATCGACTATGGCGGCACCGTATCGCGGCCGGGCCTGACGCTGCTCGAAGCGCCGGGCAATGATGCGGTCTCCTCCACCGCGCTGGCCGCGGCGGGGGCGACCCTGGTGCTGTTCACTACCGGAAGGGGCACCCCGCTCGGCTTCCCGGTCCCCACGGTCAAGATTTCGTCCAACACCGCGCTTGCACAAACCAAGCCGGGCTGGATCGATTTCGACGCGGGCCGCGCGCTTGCCGAGGGGGTGGACGCGGTCGATGCCGCCTTTGCGGACTATCTGCTCGCCATTGCCAGCGGCGAGCCCACCGCCGCCGAACGCAGCGACCAGCGCGTCATTTCGATCTGGAAACGCGGGGTGACGCTGTGATCAGCCGCCGAACGCCCCCGGCAGCCAGAGCGAGAGCGCAGGCACGAATGTAATCACCACCAGCGCCGCAATCAGCGTGAGATAGAACGGCCAGATGGTCTTCACCAGCGCGGTCACGGGGATCTTGCCCACCGCCGAGCCGACGAACAGCACCGAGCCGACCGGCGGCGTAACCAGGCCGATGCCCAGATTGAGCATCATGATGATCCCGAAGTGCACCGGATCGACCCCGACATCCATCGCCACCGGCAGGAAGATCGGCGTGGTGATGACGATCAGCGGGGCCATGTCCATGAAGGTGCCCAGCGCCAGCAGCATGAGGTTGATGATCAGCAGGGTCAGGATCGGATTGTCGGTCATCACCCCGATCAGCGCGCCCATCGCGGCGGGCACTTCGAGCAGCGCGAGGGCGAAGCCGAATGCGGTAGCAGCAGCGATGATGAACAAAACCATGGCAGCGGTGCGCACCGACTTCCCGGCGGCTTCCCACATGCCCTTACACCCCAGGCTGCGATAGACGAAGGTCCCGATGAGCATGGTGTAGATTACGGCGATGGCCGAGCTTTCGGTAGGCGTGAAAAACCCGCTGAGGATGCCGCCCATGATGATCACCGCCGTCATCAGTCCGGGGATTGCATAGGCGCTTGCGAGGATGAACTCGCGCCAGCCGGGGAAGCGGCCGAGCGGCAGTTTGCCGCGCTTGGCCACCAGCCACGCCACCAGCATCAGCATCAGGCCGGTGAGCACGCCGGGGATGACGCCGGCAAGGAACAGGTCGCCGATCGATACGCCGATCCCCGAGGCGGCGGAATAGATGATCATGTTGTGCGAAGGCGGGATCAGCAGGCCCACGATGGCGGCGGTAACGGTGACGTTGACCGCATAATCTGCAGGATAGCCTTTCTCCTTCATCAGCGGGACCATGGTCGAGCCGATCGCCGAGGCGCTGGCGATGGCCGAGCCGGACACCGCACCGAACATCATCGAGGCGCCGACATCGACGATCCCGAGCCCGCCGCGTACGCGCCCGATGGCGGCATCGGCCACGCGGACCAACCGGTCGGCGATCCCCGCGCGGTACATCAGGTCGCCCGCGAAGATGAAGAAGGGGATCGCCATCAGGGTGAAAACGCTGATCCCCGCGGCGACGCGCTGGACCGCGACGATGGGAGGGATATCCATCGCGAGGAAACAGGCAAGCGCCGCCGCGAGCAGGGAAAAGGCCACCGGTACGCCGATGACGAGCATGGCGAAGAGCACGCCGAACAGGACGAGGAGTTCCATCAGCCGCGCTCCCCTTCAATGGCATCATCCGCCGGATGACGCCCGGTAAATAGCTGTGGCAGCGCGAACCATGTCATCAACAGTCCCGAAACGGGCAGCGGCACATAGGCTACCGCGCGGCTGACGCCGAGCGAAGGGACGACATTGCCGCGCACCGCCCAGCACAGCTGCGCGCCGTAAACGAGCAGCACCAGACCGATCGCGGCGACCACGAGCGCGACGATCCGCAGCAGCGGCCGCGCGCGGTCGCCCAGTTTTTCCTCGAGCAGCGCGATGCGGATATGGAAGCCTTCGTAGACCCCCGCAGCGGCGGCGAACATCACGTACCAGATCATCATGATCAGCGAAGCCTGTTCGGTCCACGACGGGCTCGAGTTGAGCACGAAGCGCCCGAACACCTGCCAGCCGATGATCGCGGTCATCGCCAGAAGCCCGATCGAACCGAAGCCGATCAACCAGCGCGATAGGGTCGCGGCCATAGTCATCCTTCCCTCATATCGCGGATGCGCCGGACGATGTCCTGCTGCGCGGGCGTCGTGATGAATTGATCCCAAACCGGCCGCATCAGCGCGGCGAAGGGTTCGGTATCCACCGTGTTCACGGCGACGTCCGACGCGGCGACCGCAGCTTTGGCTTCGTTAACGCGAATGTCCCACAAGCGCCGCATCTCGACGACCGAAGCCTTGGCCGCCTCGCGCACGAGCAGCTGGTCCGCACGCGACAGCCGTTCCCAGCTCGCCTTGCTCATCACCAGCGCCTCGGGGGTCAGCAGGTGCTGGGTCAGGCTGAGATAGTTGGCGACTTCGTAATGACGCTCGCCCACGAAGGTGGGCCAGTTGTTTTCCGCGCCGTCGATCACGCCCTGGGCAAGCGACTGGTAAATCTCGCCAAAGGGGATCGGCACCGCATTGGCGCCCAGTGCATTGACCATCGCGATATAGAGGTCCGATGCGGGCACGCGGATCTTGAGCCCGCGCAGATCCTCCGGCGTGGTGATGGGGCGCCGGACATTGTAGAAACTGCGCGCACCCGAATCGTAAATGCACAGGCCGATGAGATTGTGCGGTTCGAGCGAGGCCATGACTTCGTCGCCCACCTCGCTGTCGACCACGCGCCGCATATGCGCGACCGAATCGAACACGAAGGGGAGGCAGAAGGGCAGCGTCATCGGCTCGATCGAATTGAGCGGCGCGAAATTCACCCGGTTGAAGTCGATCCCGCCGAAACTGGTGATCTCCAGCGTATCGGTCTCGCTGCCGAGCTGGCCGCCGGCGAACATCCTGATGCCCAGCCGGCCGCCCGTTTTCTCATCGAGATAGCGGCCCATGAACTCGACCGCGCGTACGGTCGGGTAATCGCCCGGATGCGCATCGGCGCCGGTCAGCAGCCCCGACATCACCGGTTTGCAGCCGGGCAGGATCGCGCCTGCCCCCAGCACCATGCCGCCGGCCAGCACGCTTCGCCGCGACAGCGCCATACGCCCCTTCGTCATGTTTTCTCCGCTCCCCGTCATTTTGTTCAATCTTCCAGCGCGGTGAAGCGGAAGTCACGGAATTTCGCCTCGCCCGGCCCCGCCGCATAGAGGCCGGGCCGCAGCATCAGGAAATCGCCGCGCACATTGTGGTGGTATCCGGAGACTTCCATCCCGCGGTCAAAGCGGTGCCAGGTTTTCCCGCCATCCCCGCTGGTATCGTACGTGACGATGTGGCGCCGATTGGTCACGCGCATGCGCATTCGCCCGCCATGCGGATTGGTGGGCCTTGCCCGCTCGCGGCCATATTGGTGCGTGACGAAGCGCTCCGCATCGAAACCGAGCCCGCAATAAAGCTTGTCGTCATAGAACAGGATCAGCCCCGCCCGTCCGCCGGGCGCGAGTTCGATATCGCATTCGAAGCGATAGGATCGGTCGCCTGCGGTTAGCAACAGCGGCGAGCCGCTGGACGGCGCCGCGCCCTTGCCCTTCAGCCGCAATACGCCGTTGCCGCTGGTTGCCCGCGCCGCTTCATCGGCGTCGGGCTTGAAGAAGGCCCATTTGCTGCCCAGCGCAAGCGGGGCGGAGAAATCGTCGGTCAGCGGCATGCCATGCGTGACCGCAGCCCCGCCGCCCGGTTTGGCGATCGGCGCGGACAGGTCGCCGCCGGTCATGCAGAACCACCCGTCGGGCGTGAATTCGACCGGATCGAGCAGGCACTGCCGGCCAAGCGTCCAATAGCCGTTTTCATAGCCGTGATAGAGCGACCACCAGCTGCCATCGGGCGCTTCGACCAGCGAGGCATGGCCGCGCGACCACCACGCCTCGTCCACGCTTTCGGTACGAACCAGCGGATTGCCCGGATGGTGTTCCCACGGACCGTGCAGCGAGCGCGAACGGGCGGCGATGACCATATGCCCGGTCGGCGGACCGGCGGTGCCGCCCACTGCGGTGATCATGTAATACCAGCCGCCGATGTGGTGGATCTTCGGACCTTCGGGCGAAAAGCCTTCGACGATCCAGTCGGACGGATAGCGCCAGGGATCGTAGACATGCTCGACCGCGCCGGCGAGCGAGAGATTGTCGTCGGACAGGCGAACACGGTCGCCGCCCGACAGGAACAGCCAGCGGCTGCCGTCTTCGGCCACGGCATGACACGGGTCGATATGATTGGGCAGGCCGAGCGGGATCGGGTCGCTCCACGGACCGGTGATATCGTCCGCCCAGGCGACGAAGATGTCGTTCTGCGGCTTGGCCTTCACCGGGATGTAGAGCAGGTAGCGGCCCTTGTCCTTGTGCAGGCTGGGGGCCCAGACCGATCCGATATTGCGCGTCAGCGCGGCTTCGAGCGGGCGCCAGTTCACCAGGTCGCGCGAATGCCAGATCGTCAGACCCGGATAGGCGTCGAAGGTGGAGAAGGTCATGTAGTAATCCGCACCATCCTTGAGGATTGCGGGATCCGGACGGTCGCCCGACACTACGGGATTGAGGAAGCTGCCATTGCCAAGGTCGGGGACACGCTGATTGTCGAACCCGCGCCGGTACTGGCGCACGGCAGGGGCATCATACGTTCGCGCGCGAAGCGGAGCGGGCAATGCGGGCACCAAGCTTGCCAGCCCTGCCCCGCCAACCCCGGCGAGCAAATCCCTGCGGCGGATCGTCATGCAAAATTCCTTGTTCTGGCCCAGGCGAGCCACAATTCCGGCCAGACCTCGACCGGTTTGCCCACTGCCTTGCGCAGCCCGAAGCCATGCCCGCCGGCTTCGAACAGATGTGTTTCGACGGGTAGGTCGCGCGCCTTGAGCGCCGCGCGCATCCGGAGCGTATTTTCGACCGGGACCGACCTATCGTCTTCGGCATGGAGCAGGAAGAATGGCGGGGCATTCGCGGGCACAGTCTGATCGGGCGAGTGCGCGCGTTCGAGTTCGGCACCCGCGTCGCTGCCGATCAGCAAATCCCGCGATCCGCCATGCGCTACGCCGGGTTCCATGCTGATAACCGGGTAAATGCACGCGGCGCTGTCGGGACGCGCGGAAAGCGTATCGGCCGCGTCCACCGCATCGTAGGCACCGTGATCGAATCGTGTCGCAAGGTCGGCGCATAAATGCCCGCCAGCGGAGAAGCCCATCGCGCTCACGCGCGCGGGGTCGAGACCCCATTCGTCAGCGCGGTTGCGGATCAGCCGGATCGCCCGCTGCGCATCGGACAGCGCGACGTCGGGGCCCGCCGCCCAGCCATCGCCGGGCAGGCGGTAGAACAGGACGAAGGCGGTGATGCCGCGCGCGGCCAGCCAGCGCCCCATCTCGTAGCCCTCCTTGTCGACGACCACATGCCGATAGCCACCGCCGGGCATCAGCAGGACCGACGCCCCGCTGGCATGCGCGGGATGGAAGACGACCAGGCGCGGTTCGGCAATCGCCGCAACGGCGCGGTCCTTGAAAGAGGGATCGGTCGAGCGTTCGGTTATCCGCTCACTTGGTGCGGGGTCGGGCATGCCGGGCGCACCGTGCGGCCATAGCGCGATCGTTTCTGTTGGCTTGGCAGCCATACTTGCCCGCGAACCCGCCGAGCCGCGTGTGGCCCATGCACCAGACAGGGAAAGGCCCGCGACAAGAAGCGACCGTCGATCACTTCTCATGCGCGAGCCCCCTGTATCCCTTACGCTGTCGAATTAATATTCGAAGCGCACACCGGCCATGATGATGCGGCCGAAGTGGTTGTTCTCGTAGTTCCGGCGCGCATTGTCGTCGGTCCAACGGTAACGGTAGTCGTCGGTGAGGTTATTCCCGTCCAGCGTCAGCTCGACCGAGTCCGTGACCTTGTAGCGGATCGCCGCATCGAGGTTGAACGACGAGGTGTAGCCTTCCAGGAAATTGCCATTTCCGCTGGAGCCGGTGTTGTACCCGCTGCGATAAGCGCCCGACATACGGATCGAGATCCGCCCGTCATCGTAATAGACCGTACCGTTGGCCGAGTATTTCGACACGCCGCTAAACGTTGTTTCGAAGATCTGATCCTCGAACTCGATCTCCTGCTGGCTGTCGACATAGGTGACATTGCCCAGCACACCGAAATTCGCCAGCGCGCCCGAGGCGAAAGCAGAGAAGGGCAGGTTCAGACCAAGCTCCACCCCCTTGATCGTCGCGCCTTCGCCATTGGTCGTCGTGCGGAACTGGAATTCGCGGTTGGGATCGGTCCCGTTGACGACCGCATCATAGGCGGGCGTACCCGAGGTCAGCAGCGACGTTGGCAGACCGCTTTGTGCATAGGTCACCTGCAGCGAATTGCCGACCGGGAAGCTTTCGACCTCCTTGATGAAGCCCGCCAGCGACAGGATTGCCCCGGGTGCGAAATACCATTCTGCCGAAAGATCGTAGTTCCAAGCACGATAGGGTTCGATGAACGGGTTGCCGGTGCTGATGACGAAGTTGAATTCGTCGACCGATCCGCCCGGCGTAAGCGAGCCGAGCGTGGGACGGGTAATCACGCGAGCGATCGCCCCGCGAAGGACGACGTCGTCGCTCGGGAACACGTTCAGATTGAGCGCCGGCAGGAAGTCGTCGTAATTACGCTCCACCGTCACGTACTGACCGTTGTTGAACCCCTGCGAGGACTGTTCGGTGCGCGCATAGCGGACCCCGAAATTGCCGGTTACGCGCAGTCCGTGGTCGATCTCGAAATCGGTCTGGAAATAACCCCCGGTGACCTTTTCCTCGACCGAACGCACATCGCCTTCACGGGTCACCGCAGGGATGTTGTAGAGATCGAGGAAGGCCACTGCCGCGTCGAGGTTCGGAACGACCCAGCTGTTGGTGTTACCAGCCGGCTGGCCCGCATCACCCAGTTCGAACAGCTCGGACAGATCCCCCGTGACCGGCGCGCCATAGGCTCCGGCTGCGCAGGTGAAGGCCGAGCAATACTGGCTGTCACGCCGCGCGCTTTGCGTGAAGTAGTCGAACTGACGGTAGAACGGCCCGCCCGACAGGCGCAGTCCGCTGGTGGGCTCCCAATCGAGATCGAGCGCAATGGTCTTGAACTTGTTCTCGACCGAACTCGGGCGATCGCGGAATTCCGCCAGCTGGAAATTGCCCGGATTGGTCACATCCGTACCGAATGCGAGCACCGGAAATTTCATATCGGTGTAGTCGTAGCTGTAGGTCCCGTCGCGATCATCGAAAATGATCGTGGTTTCGACCGGGATGGTCGCGTCGGACTTGGAGAAGCCCGCGAGCAGCGAGGCGCTAAAGTTGTCGCTGAACGCCTGCTCGATGGTCCCCGAAATCTGGTAGAAATCGGTTTCGCTTTCGCGGTGATAGCGCTCGTTACGGATCCACGCATTCTCGAGATCGGCACTGATGACGTTGTTGTCGCCATCGATGACATAGTTCGAGAGGTCGATCTCGTCCTCGTTCGAACGCAGCAGGACTTCACCCCAATATTCGTCGCGGTTTTCCTTGAAGTTGGAATAGAGCGCGTTGAATTGGATATCGGTGCGATCCGTCGGACGGAACTGGATGGCCGCGGTCGCGCCGAGGCGTTCGCGGTCGTGATTGACCAGGCCATAGCGCGGGATGCGCGGGTGGAAAGCGTCGCGCACTTCCACACATCCGGGATCGGCAGCATTGGCGGCGCAATCGACGCCATCGACCGAACGGAAGGTCGCATCATTCGCCCAGCGGACCGAGTTGTTACCCAGTTCGGGCGTCTCGTACTTGGTCCAGGCAGCCGATGCGGAGATACCGAAGGTTTCGTCCGCATTGCTCCACGCCAGCAGGCCGGCAAGACGCGGTGCGATGTCGTCATTCAGGTCATTGTAGCGCCCCTGCGCCGAACCGACGAGCTTGAGACCCGCACCGTACGCAAGCGGATCGCCGGTATTGAGGTCGATGACCGCGCCCAGCGAACCTTCGTCGAGCGCTGCCGACGCGGTCTTGTTGACCACGATCGAATTGAACAGTTCCGACGCGAAGACGTTGAAATCGAAAGCGCGGTCCCGGTTAAACGAGGCCCCGTCAACCGAGGTCGCGATCGTTTCCATTCCGTTGACGCGCACGCGGGTAAATTGCCCGCCCAGCCCGCGAACCGTGATCTGGCGTCCCTCGCCCGCATCGCGTTCGATCGCGACGCCAGGAATACGCTGGAGCGATTCGGCAAGATTGGTGTCGGGGAATTTGGCGATGTCCTCGGCCACGATGACATCGACCTGGCCGACCGCTTCGCGCTTCGCCGAAATGGCCGCGTTGAGCGACTGGCGGAAGCCGGATACGATGATCACATTATCACTATCGGAAATCTCGCCCGATGCGTCGGAAGCGACATCGCTTACTTCGTCATCGTCGAGCGTGCCCGAATCCTGGGCCATTGCTGGCGCCGAAAAAACCAGTGCGCTACCCGCCAGCAAAGCCGCCTTCACGCTTCCCGTAGAAACCATAAACCTCATCGCATCCTCCTCTCAATTGGCACCGGTGTCTTTTTGGAGGAGAAAATTTGCGGCAGCCTGCCGCACCCCCCATCTGACACTCCAATTTCCCTCAACCCGGCCCGTTTGGTAACCGGTGTCAATTCTTCTTGATCCATCTGACCTTCAGTGTCAAGGTTGCAATTAAGAGAGAGGAAATTGCCATGAGATATTTCGCAAATTGCCTGCTGGCGCTCTGCCTGTTTCTGATTGCATCCCCCGCGATCGTACAGGCTGCCGATCCCACCGATGGCGGCGCGGGCGGGGAAATCATTCGCGTGACCACGCTCGCCAAGGACGGTCCGGGCAGCCTCAGCGAAGCGCTCGCCCGCGAAGGGCCGCGGATCATCGTCTTCGAAGTGGGCGGCGCGATCGACCTCGAACGGTCCTCGCTGACCATCACCCAGCCGCATGTCACGATCGCGGGTCAGACGGCCCCTTCGCCGGGGATCACGATCCTGCGCGGCGGCATCAATGTGGCCACGCATGACGTTATCATCCGCCACCTGCGCGTCGCGGTCGGCGCCGATGGCCTGCCCAAGCGGCATGGCTGGGAGGTCGATGCCTTTTCCACGCGTTCGGCGCATAATCTGCTGATCGAGAACAACAGCTTTTTCTGGGGCGTCGACGAGAACATGTCCGCTTCGGGCCCGCGCTTTACGGGCGATACGGTGGAAGAATGGCGCGAAGGCACCAGCCGCAACATCGTCTTCCGGTCGAACCTGGCGGCCGAGGGCCTGGCCGATTCGACGCACCCCAAGGGCGAGCATTCGAAGGGTTCGCTGATCCACGACAATGCGACCGGCATCGTGTTCGAACGCAATGTCTGGGCGCACAATGTCGAACGCTCGCCGTTGCTGAAGGGCGGGGTCGAGGCGCTGATGATCAACAATCTGATCTACGATCCGCAATTTCGCGCGGTGCATTACAATCTGATGGATCTGGAATGGGCGGGCCACGCGCCGGTCGACGGCCAGCTTACCGCAGTGGGCAATGTCATGCGCGGCGGCAACAGCACCGATGCGGGCCTGCCATTCCTGACGATCGGCGGTGTTGGTGATCTGCAATACTATGGCCGCGATAATGTCGCGATCGACCGGTACGGGAACGACCTGCCGATGTTCGGCCGCTATGGCCACACACGCGCACAGATCCTTCAGCAAGATGCGCCGCTGCATGATCTGGACGGCTATTCGATCATGCCCAGCGAGGATGTCGAGACCGTCCTGCTCGCAACCTCGGGCGCGCGCCCGTGGGATCGCAGCGAAATGGAAATCCGCGTCCTGTTCTACATCGCCGAAGGACGCGGCGAAGTGATCGATTCGGAAGACGAGGTCGGCGGCTATCCGCAGTTCGAAGCGACGAGCGCGCCTTTCGTCGAAGCGGATTGGGACCTTGCCACCATGACCCCGAAGTCGGGTATCTGGCCGGGCCAGAAGGAAGGTGCGCAGGAGCATCTTTCGCCCCGCGACCGCGAGATGCGCGCCACCAATCGGTAAACATGCTGGGGCTTTTGAAAAGGTAGGCGGCTTCGCGGCGGTATGTCTTCATGCCGCAAGCGAGCCGCCTGCCGTTGTCACGGAACACCGCATCAGGTCTGACCGAGTTTCAACTGCCCGGCTGGATATAGGGCCCCCGCGCCCACAGCTCGCGCTCCCACCCGCGTGGATCGTTCTCGGTCGCGATGCTCTCTTCGCCAATCACCAACGTCTCGCGTTCGGCAAGCGTATAGGGAGCCCATGATGGAAGCCCCGGCCGGCCCGTATGCGCCATGCCCGCAAAGGCAGTTATCATCGCATCGCTGACCGTGCGGGCGCGTGGCCCGGTTCCCGAATAGCTGCCCGGTGCAGCGAGCGTCCCGAAGACATAGGGCAGATCGTCGGTATGCGCCGCCCGGCGCGTGGGATCGATCGGACTGGGCCGGTCGAGCTGGTAGACCCAGGTGGCCTGCGCCCCTGCGCGGGCGCGCGCATCCGCCTCGATCACCTGTCCGGGCCAGCTGCGTCCGGCGGTGGTCGCGGCATAGAATACTTGCTCGGCGGACCAGTGCGGAAACTGCGCGCGATATTGCGCGACCACCCAGTTCGCGGGCAAATCGATGCGGATCTGCGGGGCCAGCCGCTCGGCGATATTCTGCCAGTCGAGACCTCGCACGACGGGCCCGTCGCTGCGGATGAAGGCGCGCGTCTCGTCCCGCGTGTTGCCGAGGATCATCGGGATGTGCCGCGATTGCGGCGCGGCATCGGGCCAGAACGGGTGGCGGTGCAGATGCAGCATGTCGAGCACCGGCCCGAAATAGAGACTGCCCCCGAGCACCGGATCGGTCGCCTCGAGACCTTCTCGCAAGCGCTCATATGGGAGGCTAAGCAGGGCAGCGCCGCCGTCTTCCGCCAGTCCGAGATGGTCGAGCAGGGCGCGCGTCCGCCGCCAGCCATTGCCGGGACCCTGCGCGGTGACCTGCTGGCCGCTCATCGTCGCAGCCGTGTGGAACAGCCCATCGGCCGCAGGCATCGCCATCAGCGTCGCGATCTTGGCACCGCCGCCCGACTGGCCGAAGACCATCACGCGGTCCGCGTCCCCGCCGAAGGCCCCGATATGCTCGCGGATCCATTCGAGCGCGCAGATCAGGTCGAGCTGCCCCGCATTGCCGCTGTGGCGGAAACGCTCACCGAGCGGTGCCAGCCAGCCATAGCCGAACAGATTGAGCCGGTGATTGACCGTGACGACCACCACATCGCCCTGTTCGGCGAGCTTCGGCCCCTGCGTCAGCGGGTCGGTGACCGAGCCCCAATTGTAGGCCCCGCCATGAAAATAGACCATCACCGGGCGGCGCGCGGAAGGATGGGCATCCGGCGTCCAGATGTTGAGGAACAGGCAGTCCTCGCTCATCGCCGGGGTCATCGGATTACGCTGGGGGCACAGCGGACCGAACTGCGTCGCGGGCGTGGGTGCGGTAGGTACAGGCTCACGCACCGGGCGGTCGAACCGCGCCGCACGGGCATAGCGGATGCCGAGAAATGCCTGCACCCCGCGATCGATCATGCCGCGATAGGCCAGAGCCCGGGGATCGCCGCTGCCGCCAGCCGCCACCGGCGCAGCCGCAAGCAATGCGCCCCCTGCGAGGCCCCCGCGCAGAGCCGCGCGGCGGGTCATGCCGTCAGCGGCTGACATCGGCTCCTGCCGGAAGAAAGCTCTCCAGCTCACTGCGCGTCACAGCTATCGTGTCGCCTGGAATACCGTGCTTCATCACCGCCAGCGAAAGCCCCGTCTTGGCCATCTCCTGCGCGGACCCATCTTCCAGCCAGCGCAGCAACACGCCCGCGGCGAAGGCATCACCGGTGCCGATCCGATCGACCACCGGGGCGATCCGCACCTCGTCGGTCTGCCAATGGCTTTCGCGCAGGTCGACCCGGGCAGCGAGGCCATGCGTGGTCGAGCTTTCGATATGGCGCGCGGTCGAGGCGATCGCCGCCAGATCGGGGAAGCGCGCGAAGGCGGCTTCGGCGGCTTCGCGCCGGCGATCCGGCCCGTCGCCCGAGAAGCTCTTGCCGAGGAGTAACGAGATATCGCGGTGGTTGCCGATCAGGATGGTGGCCGCTTCGACCAGTTCGGTCAGGATCGCCTGCGGATCGCAATCCCAGGCATCCCATAAACTGGCGCGGTAATTGCCATCGAAGCAGATCGGCACGCCTGCCGCAGACGCGGTGGCAACGGCCTTCTTCGCCAGCGCCACCCCGTCGGGGCCCAGCGCAGGCGTGATGCCCGAAAGATGCAGCAGCCGCGCGCCATCGAGCGCTCCGGCAAAGTCGAAATCTTCCGGCTGCGCCATGGCGAAGGCGCTTCCCGCGCGGTCGTAGGTCACCCGCCCCCCGATCGGACCGCTGGGCGGTTCGAACAGATAGAGGCCCATCCGGCCCGCTGCGCGGCGCACGAAGCGCCGATCCACTCCCGCTTCGCCCAGCGCGGCCAGCGCGCGGAGCCCGAGCGGATTATCCGGCACACTGCTGAGCATCGCGGCGGGCTGGCCAAGGCTGGCAAGCGCTATGGCGACATTGGCCTCGGCCCCGCCGATCGCGAGCGCGAGGCTGTGCGCGCGCGCCAGCGGCGTCCCCGCCTCGGGCGACAGGCGCGCCAGCAGCTCGCCGAAACAGACCACGTGGCCCGGTTTCGGCAGCGCTGTCATCGCGCCAGCCATCCGCCATCGACCGCGAGGATATGCCCCTGGACATAATCCGCCGCGCGGCTGGCAAGAAAGACCGCCGCGCCGCCGATATCGGCCGGGTCGCCCCAGCGCTGTTCGGGGATCCGCTCGAGGATCTGGCGATTGCGCGTTTCGTCCGCTTGGAGCGCAGCGGTGTTGTTGGTCGCGATATAGCCCGGCGCGATCGCGTTGACGTTGATGCCGCGCGGCGCCCATTCATTGGCCATCAGCTTGGTCAGGCCCCCGACGCCGGATTTGCTGGCAGTATAGCTCGGCACGCGAATGCCGCCCTGGAAGGTCAGCATCGAGGCGATGTTAACGATCTTGCCGCGCTCGCCATCCTGCGATGCCCAGCCGGTCATGTGGCGCGCGGTCGCCTGGCACAGGAAGAACAGCGTCTTCAGATTGGTGTCCATAACCGCGTCCCAATCTTCTTCCGAGAAGTCGAGCGCATCCTCGCGGCGAATAATACCGGCGTTGTTGACGAGGATATCGAGACGCCCGAGCTTGGCAACGACCGTGTCGACCACTTCGGTAACCGGTTCGATCGAGGACAGGTCGGCGGAAACGAGCTCGCAGCGGCGGCCCAGCGCGCGGACCTGTTCGGCAGTCTCGTCGGCGGGGCTGCGGCCCACCGCGGCAATATCGGCCCCGGCCTGTGCCAGCGCGATGGCGATGCCCTGCCCGATACCCGTATTGGCACCCGTGACGAGCGCAGTGCGCCCCGTCAGGTCGAAGGGGGTGGTGGCCATGGTATTCACTCTCCCAGTGTGGTGCGGTGGGGATCGCGCTGCGACGACGCGATCCCCTTCCCCCGGTGCCGGTTCATGCCGGTCATGCGATTCCCGAAGGGGTCAAAGATTGCGCAGATAGTCGCTGATCGCGTCATCCTGCGAATTGGCGTAGAAATATTCTGCGAAGCGTTCGCCCGCAATCGCGGCGCGCAGCAGGTCCTGATCGACATTCTTCAGCACAGTCAGCATGTCATGCGTGCTGGCGGCCTTGAGGTCGGCGAGGAAGCCGCGGTTCTTGCGCATCAGTTCGGCCCGCTCGCGCGGATAGCCCGCGCCCGCTTCGTTTTCGAACAGCTTGCGATAGCAATCCTGCAGGTTGAGCTCGGCGGCCCAGCCGAAGCCCTTGGCATAGGGCATCGCGATCGCATTGCCGGCATTGATCTGGTTGAACAGGAAAGCATCGGTCGGGTCGATCACGAGGCCGCAGAACACGCCGGGCATCGCATTGCAGGCGAGCATCGACCCCATGCCGGTGCCGCAACCGGTCACGACGAAATCGGCAGCCTTGGAATTGAGCAGGATGCCCGCCAGCACACCGTTCATCACATAAGTCAGCGATGCGCTGTCTTCGGCGGTGTACATGCCGTAATTGAACACTTCGTGGCCGAACGGTTCGGCAGCGGTGTTGAGGGCATCGTAGATGAGGCCGTTCTTGGCGGCCTGGCTGTTCTCGGTGATGAGAGCGATCTTCATGGGTTCTCCCTGCCCGCTGGGGGCGCTGGTGCGAATTCAAGCGGTTCCGAGTCGAATAAGGAAACCGGTGTCAAAGCGACTTCTATCCGCAAAGTGGGGGCCATTTCAACCATCCGGATCAGATTTTCTTGGCGGGCGGCGCTACCGAATTGCGGGTCACCAGCCGCGCGGGGAAGTTCGATGGCTGCGCCTCTGCCGTATCGGGGGCAACCAGCTTGAGCGCGGCCGCCTTGGCCATCTCGCGGATCGGCCAGCCGACGGTGGTCATCGGCGGCCAGATATGCGCCGCAATCGGGGAATCGTCGAACCCGACGAGCGACAGATCGGTGGGGACATCGACGCCCCGTTCGCGTGCAGCATGATAGGCGCCCGCAGCCATTTCGTCATTGCTGGCGAAGATCGCGGTAACGTGAGGGTTCTCGCTCAGCAGCTGGTGGGCCGCCTCGACGCCTGAATTGAACCGGTAATTGCCCTGCACCAATGCTTCGCTGGGCATGTCGAGCCCATGCCGCTTCATCGCGGCGAGGAAACCTTCGCGCCGTTCGAAGGCTGACCGGAACCCCGCCGGCCCCTCGATCAGGCCGATCCGCTCGTGGCCCAGTTCGACGAGATAATCGACCACGGCCTCGACCATCTCGCGGTCGTTCGACTGAACCAGATGCTCGGCCTCGTCGAGCGCAGCCGAGCCCATGCGGACATAGCCGCAGCCCATTTCGCGGCACAGCGCGGCCAGTTCGTCATTCTCCGAAATCGGCGGCAGGATCAGCACGCCATATAACCGCTGCAGCTCGAGGAAATTGCGGATGTCGTCGAGCATGGCCGGCGAATGTCGATCGACCGGGCGCACCACGAGCGCGAACTCGGTATCGCGGATCGCGTCGAGCACCCCCTCCTGGAAGTTGAGCACGGTCTGCGCATTGGGGTTGTCGTGCAGCAGGCCAAGCAGGAAATTGCGCCGCAGCGCCAGTGCGCGGGCCTGCGGGTTCGGCGTATAGCCGAGTTCGGCGATAACCTTCTCGACCTTCTCGCGAGTGGCTTGCTTGAGCAGCGGGGATCGATTGATCACCCGGCTCACCGTCTTCTTAGAGACGCCTGCAATCCGCGCCACGTCGTTGATCGTAGGTGCCGGACCGGACTTTGCCATGTGTCACAACCTTTTGCTGCCTGCCACCGCTCATAGCCCGCCCACGAGGAAATGGGAGGGCAGAGCCGCCCGCTATCCGCAAGCGTGTGGTAAATACGTTTTGACACCGGTTTCCTTTTTCGTCAAAGTCGCGCTGAAAATGGGACATTTCGAGAGGGGCCCCCATGAATTCCGCAGCTGGCGAGATTGCAAACGCCTTTGTAAATGCCCGCCGCAACTGGAAAGTCCTGAGCGAGTATCCCGGGGTCCGACCGACCGACCTTGCGCAGGCCTATGCCGTGCAGGATCATGCCATCAGCATCTGGGATCGCCCGATCGGCGGCTGGAAAGTGGGCAAGATCAATCCGCCCGCGAGCGACGACCTCGGGGCTGACCGGTTGATCGGTCCGGCCTTTGCCGATGCTATCCGGCAGGAAACGGCGGACGTGGCCGAATTCCCGATTTTCAGCGGCGGTTTTGCCGCGATGGAAGCGGAGTTCATGTTGCGGCTGGCCCCTCGCGAAGGCCCCCTGCCCGATGACCGCGAACAGGCGATGGACTGGGTCGATGAGGTCCGCATCGGCCTCGAAGTGGCCTCGTCCCCTTATGCCGCGATCAATGTCGACGGGCCTTGCGTGACCGTGTCGGACCATGGCAACAACGCCGGATTGCTGATCGGCCGGGCAGTCGCTCGCGCCGATTGGTCGCGGCTCGACGATATCACTGTGACACTCGACATCGATGGCGAGGAACAGGGCCGCGCAACAACTGCGACCATGCTCGACGGACCGTTCGGCGCCGTCTCCTTCCTGCTCCGCAATCTGGCGGAACGCGGCATCGAGCCGCAAGCGGGTTGGTGGGTTTCAAGCGGCGCCATCACCGGCGTCCACGAAATTGCCGCGGGTCAGCATGCGGTCGCCCGCTTCGAAGGTCTGGGCGAAGTCGCCGCGCGCGTCGTGTCTGGCGATACCGCCTAGCCCGCCCCCTCATGCGCGAGGAGCGACACCCAATCGAACGCTAGCCGGTGAAGCCCTCGGCGCGGTAGATTTCCTGGCCGCGGCGGAACACCACCAGCTTCTTCAGCGTCACCGGGTGGAAAAAGGCCTCGATCGACTGGCCTTCCTTGGTCCGGGCGTAGACTTCGTAACAATCGCCCTCGACCTGCATTTTCAGCAGCTTCCATTCCTCCAGCCAGACCTTTTTCTTCAGCTTGGAGATCTTCTGCCAGCCATCCTTGGGGCCGGCCTTGCAGATAATGTCGCCATCGGCCTGCGCGGGGACCGCGAGGCCGGCGGCCGCGACGGCTGCAAGAAGGGTCGAAGCCTTGAGGATTCGGCGAAAACTCATGCGATACTCCTGGTAACGATTGTCCTGCGGCGCATGACCATGCGCAATGTCCATGCCACCAATAATGGTGCGAGGTGAACGAGCGCTGGCCCCCATGCCCAATCGAGCAGCAGCCAGTGGATCAGCGCCAGCAGGAAAGCGGGATAGACGAGGCGCTGGATCTGCTTCCAGCGCCGCCCAAGCCGGCGCATCGCGGCATCGAAGCTGATCGCAGCGGGCACCAGCAGCAGCGCGAGGGCGAGCCAGCCGGTCCAGATTCCGGGGATGGCCAGCTCGCCCACCATCGCGGACACCAGCTGCATGTCGAGCACGTAGAAAACGAGATGCAGCAGCGCATAGAGGAACGCGGCCACGCCCAGATTGCGGCGGATCGCCAGCCAGCCGCGCAGAAAGCGGTTGGGGCCCAGCGCATCGGTCAGCGGACCGGGCAGCAGCGCAAGGATCATCAGCCGGACCGACATCTCGCCGCTGGGGTGGTAGAGGTCCATCGCCAACGCCTCGCCGCTGGCGAAGCGCTGGATCATCAGCGCCGCCGGAATGGCTAGGACGAGCCACAGCAACGCGCGGCGCCAGCCGATCACGGCTGCGCCCAGCGCCGCAGCAGATTGTGATAGACGTGGATCAGCCGGTTGATCTCGGGATCGTCCTGCGGGCGGTCGGGCGTCAGCGCGCGGATCGACTGGTCGAGATCATACAGCAGCGCGCGCGCCGGCGTATCGGCCACCGCGCTCTGGATCCAGGTGATCGCGCAGATCCGCTGTCCGCGGGTTACCGGCGCAACCTGGTGCAGGCTCGACGAAGGGTAAACGACCATATCGCCCGCAGCCAGCTTGACCGCCTGCGCGCCGAACTGCTCCTCGACGATCAGTTCGCCGCCGTCGTAACTGCCGGGATCGGACAGGAACAGCGTCGCCGAAAGATCGCTGCGAATGGTCAGATCGGCTTCGGGCAGCCGCATCAGCGCGGCATCCGAATGCGTGCCGTAATGCCCGCCGTCCTGGTAGAGATTGAACACCGGCGGCCAGATCTTCTCAGCCAGCGAGGCTGAGACGAATCCCGGGTGCCGGCCCAGTTCGCGCAGGATCGCGGTGCCAAGTTCCTGTGTCAGGGCATCCTGCCACGGCAATTGCAGGTTCTGCTTGACCGCGATCGACCGCGTGCCCGCCGTACTGCCCCCGTCCTGCCAGTGGGCATCGGCCAGCCGGTCGCGGAAGCGGCGCACCGTTTCATCGTCCAACAGGTTTTCGATGATCGTCAGCATGGCAGGGGTTCTTGTCGTGGAAAATGGAAGGGCGCGAGCTGAAGCCCGCGCCCTGCCGTATCAGAACTTCCCGGTGAGCGTGAGCGTCGCCCGGCGTTCGTCACCCTTGTAGAGGAAGTGACCCGAACGATAGCCGGCGAGGTAGTAATCCTCGTCGGTGACATTGGTCACGTTCACCCGCGCGCCGAAATTCTGGTTGAAGTCGAAGCTGACGAAAGCATCGAAGGTCCAGTAGTCGGGGACGCGATAGGTGTAGATCCCCAGCGTGTCGTTGAAGCTTGCCGCATCGTCGGGCTGGCCGGTGTAGAGCGCGCCCTTGTAGGTCGCGGTCCCGCCGAAGGCGAGCGCCTCGGTCGCCTGGTAGCGGAGCTGGCCGCTGAACTGCGTGTTGGCGAAATTGCTCAGACGGCGACCGATCTTTTCGGGATCGTTCGAATCGGTGATTTCCGATTCCATCACGGTCAGTGCCGCCTGTGCGAGCAGCTTGGGCGTGATATTGCCCACCAGGCCGAATTCGACACCGCGGACGCGGTTCTCGCCGGTGTTGAGCGAACCGCCGGCGCTGTAGTCGTCGCCTGCGGATTCGAACACGTCGCCCTTGGTGATCTGGAACGCCGCTGCGGTCAGCATGAAGCGGTCGTCGAACAGATCGGCCTTGACGCCCAGTTCGAAGCTTTCGCTGCTTTCGGGGCGGCCATCGCCGATGCCGGTGCCCTCGTCGACGCAGATGCCGCCATAGCCGCAATTGGCGCCGAGGTCGGATTCGCCGCCGTTGATGTTCTTGGCCGAACCGTAGTTGAAGTAGACATAGACCTCTTCCATCGGCTTGACGCCGACGCCGGCGTGGCCGTTCCACAGCGTATCGCTGTAGGTAAAGGGCGTCACGGTGCCGCGGCTGTCGACCACATTGCTGTAGCTGAAGGCGTCCATGCGGATACCGCCATGGACCGACAGCCAGTCAGTGAAGTCGATCGTGTCCATCGCGTAAACCGACAGCGTTTCGACCTGCCAGTCACTGTCGACATCGCTGCGGGCGATGTCGCGCTGCAGCAGATTGTGGATTTCACTCTCGGCGAACAGCACATTGCGGTTTTCGTCGGTGATGCAATAGCTTGGGTTGAGGCTACCACCACGACCGGCAGTGACGCAATTGGTCGCGCCATTCTCGGTCAGATCGTAGGTGCCGTTGGCGACCTGCAGGTTCGAATATTCGGTACCGACAATCAGATTATGCACCAGGCTGCCGGTCGCGAATTCGCCGATCACATTGAACTGGTTGACGAAATACTCGACTTCCTGATTGCCCTGGTGGGTGCTCAGCGTGACCGGGGCGAAGGTATCGGTGTCCGGATCGTAGGAGCCGCCGCGCAGCCCGGTGAGAACGTAACCGTTGCTGGTTTCGCCATAGCGGGTCGAGTTGACGATCTGGAAGCCGTCGAACGGCGTGATGTAGATCCGCCCGGTGACGGTATCGACGTCCGATTCGAGGAAATCGCCGGTCTGGGTGTAATTGGGCACATCATCCCACGGCTGGTATACCGTTGCATCGCTCGGACCGGTCCCCGTCGGGCCCGGAACATAGCCGCCCAGATCGGGCGTGTCGTTCGCGGTCAGGTGGTAATAATCGAGCACCAGTTCGAAGGTGTCGCTCGGCTTGAACGCCGCCGACACGGCTGCACCGTAGCGCTCGCGGTCGGAGAAGTTGCGGTTGGGCACTTCCTCATATCCGTAGAGCAGGTTGGCGCGCACCGCGATGGTGTCGGTCAGCGGCACATTGGCGTCGAGCGTGACGCGGTAATAGTCGTCGGTGCCGATGCCGGCATCGACGCGCGTGAACTGGTAATCGGTGCTGGCCTTCTTGGTGATCGAATTGACCGCGCCGCCGGTCGAACCGCGACCCGCGAAGCTCGAGCTCGGCCCCTTGGTGATCTCGATCTGGTCGACCGCGAAGGTTTCGCGCGTGGTCATGCCCGGATCGCGCAGACCGTCGACGAAGACATCGCTGCGCGCTTCATGGCCGCGGATGATGTAGCGGTCGCCGAAGGCGTTGCCGTTCTCGCCCGTGCCCACGGTCACGCCGGGGACATTGTCGAGCACGTCGCGCAGATCGGTCGCACCCTGTTCCTCGAGCTGCTGCTCGGTCAGCACCTGGATCGTCTGCGGGGTTTCCGACAATGGCTTCACGCGGCGCAGATCGCCCGAAGTGCGCGCCTTGTAGGGCACGCCCGGCTGCGCGTTCGGATTGACGTCGGCGGTGGCGTCTTCGATCTGCAGCGTGTCGAGGACGACTTCGTCTTCGTCATTGGCATCCTGTGCCTTGGCGTTGCCGGCGATCAGCGCTGCCGACAGGCCGATGGCCGCCACTGCAGTGCTCCGTCCGGCACCGCGCAGGCTGATCGGGCGGATCACGCCCTGGTTACGATCCCTCATGGAAAAACCTTTCTAATCATCATCTTGTGCGTAGGGAATAGTCGATAGGAAGCGAGATCGTGACGCTGTCTTTGGTCATCGATCGCGGAAATTTGGGCAGCGGCGCAACGCGCTGCATCAAGTCGAGCGTGGCCTGGTCGAGCAGGTCGTGCCCGCTGGACGTGCGGATCGAGCTGGCGCTGATCCGGCCATCGGCAAGCACGGTGAAGCGCACCGTCACCACGCCCTGCTGGCGCGCCTTCTTGGCCTCGCTCGGATAGCGTTTCTTGCGATTGAGATGCGCGCTCAGCAGCGCATAGTAATCGGCCTCTTCGCGCTTGGCCTTCGGATCATCGCCTGCGGTGGCAGCGGTTCCGGTGCCGCTGCCTTCGGGAGCGACCGCCAGCGCATTGCGCGCGGGCCGGGCGGAAGTGGTCGGCTGCGGCGCGGGCGCGACACTGCGGCGCGAGGGCAAGGGCGGGGGCGGCGGCGGCGTCGCAACGAATTCGCGCGGCAGCGGCGCCCGGACTTGCGGTGCCTCGATCCGCGGCTGGAAGGTCTGCGGCGGGACATAGTCCGGCTGGAGCGCATCGACCGGCTGCTCGTTCAGCGCAGCGGGCGCCGGGGCGGCCTGCGGGGGCAGTTCAAGCAGGACGACCGGGTCTTCGACGATGGGCTTGGGCGGCGCAGTGCCGATCAGGAGCAGGCCCGCGACCACGGCTGCGTGGCCGGCGAAGGCAATGCCGCCCCCCAGCATCCAATTGGTGCGTCCTGCCCCTGCCAGCATCATGGCGCCGCAGCCCCGGTCTCGGCACCAACCAGCGCCACATGGACATAGCCCGCGGCGCGCAGCGCGTTCATCGCCTGCATGATTTCGTCATAAGTGATTGCCTTGTCGGCGCGCAGGAAAACCCGCTCTTCGCGGTCGCCCGCAGTCGCTTCGGTGATCGCTGCACCCAGCGCCGCCAGCCGCACCTCGTCTTCATTGACGAGGATCGACCCGTCGGCCTGCAGCGACAGATAGACCGGCGCTTCGGGCTTGGGTGCGGATTGCGCGTTGGACACCGGCAGATCGACCTTCACATCGACCGTCGCCAGCGGCGCGGCGACCATGAAGATGATCAGCAGCACCAGCATCACGTCGATAAACGGCGTGACATTGATCTCATGCGCGACCGCCAGGTCTTCGCTGTCCGAGGCGAGCCTGAGCGCCATCTCAGACCTTGCCCTCCGGCAGCGTGCCCCGGCTGAGGTCGCGCGAGACCACGCGCAGCAGTGCGGCCGCACTATCGGCCACAACGGCGCGGTGCGCCGCGATGGCGCGTGCGAAATGGTTGTAGATCACCACCGCCGGAATGGCGGCGACGAGCCCGAGCGCGGTGGCCAGCAGCGCTTCGGCAATGCCGGGCGCGACCACTGCGAGATTGGTGGTCTGCTGTTCGGCAATACCGATGAAGCTGTTCATGATGCCCCAGACGGTGCCGAACAGGCCGACAAAGGGCGCGGTCGCCCCGATCGTGCCGAGAATGGTGACGCCCTGCGTCATCTTGCGCGCGACCTTCGCCTCGTGCCGGTCGAGCCGCGAGACGAGCCGTTCCTTCAAGCCTTCGCGATCGTCGAGCGAGCCCGCCGATTGCGCGATCTCTTCGCGCGCCTGGATGACGATCGGATGATCGGCAAAGGCGGGGTCGAGCTGTGCCAGCGATTGCGTGGCGGCGAGCTTGTCGCGGAACTGCTCCGCACTTTCGCGCTGCCGCGCGAGTTCGAGATGCTTGGCAACCAGCACGGTCCAGGTGACCAGCGAGGCCAGCACCAGCCCGATCATCACCAGCTTCACCACCCAGTCGGCCTGTACGAACATGCCCCAGACGCTGAGGTCGGTTGGCAGGCTGGGCGCGGCCGCGCTTGTCCCGCCGACCTGCGCATGCGCGCCGACGGGAAACGCCGTCAAAGCCAGGACGGCAGCAAAAAATCGATGTCGAGACACTTGTATGGGGGCCCTCGTGATTCGTTCGAAGGTCCGCCTAGTGCGATGAGAATACTATTGCAAGTCATTCGCATTTGCAGGCCGTCGGCCCGGATTTGCGGGTGGTATTGTTGCAACGATCGCGCGTTGAAGGTCAGCGCGAGCTGCACCCCTGCCCGCAATGATCGGCGCCACGCGCAGCCCCCAGGCGCTTCGGAAAATGTGGCGGCCGCGTCGTGGGAATGGTCCGGTCAGGTGAGGCGCGCGAAATTGGCGACGCCCGGGGCCGGGCTGCGGGTCGGCCGCGTGGGGGCCAGGTCCACCCCGGCCAGGCCGCCGAGCGCCGCCGAAACCGCCGCGACCCGCTCTTCGTCGATGCGGTAGAAGACCAGCTTGGCATCTTTGCGTGTTGTCACCAGCCCGGCATTGCGCAGGACGGCGAGCTGCTGCGACAGCGTCGGCTGGCCGATGTCCGCCGCCTCGTCGATCTCGCCCACATTGCGTTCGGTCCCGGCGAGCGTCTGCAGGATGCGCAGGCGCACCGGATGCGCGACCGCCTTGAGTGCGTCGACCAGTTCGTCCCCGGTCATGCGCGCTTGCCCCGGCCCACTTCCTGCAGGAACCAGTCGGTGTGATCTTTCGCCGCGAAGACATCGTCGAGCTTGGCGCTCGGCTGGCGCAGCAGCTTCTCTCCCGGCTCCCAATTGGCCGGGGCGAGCACCGGATCCTTGTCGACCGCCTGCAGCGCATCGAGCGTACGCAGCATTTCGGATGTCGAGCGTCCGACATTGGCGGGATAACAGGTCATCGCGCGGATCACGCCGTGCGGATCGATGAAGAAGGTCGTGCGGACCGTGGCGCTGTCATTGTCGCCCGGCGCGACCATGCCATAGGCGCGCCCGATGACGAGCGTGGGATCCTCGATGATCGGGAAGCGTACTTCGACATCGAAGCGGTCGCGGATCATCCGCAGCCAGGCGAAATGCGAGAACAGGCTGTCGACCGACAGCGCCATGAGGTCGCATTCGCGCTGCGCGAACTGGTCGGCGGCCTTTGCCAGCGCCACGAACTCGGTCGTGCAGACCGGGGTGAAGTCGGCCGGGTGCGAGAACAGGACCAGCCAGCGCCCGCGACAATCCGACAGCCGCATGTCGCCTGTGGTACTCCGGGCGGAAAAATCGGGTGCGATATCGCCGATCCGGAGGCCGGCACCGGGGGCGATATGCTCGCCGCTGTCTTTCGAGGCATCGTGGGTCATGCCGACTGCATACCACTTGACATCGGAAACGCAATACATATAAATAGTTTATGTAATCGAATGGAGTGAGAATCATGAATAACGATCAATCGCTACAATCGGCCTCCCAGCAAATTGCCCGCGCCCAGGACAACAAGGGGCTGCGCCCGTCGATCGCCGGGTTCTTCGACGAAGCAACCAATACGGTGTCCTATGTAGTGCACGACCCCAAGACCAGCGAGGCCGCAATCATCGATTCGGTCCTCGATTTCGAAGCCGCGTCGGGCCGGACCTCGAATGGCTCCGCCGATCGGATTGTCGAATACGTCACTTCCAATAATCTGAAAGTGACCTGGCTGATCGAGACCCATGCGCATGCCGACCACATTTCGGCGGCGCCCTATCTGCAGACCAAGCTCGGCGGCAAGCTCGCCATCGGACGCGAGATCATTCGCGTGCAGGAAGTGTTCGGCAAGCTGTTCAATGCCGGGACCGATTTCGAGCGTGACGGGTCGCAGTTCGACAAGCTGTTCGACGATGGCGAAACCTTCAGCCTCGGCGAGCTGGAAGGTATCGCGCTTCACGTTCCCGGGCACACGCCCGCGGACATGGCCTTCATCATCGGCGATGCGGCGTTTGTCGGCGATACGATCTTCATGCCCGACTTCGGAACTGCGCGGGCGGATTTCCCCGGCGGGGACGCGCACCAGCTGTTCCGCTCGATCCGCCGCCTCCTCTCGCTGCCCGACGACACGCGGCTGTTCCTGTGCCACGACTACAAGGCCCCGGGCCGCGACGAATACGCCTGGGAAACCACGGTCAAGCAGCAGCGCGAGGAGAACGTCCACGTCAAGGACGGCGTCACCGAGGACGATTTCGTCACCATGCGCACCACCCGCGACAAGGGCTTGGACATGCCCAAGCTGATCATGCCGTCGGTGCAGGTGAACATTCGCGGCGGGCGCCTGCCCGAACCCGAGGATAATGGCGTGAGCTACATCAAGATCCCGGTGAACGCGGTATGACGCTCCCCGGATTTCCCGATGCCGCGCCGCTCGCCGGACTGGCGGGCGGCGCGCTGATCGTGTCGCTCCTCAGCGGCGGGATCGAGGCCCGCTTCGCCAGTCCGCTGGTACTGGTGGTCGCAGGCTTGCTGGTCGGGATCGGAACCCGCCTCGGCAGTGGCTGCACCAGCGGGCACGGGGTTTGCGGGGTCAGCCGCCTGTCGGGCCGCTCGATCGTCGCCACCGCGACTTTCATGGCGGCGGGCATTGCCACGGTCGCGGTGATGAACGCGATGGGACTGGAGGTATTGCAATGAGCCGGATCACTGTCCCGAGCCTGATCTCAGGCACGCTGTTTGGCGCCGGACTGGCGCTGGGCGGGATGACCAATCCAGCGCGTGTGCGCGGATTTCTCGACATCTTCGGCGCCTGGGACCCGACGCTCGCCTTCGTCATGGGCGGCGCGGTCATCGTCATGGCGATCGCCTGGCGTTTCGTGCCGCGCATGGCAGCGCCGCTGCTCGACGAGCATTTCCACCTGCCGACCCGATCCGACCTCACCCCGCGCCTGATCGGCGGGGCGGCGCTGTTCGGTATCGGCTGGGGCGTGGCCGGGCTGTGCCCCGGACCGGGCATCGCCGCGCTGGTGATCGAACCCGCGTCGGCGGCGATCTTCGTCGTGGCCATGCTTGCGGGCATGGCCCTCGTGCGGCTGTTCGAAGGAGCGGGCGCATGAGAATTACCGAAGTCACCGAGCGGTTCGCAGTCGCCCCGCAAGTGCAGGCCGCCGACATGCGAGACGCTGCCGATGCGGGCTATCGCACCGTCATCTGCAATCGCCCCGACGGGGAGGAAGATGGCCAGCCCACCGTGGCCGAGCTGCGCGATGCCGCGCACAGCGCAGGCATTGCCTTCCATCATATCCCGGTTTCGGGCGGCGCCTTTCCCGCGGAGGCGATCGCGGCCTTTGCCAGGGTCCGCCGGGAAGCGGAAGGCAAGGTGCTGGCCTATTGCCGCACCGGCACACGCTCGATCACGCTCGATACGCTTGCCAATGTCGAGCAGCTGAGCGCCGATGCGCGCATCGAGCGGGCGCGGCAGGCAGGCTACGACCTGTCCCCCCTGCGCCCGCGGCTCGGCGTCTAACCCAAATCATTTCTCGGAGAGGATCGGCATGGCACAGGCACTTACCCACGAGGTGGTCATTATCGGCGGCGGATCGGCGGGCATCGCTACCGCATCCTCGATGCTGCGGCGCCGTCCCGGTCTGGATATCGCGATCGTCGAGCCGGCCGAGGACCATTACTATCAGCCCGGCTGGACGATGGTCGGCGCGGGCGTGTTCGATGCGCCCGTCACCCGCCGCCCGATGGCCAGCGTCATGCCCCGGCGAGCCCACTGGATCCGCGAGGCCGCGGCCAGCTTCCAGCCCGAGCACAACCAGGTAACGCTCGCCGACGGCAGCACGATTACCTACCGGATCTTGATCGTCGCCCCCGGTATCCGCCTGGCGTGGGAGAAGATTGCCGGGTTGGAAGATACGCTGGGCAAGAACGGCGTGACCTCGAACTATCGCTACGATCTCGCCCCCTACACCTGGGAGCTGGTGCAGGGCCTCAAGTCCGGGCGGGCGATCTTCAGCCAGCCGCCGATGCCGATCAAATGTGCCGGCGCGCCGCAAAAGGCGATGTACCTGTCCTGCGATGCATGGGCCGATAGCCATGTGCTCAACGATATCGATGTCGAGTTCCGCAATGCGGGCGGCGTGCTTTTCGGGGTCAAGGAATACCTCCCCGCGCTGATGGAATATGTCGAGAAATACGGCATCGATCTCAAGCTCAACCAGACACTCGTCGCGGTCGACGGACCGGCAAAGACCGCCACGTTCAAGACCGAAGCGGGCGAGGAAGTGGTCGCGTTCGACATGCTCCACGTCGTGCCCCCGCAAGTGGCGCCGCAATTCGTTGCCGACAGCCCGCTGGCGCATGCCGAAAGCGGCTTTGTCGATGTCGACAAGTTCACGCTGCGCCATGTGCGCTACCCCAATGTCTTCGGTCTTGGCGATGCCGGGTCGAGCCCCAATGCCAAGACCGCCGCGGCCGTGCGCAAGCAGGCACCGATCGTCGCGGTCAACGCGCTGGCGGTGCTCGACGGCAAGCAGCCGGTCGCCGATTACGATGGCTATGGCTCGTGTCCGCTGACGGTCGAGCGCGGGAAGATCGTGCTTGCCGAGTTCGGTTATGACGGCGAGCTCCAGCCCAGCTTCCCCACCTGGCTGATCGACGGCACGCGTCCGCGGCGGCTGAGCTGGCTGCTGAAATCCGAAGCGCTGCCGTGGATCTACTGGAACGGCATGCTCAACGGCCATGAATGGATGGTCAAACCGGAGGTCAAGACCGCCGCGTGATGGACAGGCCGGAATCGGACCCAGGCGTGGCGCAGGCCAGCGCCCCCGGACAGGGCCAGCGCGCAGGAGCGCTGGCGCAGTATTTCCCCATCCTCGAATGGGGCCGGTCGTATAATGGCGCGATCCTGACCAAGGACATGGTGGCGGCCATCGTCGTCACCATCATGCTGATCCCGCAAAGTCTCGCCTATGCGCTGCTGGCGGGCCTGCCGCCGGTGGTCGGGCTCTACGCCTCGATCCTCCCGCTGGTCGCCTATGCGATTTTCGGCACCAGCCGCACTCTGGCGGTCGGCCCGGTTGCGGTGGTGTCGCTGATGACCGCAAGCGCGGCGGGCGCGGTCGCCGCGCAGGGAACCGCGCTTTATCTCGAAGCGGCGATTACGCTGGCGGCCTTGTCGGGTGTGATGCTGGTCGTGCTCGGCCTGCTGCGCATGGGCTTCCTCGCCAACCTGTTGTCGCACCCGGTGATCAGCGGGTTCATCACTGCCAGCGGTATCCTCATCGCGACCAGCCAGCTCAAGCATATCCTCGGCGTCAGCGCGGGCGGCGATACCTGGCCCGCCATGCTTGGCGGACTGGCATCGACTTCCGACCAGATCAATCCGTGGACTCTCGCGATCGGCGTGCCCGCGACGCTGTTTCTGTTCTGGGTCCGCAAGGGTCTGAAGCCCTTGCTGATGCGGATGGGCCTGAAACTCCATGCCGCCGATATCGTGGCCAAGGCCGGACCGGTAGCCGCGGTGGCGGTCACCATCCTTGCAGCGATTGCATTCGATCTGGGCGATCGCGGCGTGAACCTGGTCGGCGCGATCCCGCAGGGTCTGCCTCCCTTCGCCCTTCCCTCGACCGATCTCGACCTGATTGCGCAGCTATGGGTGCCCGCGCTGCTGATCTCGGTCATCGGTTTCGTCGAAAGCGTCTCGGTCGCGCAGACGCTGGCCGCCAAGCGGCGCCAGCGGATCGCGCCGAACCAGGAATTGATCGGCCTCGGCGCGTCGAACATCGCCAGCGCCTTTTCGGGCGGCTATCCCGTCACCGGGGGTTTCGCCCGGTCGGTGGTCAATTTCGATGCCGGTGCGGAAACGCCCGCTGCGGGTGCCTATACTGCGGTGGGTATCGCGCTGGCGGGGCTGTTCCTGACACCCCTGCTGTTCAGCCTGCCGATTGCGACCTTGGCCGCGACGATCATCGTCGCCGTGCTCAGCCTCGTCGACCTGAAGACCCCGGGCCAATTGTGGCGCTATTCGAAAGCCGATTTCGCCGCGCATATGGTGACCATCGTCATCACCCTGCTGGCGGGCGTCGAACTGGGCGTGATCGCGGGGGTAGCGGTGGGACTGCTGCTCTATCTTTGGCGCGCCAGCCGCCCGCATGCCGCGATCGTCGGCCGCGTTCCCGAGACCGAGCACTTCCGCAATATCGACCGCCACGACGTGTTCACCGTGCCGCATGTCCTGTCGATCCGCATCGACGAGAGCCTGACCTATCTCAACGCGCGCTGGCTCGAGGAATATGTTCTCGAGGAAGTCGCCGACCGGCCCGCAGTGCGCCACGTGATCCTGATGTGCAGCGCCGTGAACGAGATCGATGCGTCGGGCCTCGAAAGCCTCGAGGCGATCAATCACCGTATGGCCGATGCCGGGATCGGACTGCATTTGTCCGAAGTAAAAGGTCCGGTCATGGACCGGCTGAATCGCACCCATTTCGTCGCCGATCTGAACGGCAAGGTGTTCCTGTCGCAGAACCGCGCCTTTCGCGAGCTCGCGGCCAATGGCGGCCCGCCCGACACGCCCACGCCCGACATGGCGCGGGGGATGATCTGATGGCGGTAATCCCCGACAAGGACGCGCGCTGCCGCCGGATCGAGACGCTGATCGCCGCCGGCAAGGGCGTGTGCGAGAGCTGCCGCGAGGTCGGCATCTCGGAAAAGACTTTCTACCGCTGGCGCACGGCGCGCCAATCCGATGCAACACCCATTGCGTAATTCGGGCGGGCCAAGCGGCCATCGCTCCGCTAAACGAGCTGTGAGATAGGGGAACACCATGTTCGAAGGCGTCGACGCACTTCTACTCGCCCGGATCCAGTTCGCCTTTACGGTGAGCTTCCACTTCATCTTCCCGGCCTTTTCGATCGGCCTGGCGAGCTTCCTCGCAGTGCTCGAGGGCCTGTGGCTCAAGACCGGCAAGCAGATCTATCTCGACCTGTTCAAATACTGGCTCAAGATCTTCGCCATCGCCTTCGCCATGGGCGTCGTGTCGGGCATCGTCATGAGCTACCAGTTCGGCACCAACTGGTCGGTCTTCTCCGACATCGCCGGACCGGTGATCGGCCCGCTGATGGCCTATGAAGTCCTGACCGCTTTTTTCCTCGAGGCGGGATTCCTCGGCGTCATGCTGTTCGGGATGAACAAGGTCGGCAAGAAGCTCCACTTCGCCGCCACGCTGATGGTCGCTGTCGGGACCTTTGTGTCGGCCTTCTGGATCCTGTCGGTGAACAGCTGGATGCAGACGCCGGTCGGCTTCGAACTGGGCGCGAACGGGCAATATCTGCCGGGCGACAGCTGGATCGAGATCATCTTCAATCCCAGCTTCCCCTATCGCCTGGTCCACACGGTGACTGCCGCCTACCTCACGACTGCCTTCGTCGTCGGCGGGGTCGGCGCCTGGCACCTGCTGCGCGACCGCACCAACCTGCACGCACGAAAGATGTTCTCCATGGCAATGTGGATGGCGGCGATCGTCGCGCCGATCCAGATTTTCGCCGGCGACTTGCACGGGCTCAACACGCTCGAACACCAGCCGCAGAAGGTCATGGCGATGGAGGGGCATTACCAGAGCCATCCCGATGGCGCGCCGCTGATCCTGTTCGGCATTCCCGACAGCGAGGAAAAGCGGGTCAAATACGCCGTGGAGATTCCCAAGGCATCCTCGCTGATCCTCAAGCACGATCTCAATGCGCCGATGGCAGGTCTCGATACGATCCCCGATGACGAGGAACCGCCGGTCGGCATCGTGTTCTGGTCGTTCCGAATCATGGTCGCCATCGGCTTCGCCATGCTCGGGCTCGGGCTGTGGAGCCTGCTCGCGCGCGTCCGCAGGAAGCTCTACGACTGGCCGCTGCTGCACCGCGCCGCGCTGATCATGGCGCCGAGTGGTTTCGTCGCGGTCATCGCCGGGTGGATCACCACCGAAGTCGGCCGCCAGCCCTATGTGATCTATAACCTGCTGCGCACGGCGGATGCCGCCAGCCCGCTCGACGCGCCCGCAGTCGGTGCCTCGCTACTCGCCTTCGTGGTGGTCTATTTCGCCGTTTTCGGCGCGGGCGTGTGGTACATTCTCCACCTGATGCACAGTCCCCCGCATGTCGGCGAGAAGGGCGTCAAGCGCGGCGATACGGGGCCCATCCGTACCGCGGGCATTACCCCGGGGCCGTCGCAGAACCCGGGCGACCCCAGCACTCTGCCGCGCGATCACGAGGAGGCGACCGATGGCCGTTAATTTCGACCTTACTGTCATCTGGGCGTTCATCATCGCCTTTGCGGTCTTCGCCTATGTCGTGATGGACGGCTTCGACCTGGGCATCGGGATCCTCTTCCCGACCTTCGAAGTGGGGCCCGAACGCGACCGGGCGATGAACTCGATCGCCCCCGTCTGGGACGGTAACGAGACCTGGCTGGTACTGGGCGGCGGCGGGCTTTTCGCTGCCTTCCCGCTGGCCTACGCAGTGATCCTGCCCGCCACTTATCCGCTGATCATCGCCATGCTGCTCGGCCTCGTCTTTCGCGGCGTGGCGTTCGAGTATCGCTGGCGCGATCCGGGTCATCGGCGGCTGTGGGACGCCGCTTTCACCGGCGGCAGCCTAGTGGCGGCGATGGCGCAGGGCATGACGCTGGGCGCGCTGCTGCAGGGCATCGAAGTG
Organism: Qipengyuania sp. HL-TH1; assembly: GCF_036365825.1. Lineage (NCBI taxonomy): Bacteria > Pseudomonadati > Pseudomonadota > Alphaproteobacteria > Sphingomonadales > Erythrobacteraceae > Qipengyuania > Qipengyuania profunda. The sequence continues at coordinate 2,052,300 of NZ_CP142675.1, forward strand.
GTCGACCGGGCCTATGCGGGCAGCTGGTTCGACTGGCTGACGCCCTATACGCTGCTGACCGGGCTCGGCACGGTGGCAGGCTATGCGCTGCTCGGTGCGACCTGGCTGGTGTGGAAGCTCGACGGCGACAGCCAGCATCACGCCCGCCAGCTTGCCAAGCGCGCCGCCTGGGCCACGCTGGTGCTGATGGGCGGGGTCAGCCTCTATAACGTGTTCCTGAACTCCGAATATGCCGATCGCTGGCTGACGGCGCCCGAGATATACCTTGCCGCGCCCGTGCCGATCCTGACCGGCATCATCGCGATCGCCCTGCTGCGTTCGCTATCGGTCGAGCGCCACAGCAAGCCGTTCTGGCTCAGCCTCGCGCTGTTCTTCTTCGGCATGGCCGGGCTCGGCTTCACCATGTGGCCCTATGTCGTGCCGCCGGGGCTGACCATCTGGGACGCCGCCGCGCCCGAGCGCAGCCAGATCTTCATGCTGGTCGGAGTGGCGATCACCATGCCGCTGATCATCGCCTATACCGCCTGGGCCTATTGGGTGTTCCGCGGCAAGGTGGGCGAAGAGGGCTATCATTGATGCCCGGCCCGGACGAACGACCGCTGTGGCAGCGGCTCGGCTGGATGGCAGTGATCTGGGCGGCGAGCATCGCCGTGCTGGGCACCGTCGCCTACATCATCCGGTTGTGGCTCAAGGCCTGACTCCGATCGTCATTCGAAAGGCTTCCAATTAGCATTTTTCCTAATTGTATTTCCAGATCAGGCCCCCGCCAAGCGTAACATGCCGAATAGAGGGCGCATTTGATTACTCGATTAATGCAATCGTAAATCAGAATTGGACGGCGTTCCGAACCGCGCGTAGAAGATGCATATCCACTCGAAGCGAAGGATTTGCACATGAGCCTCCATATCGGCGACACCGCCCCCGACTTCACCGTCGACACCCAGAATGGCGAAATCAGCCTGCATGAATGGGCGGGCGACAGCTGGGTCTTCTTCTTCAGCCATCCGGCCGATTTCACGCCCGTCTGCACGACCGAAATGGGCCGCACCGCGCAGCTCGCCGACGAGTTCGAGAAGCGCAATGTGAAGCCGCTTGGCCTGTCCACCGACACCGCCGCCGAACACGCGCGCTGGATCGAGGACGTCAACGATACGCAGAACACCAATCTGGTCTTCCCGATCGTCGCCGACGCCGATCTCAAGATCGCGAAGCTCTACGACATGATCCATCCCGACGAGAGCGAGACGGCCGCGGTCCGCTCGGTCTTCCTCATCGACCCCGACAAGAAGGTCCGCCTGACGATGACCTATCCGATGAGCGTCGGGCGCAATTTCGACGAGATCCTGCGCGCCATCGATGCGCTGCAGTTCAGCGACAAGCACGGCGTCGCGACCCCGGCGGACTGGCGGCACGGCAAGGTCGCGATCATCCCGCCCTCGGTCTCCGACGAGGACGCCAAGGCGCGCTTCCCGCAGGGCTTCACCACGCTGCGGCCCTACCTGCGCACGGTCGCGATCGACTGAGCCTGAGCCAACCCGATCCATGACATGGGCGGGATCGGCTTGCGCCGGTCCCGCCTGCCCGTGCTAGGAGAACGAAATGCTGCTCGAGAAAATCAAAACCCCCGGTCTGTCGCACCTGTCCTACCTCGTCGGGTCCGGCGGCCAGGCGGCGGTGATCGATCCCCGCCGCGACTGCGAATGCTATGTCGAAATGGCGCGCGCCGCAGGGCTCGAGATCACCCATATCTTCGAAACGCATAGGAACGAGGACTTGGTATCGGGCGCACCGATCCTCGCGGCGCTGACCGGCGCGCGGGTCTTGCACGGGCCCAACGCTGCAGCCGATGTGGTGTATGCCGAAACCGCGCGCGAAGGCGATGCCTTCGAAATCGGGCAACTGACCATTCGCGTGCTCGAAACACCGGGCCATACCGACGACCATCTTGCTTTCGTACTGCATGACACCGCCTATCCCGATGGTCCGGTCGGCGTGTTCACCGGCGATGCGCTGTTCGTCGGCGATGTCGGCCGCACCGATTTCTATCCCGATCGCAAGCGTGAAGTCGCCGGGTTGCTGTACGATTCGCTGCAGAAGGTGCTGGCGCTGGGCGACCAAGTCATTCTCTATCCCGCGCATGGTGCCGGTTCGGTCTGCGGGTCGGGCATGGCGGAACGCGAGTTCTCGACCGTCGGTCACGAACGCGCCAACAACCCGCGCCTGCAATTCGCGGACCGCGAAGCCTTCATCGATTTCAAGGTCGGCGAGAACCACTACCAGCCACCCTATTTCCGGCTGATGGAGCGGCTCAACCTCAGCGGCGGCGACCCGGCCCCGCGGGTCATGCGCCCCCGCCGCCTGTCACTGGCCGAACTGGGCGCACTCGAGGTCGATCAGCTCGTCGATATCCGCGAGCCGCTGGCCTATGCGGCGGGGCATCTGCCCGGGGCGATGAACCTGCCCGTCGGGATGATCTCGGCCTTTGCCGGATGGTTCATCCGCGAAGGCGAAAGCCTCGCGCTGGTGGGTTCCGACGAAGATCAGCTCGCCGCCGCCATGACCCATCTCGTGCGCATCGCGCTGGACAATGTCGTGGGTGGCTATGTCGGGGTCGTTCCCGCCGCAGCGCAGGGGCGCGACATGGCGATGATCCCGATGATCGCAACCGCCGAGGTCGCGAGCCGCCTCGAAAGTCGGCCCGCAGGCTGGACGCTGCTCGATGTGCGCAACGCCGACGAACGGTCGGCCTGCGCGATCGACGGTTCGCAGCATATCTATGTCGGCGAGTTGAACGAACGCTACCGCGATCTCGACCCGGCCACGCACTACACGCTGATGTGCGCCAGCGGGATGCGCGCGACCGTCGCCGCCGGCTGGCTCGCCAGCCGCGGGTTTGCGAAGCTCGACGTCTACCTCGGCTCGATGGGAGCGTGGAATGCCGCCGGGGCCGCACCCGCCTAGACGGGTTTGGCCGCCGCTCTAGGCGATGTCCCGCCGGTGCGCGCCGTGAGCACCGTCGAGCCATTCCAGCTGTTCGAGAATGACCGGCGTGACATCGCGGTGCGCGTTGTGGCCGATGAACAGGTCCATATGGCCGTAATTCGGCACGATCCGCTGCTGGTATAGCTCGGGCTTGTTCTTGTCCTGCAACCAGACGCGCGTGCGCTGGCCGCTTTCGGGATAGAACAGCTTGTTGGTCGCACCCGACAGGAAGCTGATCGGCAGCGCCAGACGGCGCGCGGCTTCGTCGCTCGTATAGACGGCCTGCCCTTCGGCATCGACCGCCAGCCCCTTGCGCATGACCTCCTGCAAATGCTCGAACGGCTTGAGCGATACGCGGCTGAACATGCTGCCCAGCGCCAGATGCGTATCGTGACCCAGCTGGCTGTGGTCCCAGCTCGGACCGAACACGCCGAACACGCGGCGGCAGGTGGGGTTCTTGCACGCCTGCCCTTCCGGTACGGGGATCTGGTAGGCGATGGCATCGATCTCGTAATCGGCGTCGGTCCCCTGGCTAACGAAGTCGAGATGTCCGTCGAGCAGCGAGATTTGCCCGAGCGTCCCGGCCACACCCAGATCGGCTTTCATGTAGTTCAGCCAGTCGGTTACCGGATGCAGCGTAAGCTGCGAGGAAATCAACGAGCGCACGCCCGACACCCAGCCCGCGCCGATTCCCATGAGCAAGCTCATCGAGCCTACGCAATGGGCGATCGCCTGCACGCTGTCGGCGCCGCTGACCTTGCGGATCCGGGCAATCGCAGCGGGCCAATCGAAACGCGCGATATCGTCGATCGTGAATTCGGGCGGGTGTTCGGTGTCATTGCCCGCATCGGCGCTTGCCCGGTAATCGAACAGCCACACGTCATAGCCCTGCGCCACGAGGCTTTCGGCGAGATTTTCCTCGACCGTCGGCGTGGCGAAGCTGGACGCGCGCACCGAGAAGCCGGGTGCGAGCACCAGCGGTCCGCGCGCACCGCCGCGATAGCGGGTCAGGCCGACGCTGGCCCCGTCCTCCGTCGGCACGATATGCTTTTCGGCTGGCGGCAACCGCAGTTTGCGATCCACCAGCTTGGCCGCATCCTTGCTCGCAAAATCGTTCAGTGTCGCCAGCATCCCGCCATAGGAGCGGAACACGGTCATGGCGAAGAAGCCCGCGTATTTGGCGACGAAATAGGTATCGATCGCCTTCTTCGCGCGCGGGATCTGCTTCACGATATGGGCCACGAGCGTTCCCTTATCATGCACCTCGATCGTGGTGAGCTGGCGCATGAATTCGTCGATGCCCAGCTTGAGCACTCCGCGGCCGATCAGCTCACCACTGGCATCCTCGCCATGGCGTAGCGTGACGAACAGCGTGGTGAGATCGGTCCACGGATCGGACTTGCCGCGCTGCTCGAGCGTCTTGAAGCCGTGGAAATGGACCGGTCCCGCCGGACCGTCGAGCACCATGTCATAGAGCATGGTCCAGCTTTCCGCGCGTGCCGGATCGGCGACCAGCAGCCGGAAGGTGCCTTCGCGCACCGGTAGCGGATCGGGTGACAGCGCGGCGACCGTGACCGTACCGGTGATGCGCGAACGGTGCTCTTTCTCCTCGATCATGCGATGGAGGTTCTCGGTCGTCACCGTCAGCCGGAAGTGGCAGTCGCCGCCGTGCGTGCGGCCCCATGCCTCGCCATTGGCGTAGTCGTCGCGGATGCGTTCGACATGGCCGCAGGGGCGGTGGTGGCAACCGACATCGCTGATATGACCAGCCATGGTTTCGGTGAAGGACAGGCCGGGGGCCATCGCTTCGGGATGGTCCATCACCAGCTGGCGGATCGCCGCCTTGCCCTCGTCGATCGCGCCGCTTTCGAAGTGTTCGGCGGCCTTCTCGATCCCCTGGGCCACCGGTTCGATTGCATGGCCCGCGACCCATTTGGCAATGCCCAGGCGCAGGCCATCGCCGCGCGTGGCAAGCACCGGTTCGGGCGCGGCTTTCTCGGCCGGGGCCGGTTCGGGCAAGGGCCCTTCGGAGCCGAGCGTATAGTCGATGGTCCAGCCCTGCCTCTGCGCCAGCTTTTCGATCGCGCGTTCGGCCACTGCGGTGATCGTCAGCAGCGGGTTGACGCCGACCGAGCCGGGCAGCGCGGCGCCGTCGCAGACATAGAGACCCTCGTGAACATCGGTCCCTGCATTGCCTGCAAAGACACGGCAGGTGTCATCGACCACGCCGCTGGCCGCATCGTCGCCCATGCCGCAGCCGCCGATCGGATGAACCGTGATCAGCTTCTTGCCGAACGGGTCGCTCCACAGCGGGTCGGAGAAATATTGCGCGTCGATCGCACGGGCGGCTTCGGCCATCTTGTCATCGTCGCGGCGGAAGGTGCGTTGTTCGCCTGCGCCCGGCCAGTGGATCGTCAGCCGGTCGTCATCGAGCGCCAGCTGGCCGCCCGAATCGTCGACGCTCATCACCAGATAGGTCTGCATGCGCGCCATCGGGCCCTTATAGGCCCAGTCGGCGATGCTGCCGGGATCGGTCTGCACCGCTTCGCCCATCGCCTTGGCGTCCATCAGGCGCGGCTTGACCTGGTCCATGCCGAACCGGGTAAAGCCATCTGCCAGGGCCTCGCCGAAGAAGAACGCCGGGGCGAGCGCGGTGGCGATGATGCCGGGGGCAACGCCCTCCTCGATCACCAGCCCCTCGGTCACATCCCTCGTCCCGCGCATGTCGATCACGCCGGTGATGCACGGGCCGGGATAGGCTTCCTTGGCGACATCCGAGGCGCCCACGCCGATCGCATAGAGCGGCTGCGCGGTGAGCGTGCCTTCCTCGTCCTTTTCGGCCTTGAGGTAGCTGTCGTAAGCGAAGCCAAGCGCATCGCCATTACCCGAGAAGTTAGCCCCCAGCCGGTCGGAGAGCGCGAGCCCCTTGTCGCGTGAGCGCAGCAGGATTTCGGTCGACCCCAGCGTACCCGCGCCCAGGATCACATGATCGGCGGTGATGCTGGTCGGGCCCTGCGGCGCATCCGCGCCATTGGGTTCGAGGTGGACGCGCCACCGTTCGCCCTCGCGCTCGGCCCACAGCACTTTCGCCTGGGTGAAGATCTCCGCGCCGTGATTGGCGGCATCGGGCAGGTAGTTCATCAGCGTGGTATTCTTCGCGCCGACATTGCAGCCCGATACGCAATCCCCGCAATTGGTGCAGGCCGGCTGCGGCACGCCGAACTTATTGGTCTTGTCTTCGAAAGTGACGTTGATCGGCGTCTTGTAGAAACGCTTGCCCATCTTCTCGGCCGAATGCTCGAGCGCGTCGAGCTTGCCGAGCGTGGGATAGCTGTCGGGATAGGGATTGGGCGCGAGCATTTCGCGGGCGCGCTCGTAATAGGTGTCGATCTCGTGCTCGTCCTCGCGGAATGCAGCGGGCCAATGCGCCTGGTCGAGCAGCCGCTTGTCGAGTTCGAGCGCGACATTGGCGTTGATCAGCGAGGTCCCGCCGAGCCCGCAGCCGACCAGCGCATATTGATCGTCGTTCACATGCACTTCGAACAAGGCGTCGGGCGCACCGATCCGGCCACCCTTGGCGTTGATCTGCATCGCGTCCTGCGCGTCGGCAAGCTTGTTCGGATATTCGCCGGGCAGCCGTTCCTTGCCGCGTTCGAGCACGGCAACGTCCTGCCCCGCACGGGCCAGCCGCGATGCGGCGACACCCGCGCCATAGCCAGACCCGATCACCAGGACCGTATAGTGGGGTTTCGCCTGATCCAGGCTTTTCGCGATGCGCTTCTGCATGGTCATTCTGCCGCCTCCCGCAGGGATTCTTCGGATGTTTCGAGCAGGTGGCGCACCCGCGCATCTGCCTCTTCGACGATGCGCGCATGAACCACGCGCGAAAAATCGGACCAGTGGCTCGCAGCCCGCTCGACCGCGGCGCCGGTCTCTTCGACCAGCCGCGAAACGCGCCCGCTACCTTCGACCCGCACCGGCGCCATCGTGCCGTCGGTGGGGTCGTTGAACAGCCGCAGCGAGGCGACTTCGAGATCGTCGGACACCAGCATCGCGGCGCAGCCCTGCACGGGCATCAGCGTCGGTTCGTCGAGCACCCAGCCGCCGGTGTTGAACACGCCCACGGGCCGCTCGTAACCGTCCACCATCAGCTCGTCCTGGAACGGCTTGTGCGTATGGCCGAACACGAACTGCAGTTCGGTCGGCAGTTCGCCCAGTTCGTCGCGCAATTGCGCCGCCATGGGCGTGCCGAGATACCAGCCGATATCGTCGATCTCCGCTTCGCCGAGCACATGGCCATAGCCTTCGCGCTGGCGTTCTGCTGCACGGCCCGCGGTCAAATCGACGGCGGCGCGCAGGAGATTGTCGAGCGTGATGCCGTATTTGAGCTGCATCGAGGGATCGATGCCGAGTTTCGAATTCAGTCCGCCGGTGATCCGCCGGGCAACGCTTTCGGCAAAGTCATGGCTCGCGCCGGCGCTGAGCATGGTCTGGTAAAGCGATCCGGCGGCCCCGCCGATATCGCCCGCACTGCCCAGATCGGACCACAGGAAATCGATCCATGGCCCGTTCTCCGCCTCGAGCTGGTGCATCGTCGCAGGCCGCGCTTCGCCATTGTCGAGGAACCCGCGCAGGTTCGACAGCGCGCGGTACATGCCGTCGAGATAATGCCCGTGGTGCATCACTACTGCGCGGCCGGTATCGCGATCGGCGAGGCCCCAATTGGGATAGGCGATGCGCACCGAGGCTCCCGCCAGATGCGGGCGGCGCGCGATCAGCGATTCCATCAGGCGGCAACTGTGCACCGGCTGGCCGATGATTGGCGTGATGGGTTCCAGATCGCCCGGCATCTCCCCCGCCTGCAAGGCGGTGATGAAGCGGTGATCCTGCGCCATGCGCCACAGGTGGTGATCGTGATTGCCTGCGACATAGACGATATCGCGGCGGAAGATCTCGCGCCCGTCCTTGGGGAAGAAGGCGTCGATCAGCTGGAGGAAACTCTTGGACACATCGCCGAAGGGCGACAGTCCGAGATCGAGCGCATCGCCGAGCAGGACGAGCTGCGGCTTTTCGCCATCGGACAGCGTTTCGCGCAGGCCGTGGGCGAAAGACAGCAGCACCTCGCCCGGTCCATCGGCGATTTCGCCGCCGCCATGGAAATGCGTCAACAGGCTGTCGCGCGCACCGAGGTGGAGGTCCGACAGGACGATCTGGGCAATGCTCATGCGATGGTCTCCAGGCAGGTGTAGAATGCGTCGCGCACGATCTTCTCGCGCGGGTCGTCCCATTTGCCGGTGCCGAGCTGGTTGGTGATCCAGGCATAGGCGACCCCGTCTTCCGGGTCGGCATAGGCGAGCGAGCCCCCCACCGCGAAGCTGCCGAAGGCGCTGCGGGTGCGGGCATATTCCCACTCATCGAAGGGTTTTTCGAACCCGTGGGAATAATACATGTCGGCGGTCAGGACTTGGTCCTTCAGTCCTTTGCGCGGACGGGCATGGCCGTCGCACAGCTGCTGCATCACCGCCGGGGTCACCCCCAGTTTCGCACCGCCCTCGGCGAAGGCCTGATAGAGCGTCGCCAGACCACGAGCGGAAGCAATGCCGCCCGCCGCCCCCTGGCCGACGCGCCAGAAATCCTCGCAATCGAGCGCCCCCGGTCCAGCCAGCAGCAGCGGATTGTTGAGCGTGCGGAAAGCCAGCGTGCCCGGCAGGCACATCTTGAAGGTCAGCGGCCAGGGCATGGTCGAGTGGTGGATAAACAGGTCCTGCATCCCGAACCCCTCGATCCGGGCAATGCGGCTGCGATCGAAATCCTCGGGTAGGCCGAGAAACACGTCCGCATTTAGCGGCGCGACGAGTTCATCGGCGACGAAGCGACCAAGATTGCGCTGCTGCGGGTCGCGGCGGCGGATCAATTCGCTGGCGATCCAGCCCAGCGTATAGGCGTGGTTCCCGGCGTAATCGCCAGGGGTCCAGTGGGGCTTTTGCCGCGCAATGGCCGCGCAGATGGCGTCCTCGTCACCCAGATTGTCGAGCCTGAGCGAAAAGTCGATCGCCGAAAGGCCGGCCTGTTCGGACAGTGCCTCGCCCACCGTAACCGCGCCCTTGCCATGCGCTGCGAACTCGGGCCAGATATCGGCCACCGGCTCGTCATAGGCGAACAGCCCGCGCGATACCGCCACCGCGCCCGCCATGCCGGTGATACCCTTGGTGAGCGAATAGATGAGCGCGACATCGTCGTCCTGCCATTCCTGCGCGCGCGCCTTGTCCTGCCACCCACCCTGCAGATCGACCACGGTCGCGCCCTGATGGATGATGGTGCACGCCGCGCCCAAAGCGGTTCTCGCCTGGATCGCGGCGGCGAAGGCATGCGCGACCGGTTCGAAACCGGGCGCGACATAGCCTCGCGTCCAATCGGCTGGACCGGCCTGCTGTTGTTGGTTCTGAACGCTCGTGCGGCGTGGCTGTTGCATCGACGACCCCCCGGCTCGATATCGGCGAGATCGCGCTCGCCCTCGCCCTCGCCACAACAGATAGCGATAATTGGTTAACGGCCCGTATGGGTTTGCCGCAGGAAGGGGGGATGGGCGCCCTCGCCGCACGCCGGTTTCACGCGCGAAGCGTTTGAAATGGTTCGTCCGGCGTGCGAAACCCGCATCATGGGTGGAGAAGCGAAAACCGGCGCATGGCGCTTTGCAGTCGATCGCGGCGGGACTTTTACCGATGTCGTCGCGGTGACCCCCGCCGGGGCGCTGGTGACCGACAAGCTCTTGTCCGAAAACCCCGACCATTATGCCGATGCCGCGAGCGAGGCAGTCCGGCGGCTGATGGAACAATATGGCGCTGCACCGGTCGCCGAATTGCGGATCGGGACCACCGTTGCGACCAACGCCCTGCTCGAGCGCAAGGGCGAACGGCTGGCGCTGGCGATCACGCGCGGGTTTGGCGACGCATTGCGGATCGGCAATCAGGCGCGGCCTGAAATCTTCGCACGTCATATCGTGCTGCCCGAACAATTGCCCGCCCGGGTCATCGAGATTGCCGAGCGCGTCGGCGCCGACGGCACGGTGCTGACACCGCTCGACGAGGGGGCGGCACGGGCCGATTTCGCCGCACTGCGCGCCGAAGGTTTCGATGCGCTCGCCATCGTCCTGATGCATGGCTGGAAATATCGCGAGCACGAGGAGCGGCTGGCCGCGATCGCCCGCGAAGCCGGCTTCGCGCAGGTCAGCATCAGCCATGAGGTCGCCCCGCTGATCCGCCTGATCCCGCGCGGTGATACGACGGTTGTCGATGCCTATCTCTCACCGGTCCTGCGGCGCTATACCGATACGCTGCAGGCGGGGCTGCCCGACACGCACAGCCTGCGCTTCATGCAGTCGAACGGCGGGCTCGCCGAAGTCGGCGCGTTCCGCGGCAAGGATGCGATCCTTTCGGGCCCCGCAGGGGGCGTGGTCGGGATGGTCGCCGCAAGCACTCCGCTCGGGCACGACCGGCTGATCGGGTTCGACATGGGCGGGACCAGCACCGATGTGGCGCATTACGCGGGCGAATACGAGCTGACCGGCGACAGCGTGGTTGCGGGCGTGCGCGTGGCCGCACCGATGATGCAGATTCACACCGTGGCGGCGGGCGGCGGATCGATCTGCCGTTATGATGGCGGGCGCTTCCGCGTCGGGCCGGAAAGCGCAGGCGCCGATCCCGGCCCCGCCTGTTATCGCAAGGGCGGACCGCTGACGGTGACCGACTGCAATCTCTTTCTCGGCCGGATCGATCCGGCGTTCTTCCCCCGCGTGTTCGGGCCCGGCGGCGACCAGCCGCTCGACCCCGATGCGGCGCGGGCCCGGCTGGAAGCAGTGGCTGCGGCGCTGCCCGAGCCGCAGGACCTTGCCGCGATTGCCGAAGGCTTTCTCGCCATCGCGGTCGACAATATGGCCAATGCCATTCGCAAGATCAGCGTGGCGCGCGGCCACGATGTCACAACCTATGCGCTCGCCTGTTTCGGCGGTGCCGGCGGCCAGCACGCCTGCCGGGTCGCCGACGAGCTGGGCATGGAGACCGTGCTCGTCCACCCGCTCGCGGGGATACTCTCGGCCTATGGCATCGGTCTGGCGCCGGTGAAGGCGATCCGCGAAGTGAGCATCGTACGCGGGCTGGAAGAGGATTTCTCCGGCGACCTGCGCGCGCTCGAACAGGATGCCCGCGCGGCGCTGGTCGAACAGGGCATCGCGGCGGATGCCGTTACGGTGGAATGCCATGCGCGGCTGCGGTTTGCGGGCAGCGATAGCCTGCTGCCCATCCCCTGCGAGGGGCCCGAAGCGATGGCCCCCGCCTTCCGCGCGCTCCATCGCCAACGCTTCGGCTATTCTGATGCCGAGGCCCCGATCATCGTCGAAGCGCTCAGCGTGGAGGCCAGCGGGCATACGGGCGGCCTCGGGCATGTCCAGCCGGCTCCGGTCGCCATGTCCGGCGCGGCCTCGGGCACCTGGCACACCGTCGCGCGCGCTGCGATGGCCCCGGGCGACCGCGTCGAGGGCCCCGCGCTGGTGATCGACCCGGGATCGACCACAGTGGTCGAACCGGGCTGGCAGGCACAGATCGCGGAAGAGGGAAGTCTGGTGCTGACGCGCCGGCAAGCGCTGCGCCGCGACCGCGCGCTGGGCACCGAAGCCGATCCGGTCCGGCTCGAGATTTTCAACAATCTGTTCATGGCCATCGCCGAGGAAATGGGCGTCGTACTGCAATCGACCGCGACCTCGGTAAACATCAAGGAACGGCTCGATTTCTCCTGCGCGCTGTTCGATGCCGAAGGCGCGCTGATCGCCAATGCCCCGCATATTCCGGTGCATCTCGGCAGCATGGGCGACAGTATCGCGCGGGTGATCGAGGCCCGCGGCGCGCGGCGGGACGGGCGCGGTTTCCGCCGCGGCGACGCCTATGTCCTCAACGATCCCTATCGCGGGGGGACACATCTTCCCGACATCACGCTGATCGTGCCGGTGTTCTATGGCGACGACGGCGACGCGCCCGATGCCTTCGTCGCCGCGCGCGGGCATCATTCGGACATCGGCGGGATCGCGCCCGGATCGATGCCGCCCACCAGTCGCACGATCGAGGAGGAAGGCGTCCTGATCGACAACTTCCTGCTGGTCGACGAAGGCGTGTTTCGCGAACGGGCCATACGCGATCAGCTGGCGGCCGGAAGCTTCCCCGCTCGCAATCCCGATCGCAATTTGTCGGATTTGCGCGCGCAGTTGGCCGCCTGTTCGAGAGGGGCCGAGCTGCTGTGCCTTGCCGCGCGCGACAATGGTCCGGCCGTGGTTGCAGCCTATATGGACCATGTCCTCGCCAATGCGGAAGAAAGCGTGAGGCGATTGCTCGACCGGCTACAAGACGGCGAATTTGCCTATCCGATGGACAATGGCGCGGTGGTCAAGGTTGCCATCCGCATCGACCGTGCGAATCGCTCGGCAGTGTTCGACTTCTCCGGCACCAGCGACCAGCTGCCCGACAATTTCAATGCGCCGCGATCGATCACCCGCGCCGCCGCGCTGTATGTCGTGCGCACCCTGATCGACGATGCCATCCCGATGAACGATGGGTGCCTGCGGCCGATCGAACTTGTCGTGCCGCCCGGCTCGATGCTGGATCCGCAACCGGGTGCCGCAGTGGTGGCGGGCAATGTCGAGACCAGCCAGGTCGTGACCGATACGCTGTTTGCGGCCACCGGCCGCCTGGCACCCAGCCAGGGGACGATGAACAACTTCACCTTCGGCGACGGGACCGACCAATATTACGAGACGATCTGCGGCGGCTCGGGCGCGGGGCCGGACCACGATGGCACCAGCGCGGTGCAGACGCATATGACCAATTCGCGCCTGACCGATCCCGAAATCCTCGAAACCCGCCTACCCGTGCGGGTCGATGCTTTCGCGATCCGCGCGGGGTCGGGGGGTGATGGCGAATTTCACGGCGGCGACGGGGTGGAACGGCGGATCACCTTCCTCGAACCGATGCACGCCAACATGCTCGCCAACCGGCGGGTGATCGCGCCGCGCGGCATTGCCGGCGGGCATGATGCCGCGCCGGGCCGCAACTGGGTTGAGCGCGCGGACGGGTCGCGCGAGGATCTGGGGGCTACAGCCAGTGCCGAGATGCAGCCGGGCGATACTTTCGTGGTGCTGACCCCGGGCGGCGGCGGGTTCGGCCCGCCCCGCCCGGAGTAAGCATATCGATCAGACGGCGGCGTCGCGCTTGACCGTGATCACCTGCGGATAGGTGAATTCCTTCAGCCCATCGATACCGTATTCGGCGCCGAAGCCGGACTGCTTGTGCCCGCCGAAGGGCGCGAAGGGCGACAGCTGCATGAACTCGTTGATCCAGACGGTCCCGGTTTCGAGCTGTTCGGCGATTTCGACGCCCTTGTCGGTATCCTTGGTCCAGACCGCACCGGCCAGACCGTATTCCGAATTGTTCGCGCGCTCGATCACTTCGTCGACGCTGGCGAACTTCATCAGCGGCATGACCGGGCCGAACTGTTCCTCGGCCACGATGCGCGCATCCTCGGGCGGATTGTCGAGGATGGTGATCGGCACGTAATAGCCCGTGCCCGAGGGATCCTTGTCGCCCCCGGTGAGGAACTTGTAGCCATTGTCCTTGGCGTCCTGGATCAGGTCGAGCACGCGCTCGTACTGCTTCTTGTTCTGGATCGGCCCGACGCCCGTGCCCTGCTGCGAACCGTCACCGACGACCACGGTCTTGGCATAATCCGCGATCGCCTTCGACAGGTCGTCGTAGATATCCTCGTGAATGTAGATCCGCTTGGCGGCGATGCAGACCTGGCCGGCGTTGGAGAAGCTCGACCAGAACAGCTGTTCGGCGACCTTCTGGACGTCCGCATCGGGCAGCACGATCGAGGCGTCATTGCCGCCCAGTTCCAGCGTGATGCGCTTGAGATCGCCCGATGCGCCTTCCATGATCTTCTTGCCCGTGGCGGTCGAACCGGTGAAGGTGATCTTGTCGATATCGGGATGCTCGGTGATCAGCGGGCCGAGCGTGTCTTCACCCGTGATGATGTTCACCGTGCCTGCGGGCACGACATCCTTGATCAGTTCGGCCACCCGCAGCGTGGTGAGCGGGGTGAAGGGCGACGGTTTGAGCACGATGGTGCAGCCCGCGACCAGCGCCGGGACGATCTTCTGGATCGCCATCATGATCGGGAAGTTCCACGGCACGATGCCGCCGACCACGCCCACCGGCACGCGCCGCGTGCGCGACAGGCGGGTGTCGTCGTCCTGGTTGATCACATCGTCGAGCGTGAGCGTCGACTGGGCGGCGGCGAGGCCCGCCGCGCCGTAGATTTCCTGCTGCGCCTGCGCATGCGGCTTGCCCTGCTCGCTGGTCAGCAAGCGGTAGAGCTCGTCGGCGTTCTCCTTGATCGCGGCGGAAATCCCCTGGACGACCTGCTGCCGTTCTTCGGCGGTGGTCTTCTTCCACTGGGTGAAGGCGCGGCGTGCGGCAGCGACGGCGCTGTCGAGTTCTTCCTTGCCGCAGGACGGCACGCGGCCGACGACCTGTTCGGTGGCGGGGTTGAGCACCTCCAGCCATTGGCCATTGTCGACCATCTTGCCGTCGATCAGGTTCTTGTAGTCGGTCATCGTCTCTCTCCTCGCGCAAATCTGGGATTCGTCCCTTGGCCTCACACTGTCGAAATTCGTTGCTCGATGCAACGGGTCTTGCGGTGCGGCTCCAAATTGGGGAGAGAGACACCGAAGAGGAGAGCGATGCAGACCTTTGTGACCGAAGCGGTCGATTGGCCCGAAACCGCGCCTGCGCTGCGCGAGCAGGTGCGCGCGCTGGTGGCCGAGCATGGGGAGCGCGATCCGGTACGGCGGGCAAACTCCTGGACCAAGGCGAACCCGCAGTTCAGCAAAAAGCTGGGCGAAGCCGGACTGCTCGGCATGACCTGGCCGAAGGAATATGGCGGACACGAACGCAGCCAGCTCGAACGCTATGTGGTGATCGAGGAATTGCTTGCCGCGGGCGCGCCGGTGGGGGCGCACTGGATTGCGGACCGGCAGAGCGGACCGCTGTTGCTGCGGCTCGGAAACGAGGAACTGAAACGCCGCTGGGTGCCCGCCATCGCGCGCGGCGAAGCCTTCGCCTGCATCGGTTTAAGCGAACCGGGGTCGGGTTCGGACCTCGCCTCGGTGCGCACCGCGGCCCGGCGCGATGGCGATGGCTGGGTGCTCAACGGCCAGAAAGTCTGGACCACCGGCGCGCATGTCAGCCATTTCATGATTGCGCTGGTACGCAGCGAAGCGGGCAGCGAGCGGCAGCAGGGGCTGTCGCAATTCGTCGTCCCGATGGACACGCCCGGGGTCAGCGTAAAACCGATCATCGACCTCACCGGCGCGCATGAATTCAACGAGGTGTTCTTCGAGGATGTGCGACTACCCGAAACCGCGCTCCTCGGGACCGAAGGCGAGGGCTGGAAGCAGGCCACTGCCGAGCTCTCGCTCGAACGCGCCGGGCCCGAACGCTATCTGTCCTCGATGGTGCTGTTCCTCGAACTCGTCCGCTATGCCGGTGCGAAACAGGACATGGCGTTGCAGCAGCTGATCGGTCGGCTGACGGCAGATGCCTGGACGCTCCGGCTGATGAGCGCGTCGGTCGCGGCCAAGCTGGCGCGGGGCGAAGACCCGGCGCTTGAAGCAACCATGGTCAAGGACCTTGGCAATTCCTACGAGCAGGCGATCCCGCAACTGGTCCAGGCGGCTGCGGATCTTGGCGATACCGACGCCGCCACGCTGCGCGATGTCTGTTTCTATCTCTTGCAGGTCAGCCCCAGCTTTTCGCTGCGCGGCGGCACGCGCGAGATCATCAAGGGCATCATCGCCCGGGGGCTGGGGCTGCGATGAGCGATACCAGACGCATGCTGGCCGAAATGGTCGATCCGCTGTTCGCCGAACTGGGCCCTGCCGCGACGATCGAGCGCGACGGCAACCGGCTCGACGAACTCGGCCTCCCCGCGCTGCTGGTGCCCGAAGCGGATGGCGGGTTTGGCGGCAGTTGGATGGATGCGCTGACCGTCTTCCGGCTGGCGGGCTATCACGCGCTCGGGATCGACTTGCCCAACGCGATTATCGCGCGCGTGGCCGGGCGGGAAAGCGACCAGTGGTTTGGCCTGATGGCCTTCGCCCGCGTCGCGCAGATCGCCGGCGCGCTCGACGCCGCGCTGGCGCTGTCGGTCGCCTATGCCAATGACCGTGTGCAGTTCGGCCGCCCGCTGGGCAAATTCCAGGCCGTCCAGCAATCGCTGGCGAGCTTTGCCTGCGAGGCCGCGGCGGCCAATTGCGCGGCCATGGGAGCAGCGCAGGCGCTCGATCGGGGGGATGCCGAATTCGAGTTTGCCGCTGCCAAACTGCGCGCCAATCGCGCCGTCGAAGTGGGCACCACAGTCGCGCATCAAGTCCACGGCGCCATCGGGTTCACGCAGGAATACGGCCTGCATCCGCTAACGCGGCGGCTGTGGCAATGGCGTTCCGAATTCGGCAACGACGCGCATTGGAGCGGCAAGCTCGGCGCGCGCGTGATTGCGCGCGGCGCGGATGCCTTCTGGTCCGACCTCACCGCGCGTACCGACTAGGCGAGCGCGAGCACCCCGGTCAGGATATTGCGCACCAGATCGACTTGCCCGCGCGCGCCCGTCTTGGCGTAAATCTTCTTCGAATAATAGCGCGCGGTCTCCACCGTCAGACCGTGCGCCTGCGCGGCCTCGGTGATCGAGAGCCCCTGCGCCAGCGACCATGCCAGCCGCGCTTCGGCGGGGGTGAGATCGAATAGATCGACCAATTGTTCGTGCCGGTCCGCGCTCGATGACCGGTCGCCGCGCAGATAGACCACCGCAACCGCCTTGCCCTCACCCGCCAGCGTATCGACCCGCATCGGCGCGACGAGAATATCGATCCACGGGTCCTGGCTCAGATTGATCGCACGCGGGCGGTGGCGCGGGTCGGTCGCCATCGCCCGGATCAGTGCCGTCAGCTGGCGATCGACCGCCGGGGAGCCGGGAACCAGCCGATCGTAGGGGCCGCGCCGCAGCGCACCCGTACGTTCGAGCAACCGTCCGGCTTGGGCATCAAGATCGACGATCCGGCAGCGCCGGTCCACCGCGATCCAGCCGAAATTCATCCGCCGAAAGGCTTCCGCGCCGACCGACGCGCGACCGCGTTCGCGTTCGAGCGCGGAGACGACCTGCAGCGCGACCCGAAGATGCGGCACCAGCGCCGATAGCAGGCTGGCGATCTCGGCGCCGGGCGCTTGGGGTGCGGCAACGCACAGCACGAGGTTAAGCTCGCCGCTTCCCACGCGCACCGCACGCAAGCCTCCTTCGGGATGGCCCAGTTCCTCCCCCGCATAGACCCGCGCCTCGCGCATATCGCTCTCTGCGAAAGCGCCGACTACGCCATCGGCCAAGGTGACAAGGCCCTCCTCGCCCGCACTACGGAACCGGATCGCCACACCGTCGGCGGTGCACACCCGCCGCAACTGGCGCAGGAAGGTCTGCCACATGGGCTGTTCGAACACGCCCGAATGGAGCGGCACGAGGAGTTCCGTCTCGCCGAGATTGGGGATACGCATGCGATCGCCTTACTACCTCCCAAATGGGAGGTCCATCCTTCGCATGGAGCGGTAAGCGGGGGGGGCAAGACTTGAGGAACCCCTTCATGACCGACCCCAAAACCCTGACCCATCTCCAGCGGCTAGAAGCCGAGAGCATCCACATCATGCGCGAAGTCGCCGCCGAGGCAGACAAGCCGGTGATGCTCTATTCGATCGGCAAGGACAGCGCCGTGATGCTGCACCTCGCCAAGAAGGCCTTCTACCCCTCGCCCCCGCCCTTCCCGCTGATGCATGTCGATACGACCTGGAAATTCCAGGACATGTACAAGCTGCGCGAGAAGGCAGCGCGGGACGCCGGGATGGACCTGATCGTCTATCAGAATCCCGAGGCCGAGGAGCGCGGGATCAATCCCTTCGATCACGGCCCGCTGCATACCGACATGTGGAAGACCGAAGGGCTCAAGCAGGCGCTCGACAAGCACGGGTTCGATGCCGCCTTCGGCGGTGCGCGGCGCGACGAGGAAAAGAGCCGCGCGAAAGAACGCATCTTCTCCTTCCGCACCGCGACGCATGGCTGGGACCCGAAAAACCAGCGCCCCGAGCTGTGGAACATCTACAACGCGCGCAAGAAGAAGGGCGAGAGCATTCGCGTCTTCCCGCTGTCCAACTGGACCGAGCTCGACATCTGGCAGTACATCATGGCCGAGAATATCGAGATCGTGCCGCTCTATTTCAGCGCCAAACGCCCGACCTACGAGCATGAGGGCGGGCTGTTCATGGCCGACGACCTCGAGCGGCTCGAGAAGGTAATGGGGTACCGGCCCGAGATTACCGAACGCTCGATCCGTTTCCGCACGCTGGGCTGCTTCCCGCTGACCGGCGCGGTCGAGAGCGAGGCCGCCACCTTGCAGGAAGTGGTGCAGGAAATGCTGCTCACCACCACCAGCGAGCGACAGGGCCGCGTGATCGACAAGGACGCGGGTGACGCGTCGATGGAGAAGAAAAAGCAGGAGGGTTATTTCTGATGACCGATCCCATCTACAAGACCGACGCGTTGATTGCCGACGATATCGAGGCCTATCTCGAGCAGCACCAGAACAAGTCGATGCTGCGCTTCATCACCTGCGGCAGCGTGGACGATGGCAAATCGACGCTCATCGGCCGCCTGCTCTACGATTCGAAGATGATCTTCGAAGACCAGCTCGCCGCGCTCGAGAACGACAGCAAGAAGGTGGGCACGCAGGGGCAGGAGATCGACTTCGCGCTGCTGGTCGACGGGCTCGCCGCCGAGCGCGAACAAGGCATCACGATCGATGTCGCTTATCGCTTTTTCGCGACCGAGAAGCGCAAGTTCATCGTCGCCGACTGCCCGGGGCACGAGCAATATACCCGCAACATGGTGACCGGTGCCTCGACCGCCGATTGCGCCGCGATCCTGATCGATGCGCGCAAGGGTGTGCTGGTCCAGACCAAGCGGCACAGTTTCCTGTGCCACCAGCTCGGCATCAAGAACCTGGTGCTGGCGGTCAACAAGATGGACCTGATCGATTACGACCAGGCCAGGTTCGACGCGATCGTCGCCGATTACGCGGCCTTCGCCAAGAGCATCGGGATCGAGACCTTTACCGCCATCCCGATGTCGGGCCTTGCGGGCGACAACATCACCACGCGCTCGGAAAACACCGACTGGTACGATGGCCCGGTGCTGATCGACCACCTCGAAACCATCGAGGTCAACAACACCGCCAACCAGGCCAAGCCTTTCCGCATGCCCGTGCAGTGGGTCAATCGCCCCAATCTCGACTTCCGCGGCTTCTCCGGCCAGATCGCCACCGGCACCGTCAAGCCGGGTGACGAGCTGCGCTCGCTGCCCTCCGGCAAGACGAGCACGGTCAAGTCGATCGTGACCATGGACGGCGATCTCGACGAAGCGGTCGCGGGCCAGTCGGTGACCATCACGCTCGCCGACGAAATCGACTGTTCGCGCGGCGATGTGCTCGCGGCTGCGGACAGCCCGCCCGAAGTCGCCGACCAGTTCGAGACGACGATCGTGTGGATGGACGACGAACCGCTCGTCGTCGGGCGCGCCTATTGGCTCAAGCTTGGCTCGCAAATGGTCAGCGCGACCGTGGCCGAGCCCAAGTTCGAGATCGACGTCAACAATCCGTCGGGCTCGGGATCGCACCTCGCCTCGCAGACGCTGCATCTCAACCAGATCGGCGTGTGCGAGATCACCACCGACAAGCGGATCGTGTTCGATCCCTATACCGACAACCGCGCGCTGGGCGGGTTCATCCTGATCGACAAGATCACCCACCACACGGTCGGGGCGGGGATGCTCCACTTCAGCCTGCGCCGCAGCCAGAACGTCCATTGGCAGGCGACCGACATCACGCGTGACCATCACGCCGCGATGAAGAACCAGACGCCGCGCGTACTGTGGTTCACCGGCCTGTCGGGTTCGGGCAAATCGACCATCGCCAACGAAGTCGAGAAGAAGCTGGCGATCATGAACCGCCACACCTTCCTGCTCGATGGCGACAATGTCCGCCACGGTCTCAACAAGGACCTGGGCTTTACCGAGAGCGACCGGATCGAAAACATCCGCCGTATCGGCGAGGTGGCCAAGCTGATGACCGATGCGGGACTGATTGTCCTCACCGCCTTCATCAGCCCCTTCCGGGCCGACCGCAAGTTGGTGCGCGACATGATCGATAGCGGCGAGTTCATCGAAATCCATGTCGATACGCCGCTGGAAGTGGCCGAGGCGCGCGATGTGAAGGGGCTGTACAAGAAGGCCCGCGAAGGCAAGCTCAAGAACTTCACCGGGATCGACAGCCCCTATGAAGCCCCCGAGGACCCCGAAATACGGGTCAACACGGTCGAGATGTCACCGGAAGAAGCCGCCGATTACATCATCGGCAAAATCCTCCCGCTGAAGTAGAAAAAAGGGGCGCCACACGGCGCCCCTTTTCATTTCACGGCCAGCTGTCCGGCAGCGTCCGCATGTTATCTGGCGGGCTCAGTTGCGCAATTGCGCGCCGCCATCGCCGACGATCGCGAATGCTGACCAGTAGAACGGATGCGAGGTTTCGCTCTGGTCCATCAGTCGGCCCTGCGACTGGCGCATGGCTTCGGCCAGCGAAGTCCCCGGTGCGACTGAAAAGAAGCCATCGATCAACCGGTTGGTCGCGTCGTAATCGTCCGGAACCGGCCAGTGGCTGGCAACGACGGTCCGGCCGCCCGCGCCGACAAAGGCGCGAACCAATCCATCGAGAGCAAACCCGCCCCCGCTGACGCCCGCTTCGCGCGTGGCGCCGAGCGTCGCCTCTCCCGCCGTGTCGCAGGCCGAGAGAATGACCAGATCGGCATCGATCTTGAGATCGAAGATCTCCGCGAAAGACAGCAGGCCATCGGACTGCTCGTCGCCGAACGAGGTCAGCAGCGCCGGGCGCGGCGGGCATTCGGGCTGCGGTGCGGTCACGAGGCCGTGCGTGGCGAAATGGAGGATGCGATACTGGTCGAGATCCTCCATCCCGAGAACCGCGGTATCGGTGAAGGTGTCACCGGTAACGATCCGCTCCTGCGCGGTGCCCGCACCCAGGCTGCGCGAGGCAGCGTAGAGTTCGTCGGCCTTGATCGGGTAGTCCCAGATCGACGGGGCCCACAGGCAGTCCGCGCCTCCGGCCAGCGCCGCACGCGTGCCGAGCGTCCCGCGCTCCTGGGTCAGCGGCGTGTTCTCGCCGAACCCGATATATTCGCGGACCGCGGAGGAGCCGGGAGCACGGCGAACATCGCGGAAGGCCGAGGGGGAAACGGTAGTCGTGATCCTGACCTCGCGCCCCAGCCAGTTGGTCCCGGTGAAATCGTAATCGTCGCCGCCCTGCGCGATCCGCTCGACATAGCGATCGACGCTGGCGTCATCGGCGACCAGCAGGTTCGCGGGCAGCCGCAGCATCGCGCCATCGGGTTCGAATACGAGATGTTCGAGCGCCTTGACCTCGCCATCGACGGGTTCGAGCAGTGCCTTGTACAGCGCGCGCGATTTCTCGATGTCGAAGGGAAAGGTCAGCGTCTGCCCGTTCTCGACATAGGCGATGGTGGCGCGCAATTCGTCCACCTCGGCCTCGAGTGCCTCGGGATCGACACCGGCGCGATAGGCGCGCGCCATCTCCGACGTGGCGAAGATGGCGAAAGTCGCGCCGTCCAGCGTCGCCAGCTTGAGATAGCCTTCGCCCGGCCGCAGCGTCTGCTGCAATTCCTCCAGCGTGACACGGCCATCGGACACCGCGCGGAAGCGGGGGTATTCGCCCAGACTGTCCTGGATCGCCAATTGCTGCGTCTCGAGCTGCGCGAGCGCAGCGCGCTGCGCGGTCAACCGTTCGGCCACCAGCGGATCGGCGGCCGCCTGCCCTTCGAGCAGCGCCACGCGATTGCGCAATTGTTCGACCGAACGCCCGACATTGACCGCCTTGCGGAACAGTTGCGAGGCTTCGTCGCTCCCGCCCGATAGCTCGCGCGCGAGCACGGCCTGGGTTTGTGCCAGACCCGGGCGTTGCAGCAGCTGGCTGGCAAGGAACATGTCCGCCGCAGCCTCCGCTCCGCCATCCCCGTCGCTGGTCAGCAGATCGAAGAACGGCACCAGCAAGCGGCGCAGGGCGGGCGCGGGCTTGCCCTGCGCATCGCCCACCAGATCGCGGTAGGCAGCGAGCGCTTCTTGGGTCCGCCCGCTGCGGGCCAGATAGCCGGCAAACTGCGCCTTGCTGCTCAGCAGCGCCGGGGAATTGGGGTAATTGGTCTCAAGCAACGCGATCGCCTGGCCATGATAGGCCTCGGCGGCGCCGACGTCGTCCTTGTCCTCGGCCAGGTCGGCCAGTTCGCCCATCACCTGCGCGCGCAGCCACAGGATCGAGCGGACCGAGCCACCACGAACACCCGCCAGACCCGTGTCGGCATCGGCGAGGCGCTGCCCGGCTTCACCCTTGCGCCCGAGCAGGCGCAAGGCGGTGGCTGCGAGATAGTCGGTCTGCCCGTCGAGCAGGTCGGCGCGCTCGAGCGCGGAGAGCCCGCCGACATCGTCCAGCGCGCTCGTTTGTTCGGCCGACAGCCGTGCGGCCAGCGCATCGGTGATTTCCAGCCCCGCCAGCGCATCCTGCGACGTCGCTCCGGTGGCGAGCGGGCGCTCGATAATGTCGAGCGCCACCTGCGGCGCCCCGGCATTCAGCGCATCGATCGCCTCGTAATTGCGCAGCAGGCGCGCCAGCACGGGATCCCCGCCGACCTGCCCGCGCACGCTTGCGAAACCTCGCGCGGCCTCGGCAAAATTGCCGAGATTCGATTGCAGGAGCGCGGCATTGAGACGTGCTTCGAGTGCATTGTTGCCTTCGGCAGTGGCGGCGGTCGCGGCAAAAAATTCGGCGGCTTCGGCAAAATCGCCGCTATTGCTGCGGCGGTAGGCTTCGGCGATCACCGCATCCGAGGCGAGCGCGCGCGCCTGTGCGCGGGCGAAGGCGACCGCATCCCCGGTTTCGGTGAGCGGAATCTCGACATTGCCCTGGACGGGGCGGTCGTTGACGAGCGTGGCGATCCCCAACCGCACGGCATCGGAATAGGCCGCGATGGCTTCGCCGGCGTAGAGCCGCCCGCCTACCTCGCCGGCCACAAGGATACGCCGCGTCCCCAGATCGCTATCGCTGCAGGAAAAGCTTTCGCTGTCGCCCAGCGCGTCGGGCACGGCGGTTCCGTCGCCTTCGCGGCATTCGGCCGAGGGCAGGAACCGCGCCGACGCATCCGCAATCTGCGCATCACGCAGGACCCACAGCGAGCCCACGGGGGCTGCTGCATCGCGGCAGACGATCGTATATCCGCGGTCGAACAGTCCGGCACCCGTCTGCGGCGGCATGATCTGCGCTTCGCACAGGCCGTTGGCTCCGATCGGAAAGGTGTCGCTATAGCTGACCGGACGCTCGCCATTCTGCGCTGCAACGGGCTGGAGCGGGGCCGAGAGCATCACCGCCGCTGCGCTGCATGCCGCGATGGCGGTCCAGGTTTTACTGCGCATCGGAATCCTCCGCGGTTTCGTCGTCCTGCTCTGGGGCTTCCTCGCCCGCGCCATAGAGCGCGATGTCGCCGCCGCTGGCGACCGGATCGTCGATTGCGCCCTGTTCGCCGATCAGCGAGGCGCTGAGCAGCCCGGGGAAGTCGGCCCCGAACTCGACATTGCTGTCCTGTTCGCTCTGCTCGACCGGTGCGGCCGCGATCACTGCGGTGGTCGTCACCGCAGCCGCCGGCGCTTTCTCGTCGATTTCATCGAGCACCTCTTCGCGCGTATCGGGCGGCGGCGGTTCGACCCCGGCGCATTGCGCAGTGTTGATCGCGCAATCGTTCAGTTGCGACGCGCCGGTGTAGGTCGTGACCAGTCCGTCGTCATTCTCTTCGGTATGGAAATCGACCTGGGTGAAGAACTCCTCGCCGGTGACGAAACTGCCATCGCCGTTCAGCCTGCGGCCGTAGGCAAATACATCGAGTGCCCCGCCCGAGGGGGTTTGCTGGTCGTCATTGGCGAAGCTGGCGATCGCCAGATCGCCGGTGACGGTAATGCCCGCCGGCGCCTGGCTCGTTCCCGTATTGCGAACCAGCAGGCTGCTGCCGACCGCGAGCAGGACGTCCCCGGCGCGCAGATAGCCGAGCGGATCGGAACTGCCCGCGGCGGCGGTCGCGAGCAGCGCGTCGCGCCCGGCAAAGCCGACGTCGCCCCGAAGCTGCGCGATGGTTTCCGCATCGGCCATCCAGAAGTCGTTGCCGAAGAAGCTGAACCGCCCGGTTGGATTGTCCTGCGAATCGACGATGCCGATCCCGCCCGGGGTCACGATTTCGAGCCGCTGCGCCAGGATGGACAATTCATCGGTCGGGGCCGCATCGACATAGGCAAGTATGCCTTCGACGCGGACCACTCCGCCTGCGCCGATAAACACATTGGCCACCCCATCGTCCAGAGAACCGAAAATGGTCGTGTCCCGGATCAGCAGATCGTCCGACGCCACGCCCTCGAAAGAGGCGCCGAAATAGGCAGCGCTCGCATCGATCCGCCCAAGCTCGGCCTGAGTAAGCGTGTAACCCTCGGTATCGCCAGTCCCGCCAAGCACGGTCATCGCGTCATTGCCGAACACGACGAGATTGAGGAACTCGGCCCCGATCCGTGCGCCTGCGAGGATATCGAGTTCGCTGGAAAGGATGAACACATCCTGCCCGCCGAAACCGATCTGGTCGTCATTGTCGCCGTCGATGGTGACAGTGCCCGCGGTCGAGATATCGATAAGCGCAGTGGGAGCGCCGATGCTCGGTCCGCCGATCAGCCCGCCGTTCGCCGTAACGATGTCGAGATCGCCGGTGAGCTCGATCTGCGCCGATCCCGTTATCGGGATCGCGCCGCCCGCAGCACGGATCAGCGATGCATCCCCCGCGCTGGCGCCGACCGCGCGGGCGACAAGCTGGTCGAGCGCAATCGTCCCGCCATTGGCGATGATTTCGAACGCCCCGGCGGTATCCGCGCCAAGCGCTTCCAGCCGCAGGAAATCCGCCTCGATAGCAGCTTCGGCGGTTGCCAGGACCTGGACCAGGCCGCCGATTGCGCCACCCGATCGCACACCTGCCGCGTCGAAGCCGCCGATCCCGTTGGCGGTGAGCGTTGCATTCCCGAAGGACAGGCTGCCACCGTCCCGGCTGCGCGCATAGGCCAGACCGCCGGTCCCGCTCCCGCCATCGCCGTCAGCCGACTCGCCTCCGGTGGCGTTCGCATCGAGAGTGGTCGGGCCCGCAAGGTTCGCAGCGCCTTCCCGTACATCGATGAAGGAAGTCCCGCCTGTCGCATCCCCGCCGACAGCCCCGGCCCCGCCGTTCGCGAAGGAGTTGAGGACGACTCCTCCGCCGACCGTGAGGATCGCGGTGCCCGATGTGGTTATGCTGGCAACCCCGCCCAGCGCCAGGCCGCCATCGCCCGTTTCCGACGCGCCGCCGCTGCCGGTCGCGGAATACTGGATGTCGCCCGTCACGTTCAGGATCGAATCGCTGTCGATCGAGACTTCGCCCGCGCGCCCGGCCCCGCCATCGCCCATCGTTCCATTGCCACCGGTGCCCTGGGCAGTGCCGACGAGGGACAGGGCGTTGAGCGTGCCGCCGACGATCCCGATCCCGGCATTGCCGCCGAAGCCGTCACCGCCGGTCGAGCCATCCCCGCCGATGCCATCGGCGCGGGTCGAAATGCTTCCTGCGTCGACCTGCGAAGCGTTGGCGAACACGCCTGCGAAGCCGCCCACACCGATTCCGCCGGTGCCAAGAGCAACCGCGCTCGATCCGCCATCGCCGCCGAAGCCGCCTGCTTCGAGCGTCAGCGTATCGTACTCGGCCAGCCCTTCGCCGAGCGATCCATCGCCGCGGCCGCTGAATGTGCCGGCTTGCGTGGTACCACCCACGCCCGACCCACCGGCGCCGCCGGCCTGTCCGGTACCGCCGGAGCCGCCCGTGCCGCCGAGTCCGCTCGCCGAAAGCGCGGTGCTGCCCCCGACCGTGAGCGTGGCATTGTCGCGGCCGGCCAGCGCGAAGGCGCCGCCCGAACCGGGCGTTCCCTGGAAGGTGCCCCCCGTGCCATTGCCGCCCGCACCGGCGGCGATCGTGCTGCCATCGCCTTCGCCGCCGTCCCCGCCGACACCCGAGGCGTTCATCGAGGCGTTGCCGCCGATCGTCAGGCTGGCGGCAAGCACTTGCGAACCATCGGCCTGGATATAGGCGGTGCCGCCCAGCGCATTGCCGCCGGTACCGCCGAAGCCGACAGCGGCATCGCCGCCGGTCGCCAGCGCCGACAAGGAGGCATTGCCGTCGACCGCGATACTGCCGAAGACCGCCAGTACTCCCGCATTGCCGCCAGTGGCGTCGCCGCCCACATGTCCATCGCCGCCGGTACCGTCGGCCAGAAGGTTGGCGTTGCCGCTCAGCACGATATCCCCGGTGCCTTGGGTTAGGATGATCGCCCGCCCGCCTTCGCCATCGCCGCCCGCGCCGTCGGAGGCCAGGCCATCACCGCCCAGACCGATAGCGGAGGCGGTGACACCTCCCGTGCTGATCGCTCCCGTGCCATCGGCGAAGACCTGCGACACTCCGCCGATGCCCGCACCGCCAGAGCCGCCTTCGCCGCCTCTCCCGCTCGCGCGAAGCGTGGCGATGCCGGCGATCGTGATCGTTCCGTCGATAGTGTTGACCAGCGCTTCGCCGCCGCGGCCGAGACCGCCCGTGTCGCCCGGTCCGCCATTGAATGCGCTCGCCCCTTCCCCGCCCTGGCCCAGCGCATTGACCGAAAGCGAGCCGCCAAACGTGATTGTCCCGTCCCGCGCATCGACATTGGCGAGGCCCCCGGTGCCCGCGCCCCCGTCGATCACCCCCAGTGCCCCGTCGGCATCACCGCCCAGGCCGCTCGCATCGAGCGATGCATCGCCCGCAACATCGATCCGCCCACCGCTTCGCACAACGACTTCGCTGCGGCCGCCGGTCGCCATGCTGCCGGCGAAATCATTACCGAGGGCATCGGTATCGATCTCCAGCGATCCCCCGACATCGATCGACCCATTGTTCAATGCGTAGAGGCGCGCGGTTCCGCCAAAGCCATCGCCGACCGCGCCCGTCCCAAGCCGCAAGTTGGCCTGCGCCAACAGGCTGACGTCGCCCCCGATCGAAATCGTGCCGCCATTGCCCAGCAGGTCGATATCGCCCCCGGTAGCATCGCCGGAGAGCTGGAGCGGCGACGCGTCTGCGCTCAAATCCCCGGTCACGTTCACGGCAGACCCTGCGCGGGCGATGAGGTCGATCGCACCTCCAACTACATCGAGCGAGGTCGCGATCGTCCCGCGAGACAACAGCGAAGCATCCCCGGTGATCGAAATGTCGTGCCCGTTGCGGGCGTGTAACTCGATCGACCGGGCAGCTTCGACAGTGAGGCCATCGTCGAAATCGATCGCCCCGCCGTTCGAATTGGCAGTAAAGCCGCCCGTCGCGCCCGCGAACACGCTCGAGCTCAGGCTCGACGCACCGGACAGCGCAATCGATTCCATGACGGCGGTGTCGTTCACTGCGCCGGTCGTCACATCCCGACCGAAGACGTCGTAGCCGGCCGAGAGGATGATATCGCCATTATCCACCCCGGCAGTAGCCGCGGTATCGAAGCCCAGATTACCGCGCAGCAGCATGGTGATCGGATCGGCAGCGGCCCGTGCGACACCGTAAATGACGTGGTTGTCGCCCGCGCCAAGGCTCGATGGTCCACCGGTCGATCCGCGGTGATCAATCGCCGCGGCGACGCTCGTCCCGACGGGAATCTCGATGTCGAACAGGCCGTTATTGTAGGTCAGATTGACCTGCTCGCCAGCGATATAAGCGCTCGAACCGTTGACATAGGCGCTGCCGCGCATGGTGATCTGGGGCGCAGCAACGACGAAGTAACTGTCTTCACCGAGGGCCGTGATCTGTGGGTTTTCGCCCACCGAGATGCTGGCAGTCGTCCCCTGGGCGCCGATCAGCTGCAGTGTCCCGCCCGCGGCGAAGCTATCGAAACTGTCGAGATCGGGATCGAGCGTGGTCAGCAGCAATTGCCCGACATCGAAAGTGGCATTGCCGCCTATCAAAATGCCCGTCGGTGAATAGAACGCGACCATTCCGCCAGTCGAGAGAGTGCCGCTCGCATCCTGCAAGTTCGAGATCACCGATCCGCGGAAGACGATCGCATTGCCATTGGTCGAAGGCTGGATCCGGTTGAGCACGGCGAACCCGCCCTGCCCCGGTCCGTCCTGGAAATAGGCTGTTCTGCCATTGGGAAGAAAGATCAGCGCGTTGCCCGCGTCGTCCTCGAACGGGAACCAGTCGAGCACCGCGGTTGCGGAGGTGATCGTGAATGTGTCGACGCCCGCTACCGTACGATCGATATCGACGGTGCCCCGCACTATCTCGGGAAAGCCATTGAAAGCCTCCGCCTGCGCCTGCGAGGGGATCGCCAGAACCGCGGCCATGGCGAGGCCTGCTCCGCCAAGCAGCAGGGGCAGACGATGATTGATCGAGCGGGCCATATCAGAACCTCCAGGGAAGCAGGCGGGTGGTGAGCGAAACGAGCACGCGCACGTCTCCGCGATCGGCAGCGAAATCGGGTTTCTCGAGCGGCACCGCGACCGCCACATCGGCCTGCAGCGCGCTGCCATAAGCGAAGCGCATACCGCCGCCGGCCGACCACAGGCGATCGGGATTGAGCGGCGAACGGCTCGGGTCCTCGTTCCAGGCCCAGGCCATGTCGGTGAAGAGATAGCCTTCCCACGCGAGTTTGGCGGGGCCGTCGGGAGCCAGCGAACCATAGCCCATTTCGAACGACAGAGCGTAGCCGCTATCGCCGAGAATGCTGCCCGGATCGTAGCCGCGGCCAAGCGAATAGTTGCCGGCGGAGAACTCTTCGAAAGCGGGCAGCGGGTCGCGGGTGAATTGCGCATTCAGGCCGAGCGAGAAGCGCAGATCGGGTATGGGCCGGTAATCGGCCTCACCTTCGAACCGCACCAGCAGGGGCGTGGGATCGGCCTCGATCCGGTTGGGGGCCACACCCGCCACAAGGCAGGTGCGCGGGTCGGTGCGGCAATCGGGAGTGGCATCGAAGATGGCGATCCCCTGGCGCAGCTCGACCCCGCCGCGCGCGCCAAGCCGAGGTTCGAAGGCGCTGAAGCCATTGGCGCCCGCAATGCTGTCGGGATCGGCGTAGAGCGAATCCACTCTCAGGAAGACCGTCCGCACCCGGTCGCGCGTCAGGCGCAAATCGTTCACCGTCAGGTCCTGGTCGACGTAATCGAACCCGCTGCTCAGGATATGCGAGGTGCTGCGACTGCGCTGGATCGGGTATGACAGCCCCGCTGAGGCGAACAGCGTTTCGGATTCGATATCGAGACCCGGCAGGCCGAGATCGGGGTCGGTCCAGCTATAGGTGAACTGGCCGAACATCCGCAGCCCATCACCGCCAATCGCGAAATCGTGCCCGAGCTGGACGGTTTTCTGCTCCTCGAACTCGGCGGTGGAGAACAGTGCGACGCTGGTCCGGTCGCCCAGCCCGGTCAGGTCATAGACCTCGCCGCGCAGCAGCCCGCCGAACCGGCCAAGCGCCTTGGAACCGAAGTTCTGGACATTGAGATCGAGCGTTCCGCGCCGCCGTATCACTGCGATATCGCCGACCAGATCGCCCGGCTCGCCGCTCGCGGCAGGTCGCAGCGAGAGACGAACATCCACTCCTGGCAGGTCGTCAGCCAGCAGCAGATAGCGCTCGGCCCGCTTGGTGTTGAACACCGCATCCTGCGTCAGCGGTTCGAGATAGGTCGCCACCAATTGCTCGGAAGGCCCCGCGTCGCCGCGCACCCGCAATGCGGTGACCCGGCCGAATACGATCCGCATTTCCGCGTCGCCATTGGACAGCCGCTGCGCGGGGATTTCGACCGTGGCGAGATAGCCCGCCTGTTGCAGCCGCTGATTGGCCGCCGCGCGGACATCGCACAGCACCGATATCGGCAGTTCGCGGCCCACATAGCTCTGGTAAGATCCCGTCAGGTCGACTTCGGGTGCCTTGTCCGCACCGGTGAAGTGCACCGAATTGAGCGTCACCGTGATGTCGGCCAGATCGGGCGCATCGAGCGCGCAGGGCGAGCGTTCCATACCCCCGTCGATCGTCAGCGTGGTGGGCGGCGCTACCGGTTCGCGTGCCTGCGGCGGGGTCAGCTCGCCGCGGCTCGGCACCGCTTGCGCCTGCGCCGAGGCGGGATTGGCCAGCGCGAACGCCGCCGCCCCGGCGAACAGGACCATGCGTGCCCGATGGAAAGCGGCGCCGTGGCCGCTATTCAAACTCGTGTGGATATGCTGGCCCAAGCCCATTCAGATCGCCCCCCCAACAGCACATGACATGCACTCGTCGATTTAGTCAGCGATCCGCCGGGCCCGTTATCCGGGCCTCTTCCTCGTAGT
Source organism: Qipengyuania sp. HL-TH1 (assembly GCF_036365825.1). Lineage (NCBI taxonomy): Bacteria > Pseudomonadati > Pseudomonadota > Alphaproteobacteria > Sphingomonadales > Erythrobacteraceae > Qipengyuania > Qipengyuania profunda. The sequence goes on from NZ_CP142675.1 coordinate 2,082,932, forward strand.
AAGCAAGGCCTTACCATCCCCCTACGCAAAATGTCATGCTGAATCTTGAACGCCCCAACGAGGGACGCTCACGGCCTGGCGAAGTCGCGCGGCGATGGGGTGAGGCGGAAGTCGTGGTGCCGCTTACAGGACTCGAACCTGTGACCCCATCATTACGAATGATGTGCTCTACCAACTGAGCTAAAGCGGCACTTTCGCGGGTTGCGCGGGAAGTGGAGGCCCGAGCCGGAATCGAACCGGCGTGCAAGGATTTGCAGTCCTCTGCGTAACCACTCCGCCATCGGGCCTCGCCCGGCCTCTCGGTCGGGAAGCGGCGCACTAGCGATTCTCGCGGGCAAAGGCAATCGCCTCGTCGCGCCTTACGTAACGTCAGTCTGGACGCGTGGCGGGATCGGCGCAATGACCCTGCGCATGAGCATTGCCAACCTTCTCGATCCGATCACCGCAGCAGGCGGCGAAACGCGCTTTTCCGGGCTCGACCACTGGATGCAGGGCCGCACGCTGTATGGCGGCGCCTCGGCGCTGATCGCCTATACCGCGGTCGCCCGCGCCTTTCCTGACCTGCCCCCCTTGCGCGGGGCGCAGGTCGCCTTTGTCGCGCCGACCGGCCCCGAGGTCGAACTGCGGCGCGAGATCGTACGGCAGGGCCGCAATGTCGCGCAGGTGCGCAGCGAGATCTGGTGCGAGGGGAAATGCACGCTCACCGCCTTCTGGCTGTTCGGCACCGAGCGCGAGGCCAATGCGATACATGATGCCGCACCGGTCGCCGACTGGCCCGGTCCGCCCGAGGAGGCGGAACCGGCGATGCACGGCAAGGGCCCCGCCTTCATCCAGAACAATTTCGAGATCCTCCGCGCGCAGGAGCAGCAGGGGCCCGGCGAACCGGTGGTGCGCCGCTGGGCGCGGCTGACCGATCGCGAGGGCCTCGATCCGGTAAGCGAGCTGATCCTGCTGGGCGATGTGCTGCCGCCGGGTGCAATGCGCGCGATGAAGCGCCCGGGGCCGATCAGTTCGGTCAACTGGTCGTTCAACCTGCTCGAACCCGCGCCCGCGACTCGCGACGGCTGGTGGATGAGCGAGAACGCCAGCCAGCACGCGGCGCATGGCTATTCCTCCGAAAGGTTGCGGCTGTGGAATGCCGATGGCAAGCAGGTGCTCGACGGGATGCAATGCGTGGCGGTGTTCGGCTGAGCCCGATCGGGGCGACAGTCGGGCGACAAGGGCGACACTGTGTCGCCCGCCATAGCGACGTCACATGACACTGTAATTACTAGATAATTCCGCCCCTATCGGTGGGCGACACTTCGGCGGGCACCCCCGCCCCCTCTTCGCCCGGATCGGCGGCTTCCTCGCCATGTTCGGGCCGGTCCCCTTCGGCCTCGGAGAGTGCCTCGCGCTCCTCTTCGGCATCGCCCCGCCAGTGCGGCGGCCCGCGTTCGACCCGATCCGCGAGCGCGGCCAGATCGCCGGTTTCGAAGGATGCTTCGGGCAGGAAATCGTATCGGGCCTTGCGCACCAGGCCTTGGCGCATGGCGAGCAACGCCAGCGTCAGCCGCTCGTCATAGCGGCGCGAGGTGCCGACCAGTTCGCCGTTATAATAATGCGGCACTTCGACCCCATTGAGCGCGCGGTCGAGCGCCGCCTCGGCGAGCACGTCGAAGCGCGCGGCGAAGGCCGCCTCCCAGGCCCTGTCGAAAGGCGTTCCGCGCAGCCGCGCGCGCAGCTTGTAGGCCGATTGCCGCCCCATCCCCACCGCGCGCGCCGCGGCTGAGACATTATGCGTCGCGGCCAGTTCGCGCAGGAAGGCGGCCTGCCGCGCGGGCGTCCAGCCGCCATGGCGCGGATCGGCGGAAGTTGCGGGGAGCGATGCAGGCGCGATGTCGTCACCGGCCGGCACGAAGGAGGAAGGGTGCGGTTGGTCTGTCATCCGCAAGGTTAAGACAAATTCGGCGCGTGTAGGAAAGGGGGTTTGGGCAAGGCCGGGACGTCGTCGATCACTACCTCGTGGGATGCGGGTCCGGGCCGCCTTGCGCGCTGCGCAGACGCCTGGCTTGCAGGGCAGCGCCCCACAAGCCAGGCCCGGGACAGGCAGCCGGCGCCTTTGAAGCTGGCGCAGGATACGAAGGTCTTATGGTGCCGGCCCGGTAACCGTCTGCTGCGCGGCCCCACCATCGCGAGCCATAATCTACGCGGTCTGCAGTTGGTTGAAATAGGTCACGAGATCGGTCGTCTGGCCGGTGGCCAGCGCGTCCTGCACGTCTTGCTGCGACATTCCCGGTTCGAGCTGCGCATTGTTCACATTGATGTCGAGGATCAGGCTGCCCGCCTGGTTATAGGCATCTGTCCAGGCGGCGACGGCTTCGTTCAGATCGTCGGCGACCGCCTGATAGTTGCACGCCTGTTCATCGGCGATTGCGGCCTGAATGTCGTTCACAGCATTCGTCACCTCGTTGTCGAGCGTCTGCCATTCCGCCTCGACATTTTCGAGGTTCGACTGCACGTCGGCCGTCTGCGCCGCGAAATCCCCATATTGCTTCGCCATGCCCTGGAGCACCGCGACGTCCTGGGTGAGCCCGGTGATCTGGGCCTGCTTCGCTTCGATCTCCGCTTTGTCCGCCTTGATCTTGATCGCATCGAGGGCGATGTACGTAGTGGCCACCGCAACGACAGGCCCGAGCGCGATCCAGACGAGCGCCCCGGCAGGCCACGCGGCGATCGTGGCGACCACACCGAGGGTAAGCGCAATGCCGTCGGCGATAGCGAGACCAACGATGGCCGCGGTCAGCGATTTGATATCCGCCTTGAGCTGCTCGATCGCGGTGTTCAGATCATCGATTTTCTCCTGATCCGCCCCGGCGTCGGCCGACGATTTGTTCGCGATCGTCTGCAATTGTTGCGCCATATCCGGCACCTTGTTCTGGTAATTCTGCACGGCCGAGAGCGTGCCCGAGACGAAGGCAAGCACCAGCGAGACCTGCGACTTGATGAGGTTCAGGTCCGCGGTCAGCGCTGATTTCGCGCCGGCGTTTGCCGGGTTCTGGATCAGCGCTTGAGCCTGATTCCTCGCATCCTGCAGGGCGGCGGAGATGGTGGCGTTATAGCTCTGGACGCTGGCCGGGACGGTGAGCAAACGCGCCATCACATTGTTGATCCAGTCGAGCGCGTCCGCCTGGGCGGCCTGGTGCGCGTTGACGAAATCCTGCCAGTCGGGAGGCAGGGTGTTCAGAACACCGAGCTGCGAACTGTAAACGCCGGTCGCTTCGTTATTCACGAAGATGACGCTTTGCTTATATGCGCTTTGAACATCGGCGATATTCCGAGCGCTATTGCGGAATGCGTGGTGAAGAGCCATTGCAACATCCTCCTGTTGGCCAGACCGACAAGACGAATCCAAATGGTCAGGCGCGCAAACGAGCCTAGAACGCGAAAGCCCGGTGCAAAGTTCGCCTTCAAGTCGGCGTGGTTTTTTCTTTATACATTCGAATATTTACAGCGTCCACGGTACGACGCTTGTGCAGGGTAGTTAAATTACGGCCAGAACGGCGGGATCTGTTCAATCATATACTTCCCGACTCGCCGGGCAATTCTCGATAGACGGGATGATTGCGCGAACTGGCCCGGCCCAACCGGGAAGCTTCGCGCTCGCCTCGGCGGGCGCAATCACTGCCGTTGCAGCACGATCACTAGGTCCATTCCGGTCCCATTGCGGAACTTCATGCCACCCGGTCAGCGCCGCAGCGACGGGGTTGGGCGGCTGCTGGGCGGAATTGGCCAGCGCCGGGATGGCCTTCGAGGGTGAGCGCAAACGCGACCCGGCACGCGGCGCATAGGTATTCCAGCGAGGGGGTGTCCGAATTCGGGTGCAAAACGCGCGCCGCCAGCGCTATCACCCGCGGATGATAAAAACGTCCTGCCTGTGCGGCCAGATCGGTCTCGAGCTGACAAAGCGACCCGAATTCATTCACGAGTGCAATTGCACATTATGCAGCAAGACGGGTGCGCGCTGGGCCTATTTCCACCCCTCCGAGGTCACCGTTCACGGCCAGACGCAGGGGTTCCGCAGGGCCGACAAGGACGAGCCGAACGCCGAGGTGCAATTCTGTCCGACGTGCGGCGCAACGAGCCATTTCGTGCTGACCGAGAAAGCCATCGCGGCTCACGGCAACACCATGATGGGCGTGAACATGTGGTTGGCCGATGCCGCGGACCTGGCGGGGATCGAACTGCGCCACCCCAATGGTCGCGACTGGTCGGGGGACGGCGACTTTACCTATGTGCGCGAGGCCCGATCGCTGGGGTAAGCTGAAGCGCCCGCGATCCGCGCCGGCCCCTGACCACTGCCGCTAACCCCTGCGGGTCAGCCGCGCGTGCGCACATTGCCGGAAATCCATGCGCCTGCCCGGGCGGTTTTTTCCGGGCCCAGTTGCGCGGCCACCGCGCCCGCCAGCGTGGCGAGATCGACTTGCGCCAGGCTGGAGCGATAGGCTTCTTCCGCGCGCCAGAACCCCGCGGCGATATTGCACGGCGCTTTGCAATCGGCGGGCTTGCTGGCGCAGGGACCGTTCTGGCGGATCTCGCTGCAGCGGAACATCGGCTCGTCGCCATCGACCGCCAGCAATATGTCGAGCAGCGTGATATCGCCGGGCGCGCGGGCGAGCGTGTAGAACCCGCTCCTGCCGCGCCCGCCGGTCACGATCCCTGCGCGCGCCAGCGCCTGCATCTGCTTGGCCATATAGGGCTCGGGCAGCGCGTGGAATTCGGCCAGGGCCGACAGCGGCAAGCCCTTGTCGGGCCACAGCGGCACCAGCAGCGCGCAGGCATGGCCTGCCCATTCGACGCCCTTGTTGATCCGCATGCCCGACATTCCTCTTGCGCGGCCTCCCTTAAGTGGATATTCAATATCCGGATATAGGGAGTCCGATAATGTATGGCAAACCTGACGCGCTCGACCGGTTGGTGCAAGCCCTGCTGGTGCTGGCCGCGCTGTTCGCACTGGTCTTCGGGCTGTTCATGCTCGCCGACCCGTTCGGGTGGTACCAGTTCGTGGACACGGTCAAGGCAAGCGGTCCGGCCAATGCGCATTTCATCAGGGATATCGGGCTCGCCTATCTCGTTTCGGGCGCGCTGATCGCTTTTGCCGCGGCCAATCCGGGGCTCCGCTGGGGCAGCGCGCTGGTCGGCGCGGCGTGGCTGGGCGCGCATGGCGTGCTGCATATTTACGAAGTGCTCACCGGGATCTGCGGCCCCGGCATCTTCTGGCGCGACGCGCCCGGCGTACTCGGACCGCCGCTGGTGGTGCTGGTTGCGGTGGCGATCCAGCTGGGCCGCCAGCGCCTCTCGCCCGTGCCCCTGCCCAAAGGCGTTTTCATCAACGGGATGAAGCGGATGGTGGGCGACGCCGAGCCCTATTACGACGATCTGTCCGCTGCGGGCGGCTTCGCGGTCGAGAAATTCCAGCACTCCATGGTGCTGGCGGGGCACTATTACCATGCGCCCAGCGACATGATCCACATGGCCCGGCTCGGCTCCACCCGCGCGGAGGATTGCGGTCCCTGCGTCGAGATCGTCCGCAATTTCGCGCTGGCCGACGGCATGGACAAGGACCGGCTGCAGAACGCGCTGATGGGCAGACCCGAAAGCGACGCCGACGCGCTCGCCTTCGGCTTTGGCGAGGCCATCGCCAGCGGCGACATCCTGCGCGCGGCCGAACTGGGCGAACAGATCGAAGCAAAGCATTCGCGCCCCGTCCGCACCGAAATGACGCTCGCCGCCGCCAGCGGCAGACTGTTCCCCGCGATCAAGCGCGGGCTGGGCTATGCTTCGGCCTGCACGATCCCGCGGACGGGGTGATTGGCGGGTGCGGGAAGCGGAGAGCTACGAACCGAATTCGTCCCGTGATATGGAGAATGCCGAAGTCAGTCTGACGTTCTGGCGTTGCCGCGATTGCGCGCGTCGCGGGCCATCAGCGGCAGAAAGACGGCGCGATTCATCTGTACAGCTCCGTGCTGAAATCACCGTGAGTAACTAGATTGATCAACTGGGCCTCGTCTAAATAGCGGGACCCGCTGGGCTTCAGACTCGCGTGGTGACGCCCGTGCGCCTCCAACCACCCCAGGCGCCGCTCAATCCCAGCGGTCAACGGGTCGTCTGTCATCTGAACGGTGATGCGCTTGAGACTGATCCCTTTGCCGAAAGTCGCGGCCAAATCGTCAGGATCGACCTCTTCGACACTGGTCGGGTCGTCGAGATCGCCGAAGGTTACCAGCATCGGATAGGCCGAGCGTTCCTTGAGATGTCCGACCGGTGGGAATGTCCGAGGCAGGACGATTTCGCCCTTGAGCAAGAGCATGTTGTCGAGCTGTTGCGCGAAGGTTTCGCTGTCGAGGTGGGGGGCGAGCGTCTGCATGACATAGGATGCCCAATCGACATTGTTGTCCGACCGCAGCAGCGCGAACAGCGTCTTTCCGCCGGGCAGATCGACCGCCACCGCTTCGCCCCGCACGCGACGCTCCACCGCCATATTTGCCGGGCTGGAGCCGGCGCGCACCAGGCGCTGCTTCACTTCGATCACGCTCGATCCGGTCTTCAGGCCCTCGGGCGTCTCCACCTCGACCGTGAGGCGATAGCGATAGTCGGGCGCGGTATCGTCCGAAGCGCATGCTGAGGTTGCCAGTGCAAGGCAGAGCATGACCCATCCGGACATGCGGCGAATGATTTGGCCGAATTGCTGCATAGCAGTGTGCCTAGGCGCAGATCCTCATGGCTATGTTAACGCGCGCAGCCAGAGCGGCGCCCCCGCTCCGCTAGACGTCGGTAAACACCGGCGCGCGTTTCTGCATTTCGGCCATGACCGCCTCGATCTGGTTGGGCTGGCGGATGATGCCGTCCTGCTCTTCGCTCTCGGCCAGCAGGATCGCGTCCTCGCCCTCTTCGTGCATCACACGGAACAGCCGCTTGGCGCCGCGGATCGCCTGCGGGTTCTTGTTGGCGATGGTTTCGGCCAGCGCATTGGCCCTGGCCAGCGGGTCTTCCTCGAGCATGGTGGCAAAGCCGAGCTGGAGCGCTTCCTCGCCGATGAATTCGCGGTTGGTGTAGGTCAGTTCGCGCAAGGTGTCGTCGCGCACCAGGCCGCGCCACAGCGCATAGCCGCCCATGTCGGGGACGAGGCCCCATTTCATTTCCATCACCGCCATGCGCGTCTGCGGGTGCACCACGCGGATATCGGCGCCGCTGGCGATCTGCAGCCCGCCGCCGAAGCACACGCCGTGGACCGCGGCGATGACCGGGACGGGGCACTTGCGCCAAGTCATTGCGGCTTCCTGCGCGCGGTTGGCATTGCCATGCGTCCGCTCGGTCAATGCGGCCGAGCCCGCCGGTTCGCCGCCGAAGCTCGCGGTATCGAGACCCGCGCAAAAAGCGCGCCCTTCGCCCGAGAGCACTGCCACGCGCAGGCCCGGCATGTCGCGCAGCGCCTCGCCCGCAGCGAGCACCGCCTCGAACTGGGCCGGGTCCAGCGCGTTCATCTTGTCGCCGCGGGTGAAGCGCACCTGCGCCACGCCATTGTCGGCCAGATCGATGGAAACGCGGTCGTTGAAATTCATGGCAGTGCCTCTCTTCCGAAAATATCCCTTGCCGCCTTGGTAGCCATCGGGCGGGACAAGTCCAGTTGCGCCGCGGGCGATCACGCAGAACGGGCGAGCGGCGGGGCAACGCCGTCGGCCGCCAGCCGGTAGCCCCCCTGCGGGTGCGTTTCGACCAGCCAGCCGCAGCGCGAGACGTGGAGCTTGGCGCGCAGCCGCGAGACATGCACTTCGAGCGAATTGGTTTCGGGCACGTGGTCGAGCCGCCAGACATCGCGCAGCAATTGCGCGCGCGTCACCTGTTCGCCCGGCGTTTCCGCCAGCCGCCAGAGCAGCGCGAATTCGCGCGGGTGAAGACCGAGCCAGCGACCGTCCAGCCGCCCGTCGCGGTGGAACAGGTCGAGCAGGACGGGGCCGGCCTGGATGCGCCGCGGAAGACCCGCCGCCTGGCCGTCGATCCGCGACAGCCGCGCATCGAGTTCGACATGCGCGACCTGGCTGGCAAGCGCATCGCCCAGCCCGTGATCTAGCAGCCGCGCGCGTTCCCACGCATTATCGACGCCGACCGCGACGATCCGCCCGCGTGCCGCCAGGTCGCGCCAGTCGCCCGGCCTGCTGGCCGCGCGCCAATCGAGCAGGCCGGGGAGCCCCCCGGTCTCGCGCGCGTGGGTCATCGACCAGTCCGCCAACCGCAAATCCCACCGCATCGGAACAATCGGGCTGGTCGACAGCCATACGAATGTCGGCCCCCTCACGAATCGCCCCTCTCGGTACTCCGATATGAGTCGCAGACTAAGTGGAGGAAATCGTTTGCAAACCGGGCTGGCGCGGAGATGCGCCCGATCCGGATGTATCTCTGGCGCTAGCGGCGCGCGTGCTCGGCGAGGAACCGCTTGATGTTGCGCGCGGCCTGGCGGATGCGCTGCTCGTTCTCGACCATGGCGATGCGGACATGGCCTTCGCCTTCCTCGCCATAGCCGACGCCTGCCGCGACCGCGACATCGGCATGCTCGAGCAATTGCTTGGAAAACTCGAGACTGCCCATTTCCTCGAAGCCCGGCGGCAGCTTGGCCCAGGCGAACATGCTGGCGGGCGGCGAGGGAATGTCCCAGCCGGCGCGGGCGAAGCTTTCGACCATCACGTCGCGCCGGTGCTGGTAGCGCGCGCGGTTTTCCTCGACCACGTCCTGCGGGCCGTTGAGCGCGGCGCAGGCGGCCGCCTGGATCGGGGTGAAGGCGCCGTAGTCGAGATAGGACTTCACCCGCGACAGCGCGGAGATCAGCGTCGGGTTGCCGACCGCGAAGCCCATCCGCCAGCCGGCCATCGAATAGGTTTTCGACATCGAGGTAAACTCCACCGCGACATCCTTCGCGCCGGGCACCTCGAGGATCGAGCGGGTCGGCTTGCCGTCGTAATAGAGCTCCGAATAGGCAAGGTCGGACAGGACCCAGACCTTGTTCTCACGCGCCCAGGCGACCAGCCGTTCGTAAAAGGCGAGATCGACCGTTTCGGCGGTGGGATTGCTGGGATAATTGACCACCAGCACCGTCGGCCGCGGCACGGTATAGGCCATCGCGTTGTCGAGCGCCTTCCAGTAATATTCGTCGGGCGTGGTCGGCACGCTGCGGATCGTCGCCCCGGCGATGATGAAGCCGAAGGTGTGGATCGGATAGGACGGGCTGGGCGCCAGCACGACATCGCCCGGCGCGGTGATCGCGGTGGCCATCGATGACAGGCCTTCCTTCGACCCCATCGTCACCACCACCTCGCTTTCGGGATCGAGTTCGACCTCGAACCGGCGGGCGTAGTAATTGGCCTGGGCCTTGCGCAGGCCGGGGATTCCCTTCGATTGCGAATAGCCATGCGCGCTGGGCTTGCCGGCGACTTCGCACAATTTGTCGATCACATGCTGCGGCGGCGGATGGTCGGGATTGCCCATGCCGAGATCGATGATGTCGCGTCCCGCGCGCCGCGCCGCATGCCGCATCGCGTTGACTTCGGCGATGACATAGGGCGGCAGGCGCTTGATACGGTAGAATTCGTCGGACATCGTGGCTCTTTCGGGCTGTAGGCGAGTCACACTGATTACCTATTCATCATGCAGGTGCAATCGGCACGCGTGCATGCGGCGGCGGAATATCCTATCGTCCCCCCAACAGACGCTTGGCAGCAGGCAGGAGCGATGATGACCGACGACGGCCCCGATCCCTTCACGAACATGTTCGAAGCCCCGGCCAAACTCGCGCGCGCGCTGTTCGCGCCGCTGACCGAAGCGACCACCGGCACGGCGCTGAAACCCGAAGACATGCAGCACTGGGCCGAAGTCGGGACGAAGCTGCAGGGCATGTGGCTCGAATACCAGACCGAGCAGCTGGGCGATCCGCAGGCCTTCGCCGCCTATTTCGATCCGGCGCGCTGGATGCGCATGGCCGATGACTGGTACCGCCAGATGCCGCTCGCCGATCCCGCGCGGCAGCAGGCGCTGATGCAGGAAGGCATGGCGCTGTGGCAGCAGGTGCTCGGGCAATACGGGCTCAGCCCCGAGGGGCAACCGGTGGCCGAGGGCGACCCCGACCTGCCGCGTTCGGACCGCCGCTTTGCCGACCCGCGCTGGCGCGCGCACCCCGCCTATGCGCTGATCCACCAGACCTATCTCTTCCTCGCCGAACGCGTTGCCGAGATGGTCGACCGCATGGAGGGCCTGTCGGACGAGAAACGCGAACAGCTGCGCTTCACCACCCGGACGATCACCGAGGCGGCGAGCCCGTCCAATTTCCCGCTGCTCAACCCGGTGGTGATGGAGCGGACGCTGGAGACGCGTGGCGACAATCTGGTGCGCGGCATGGAGCACCTGCTCGCCGACCTGCGGCGCGGGCAATTGAGCCACACCGACGACAGCGCCTTCACGCTGGGCGAGAACATCGCCGTGACGCCGGGCAAGGTCGTGCACGAAACCCCGCTCTACCAGCTGATCCAGTATTCGCCGACCACCGACACGGTGATGGAAACGCCGCTGGTGATCTTCCCGCCGTGGATCAACCGCTTCTACATCCTCGACCTCAACCCCAAGAAAAGCTTCGTGCGCTGGGCGGTCGAACAGGGCGTCACCGTATTCATGGTCAGCTGGAAATCGGCCGATGCAAGCATGCGCGACGTGGTGTGGGACGATTACGTCCGCGCGCAGATCGATGCGATCGACCATATCCGCGCGCGGCTGGACGTGCCCGCGGTCCACGCGATCGGCTATTGCGTGGCGGGGACCACGCTCGCTGCCACGCTTGCGCTGCTCCACCGCCGCGGCGAGCAGGACAAGGTCGCGAGCGCGACCTTCTTCACCGCGCAGGTCGATTTCGAGAAAGCGGGCGAGCTGCTCAATTTCGTCGACGATCCGCAACTCGGCGTGGTCAAGGCGATGACCGCCGATGGCTATCTCGACGGGCGGTACATGGCGGCGACCTTCAACCTGCTGCGCGGCACCGACCTGATCTGGAACTACGTGGTCAACAATTACCTGCTGGGCGAGAATTACCCGGCCTTCGACCTGCTCCACTGGAACGGCGATGTGACCAACCTTCCCGCCAAGTGGCACGAGCAATATCTGCGCGATCTCTACCGCGACAACCGGCTGGTCGAAGCGGATGCGCTGAGCGTCGACGGCACCCCGATCGATCTGGGGCTAGTCGCAACGCCGAGCTATATCCAGGCCGGCAAGGAAGATCATATCGCCCCTGCCGAAAGCGTCTGGCGGATCACCGACCATTTCACTGGCCCGCTCAAATTCGTGCTCGCCGGCTCGGGTCATATCGCCGGGGTGGTGAACCCGCCCGCGGCGCAGAAATACCAGTACTGGACCAATGACGCCGCGCCGCGCAGCCTGGGCGAATTCCGTGAAGGCGCCGCCGAACACAAGGGCAGTTGGTGGCCCGACTGGATCGAGTGGCTGCGCGAACAGGATGGCGCGACGGTGCCCGCCAAGGGCAAGCGCAAGCCGGGTGGGCGCGGCGACACGGTGATCGAAGACGCGCCGGGACGCTACGTCGCCACGCGCTAACGCGCACAAACGCGCCGGTCCACTTTATTGTGCACTGCACAAAATCTGCTTGACTTCGCGGTTGCAATGCCTATTTTGTGCACTGCAACAAAAGTGAGGTTTCCCCATGGCCGAGAGCCCGAGCAAGATCGATGCCGCCGCCACGGTGAGCACCACGAAGGTCGCGCAGGCCGTCGATGGGGACAAGGCAACCCCGGTGAATACCGCAAAGGTCGCCGAGGCGGTTGCGAAGCCCGCCAAAGCGGCGCCGAAGAAGGTCGCGGTGAAAAAAGCCGCCCCGAAAAAGGCCGTCGCCAAGAAGGCCGCCCCGGTGAAGAAGCCGGTCGCTGCCCCGACGTCCAAGGCTGCCCCCGCGAAGGCCGCTGCCGCCCCGACCACTCCGATCCCCCAGTTGAAGGAAACCATCATGGCCACCGCCAAGACCGACACCACCACCGAATACACCGCCAAGGCCCAGGAACTGGCTGCCGACATGCAGGCCCGCGTCAAGTCGGCCTATGACAAGGGCACCGAGATGACCAAGGAAGCCGTCGCCTTCCAGAAGGGCAATCTCGAAGCGCTCGTGGAATCGGGCAAGATCCTTGCCAGCGGCATCCAGGACATGGGCCGTACCTGTGTCGAGGAAGCCAAGTCGGTTGCCGAGACCACGCAGGACGACGTCAAGAAGTTCGCCGCGATCAAGTCGCCGACCGAGATGTTCCAGCTGCAGGGCGAGATTGCCCGCCGCAATTTCGACGCGATGGTCTCGACCACGTCGAAGAACACCGAAACCATGCTCAAGCTCGTCAACGAGGCGTTTGCCCCGATGTCGAACCGCATGAGCCTTGCTGCCGAAAAGGTCGGCAAGGCCGCCTGAACGGCGTCAACCAGCTTCAATTCCGCCGGGCTCTCTCCTCTCTCCCTCGCTCGGTGAAATTGGATACCGTGGGCCGGATGGTATTTGCCATCCGGCCCTTTTTCTATCCTTCTCCGCCCTCGCCGCGCGCGGTTCCGGGCGCGCAATCGGCAGCGCGCGCCGCTCGCGGCTTGCGATTTGGCGATGCGATACGATATTGGGCTCCGCAATGACCGAGATTCTGCCCCCCTTCCCGATCTGCGCTGCCGACGACAATGACGACACGCGCGAAGGCGAGGGTCAGGTCGGCATTGCCACCAAGACCCGCGCCAAGCCCAAGAAGCCGAGCCAGTACAAGGTGCTGCTGCTCAATGACGATTACACGCCGATGGAATTCGTGGTGATCGTGCTCAAGCGCTTCTTCAAGATGGATATGGAAGAGGCGACCCGGGTGATGCTGCATGTCCACCAGAAGGGCGTCGGCATCTGCGGGATCTTCCCCTATGAGGTCGCCGAAACCAAGGTGCACCAGGTGATGGATTTCGCGCGCCAGAACCAGCACCCGCTGCAGTGCACGCTCGAGAAAGCCTGAGCCGCGCGGCGCGGCACAAGGGGCATGACCTGCGCCGAAAAGCGCGCTAGGGCGTCCGGCGAAAATAACTGACCGGCGACACCTTGCTCAGATTCCTGCCCGCCATTGATCGCTATATCTTCCGGCTCGTGATCGTGCCGATGCTTTCGGTGTTCGCCATCGCCGCTTCGCTGCTCGTGCTCGACAAGATGCTGCGGCTGTTCGATTTCGTCGCGATCGAGGGCGGCCCCGTCGGGGTCGTGTTCAAGATGCTGATCGCGCTGGTGCCCGAATATGCCAGCCTCGCCATCCCGCTGGGCCTGCTGCTCGGCATCCTGCTCGCCTTTCGCAAGCTGGCGACATCGAGCGAGCTCGATGTGCTGCGCGCGGTCGGGCTCGGCTACGGGCGGCTGCTGAGGGTGCCGTACGCGATCACTGCAGTGCTGATGATCGTCAATGTCGCGCTGGTGTTCTTCATCCAGCCGGTCAGCCGCTATTATTACGAGCAGATGGAATACGAGCTGCGCTCGGGCGCGCTCGGCGCCTCGATCAAGGTCGGCGAGTTCACCACGCTGGCGGATCGCATGGCGCTGCGGATCGAGGAAAGCGAAGACGACGGGCGCCGCCTGAAGGGCATCTTCGCGCGCGTGGCGAACGACCAGGACCAGGTGCTGTCGATCTCCGCCAAGGAAGGCGCCTTCCTCGCCACTACCGACAGCCCCGACACGATCATCCTGCGGCTGACCAATGGCACGATCGTCCAGGACACGGGCAGCCAGACGCCGCGGGTGCTGACCTTCACCCGTCACGATCTGCCGATCGACCTGCCCGCGATCGAGCAATTCCGCGACCGCGGCGATGCCGAGCGCGAATATATCCTGCCCGAACTGCTCCGCGTCGGGTGGAGCGACGAACAGCCCGACGACAAACGCGATGCCAGCCAGGCGAGCTTCAACTTCCGGCTGGTCGAAGTGGTGATGATGGCGCTGCTGCCGCTGCTCGCCGTGGCGCTGGGCGTGCCGCCCAAGCGATCGACCAGCGCGCTCGGCGTGTTCCTGTCGATCATCATGGTGGTCGCCTATCACAAGGTGAACCAGTACGGCGAGGATATCGCCGCGCTTGGCCGGCTCGACCCGTTCCTTGCGCTGTGGGGGCCGTTCCTGCTGTTTGCCGCGCTGATCGGGTGGATGTACTGGCGCGTGGCGCATGTCCCCGGCGGACAGGCGATCGGGGCGCTGGAAATCTGGTTCGACAAGGTCGCAAAGCGCATCGGGCGGCTGTTCCGCCGACGGCGGCTCAAGATCGACCTCGCGGCCGCCGAATAGCAGGAACCCATGCAGCTCGACTTCTTTCCCTCGCGCACGCTGACGCTGTATCTGGCGAAGCTCTTTGCCGTGCGCATCGCGGCCATGCTGTTCGTGCTGGTGCTGGTGCTGATGATGCTCGACCTGCTTTCGAGCAGCGGCGAAATCCTCGCCGTTCCGGGTAACGGGCAGGGCGAATTGCTGACCTATGCGGGGCTGCGGATACCGCAGCTGATCTCGCGCTTCCTGCCCTATTCTGTGCTGCTGGCAACGCTGATCACGCTGGTGACGCTCAACCAGAACAGCGAGGTCATCGCGATGAAGGCGGCGGGGCTGTCCGCGCACCAGGTGCTGGCGCCGCTATTGCTGACCGCGGGGATCGTCTCGCTGGTCACCTTCGGCTTCAACGAACGCGTGGTTACCCGCGCCACCGCAACGCTCAAGGCGTGGGAAGCGGTCGATTTCGGCCCCATCCCGACCGACAGCCGGGTGCGGACCAATATCTATCTGACCGATAACGGCAATATCCTCACCGCCGCCTATCTTGCCGGTACGGGAGACGCGATCGCGATGCGCAAGGTCACCTGGTACCAGCGCAATGCCGAGGGGATGATCGTCGAACAGGTGCAGGCCGATACCGCGCGCTATGCCCGCCCCGGCTGGCAGCTCGAGGGGATCACCCGCTTCAGCGTGCAGAATGCGGTGACCGAACGGCCCTCCACCATGGTGGTGGGCGAAGGACTGACCCCCGACCAGATCGACCTCGCCAAGATCGACCCCGATACCGAACCCTTCTGGACGCTGACCCAGTCGATCGCCGAATTCGAGCGCGCGGGGCGGCGGACTTCCGAATTGCGCGCCAAGTGGTGGCACAAGATTTCAGGGCCGCTGTCGGCCTTCCTGATGCCGCTGCTGGGCGCGGTCGCCGCCTTCGGGCTGGCGCGGTCGGGCCAGCTGTTCGTGCGCGCGGTAATCGGGATGGCGCTGGGTTTTGCCTATTTCGTGATCGACAATGCCGCGCTCGCGATGGGCAGTTTCGGCGGCTACCCGCCCTCGCTCGCGGCATGGGCGCCGTTCTTCCTGTTCCTGCTGATCGGCGAGACGGTGCTCATCCGCACCGAGGAATGAGCGAGTTTTCGATTCGGCTGGCGCGAAGCGAGGATGCCGAAGCGCTCCCCGCTGTCGAACGCGCCGCCGCAGTGCTGTTCGCGGGCGATCCCGATTGCACGGAAATCGATTTCGATGCGGTTCGCTCCGCCGCGGACTATCGCCGACTGATTGCGCGCGGCCATTGCCTGGTCGCCGAAAGGGGTGACCGGATCGTCGGTTTCCTTGCCACGCAGCCGTGCGGCCGCGAACTGCATATCTGCGAGATGGATGTCCACCCCGACTGCCAGGGCCAGGGGATCGGCGCAGTCATGCTGCGCGCCTGCCTGATCGATGCGGGCAATGCGGGTTTCCGCGCGGTGACGCTGACGACCTTCCGCGACCTGCCGTGGAACGGACCGTTCTACACGCGGATCGGCTTTGTCGAAGTGGAGGACCTGGCCGCGCATCCCCGGCTGGCCGAGGAAATCGCCGCCGAGATCGAGGCCGGGCTGCCCGCCGAGCGGCGCATCGCGATGATCCACTTCCTCGGCTGACAGGCCGACCGCCGGGCGATACCGGCGAAGCGCGGGATCAGCCGCGCGGGCGCATGGTGTTGCGCGCGATGCGGGCGACCAGCACCCCCATCCCGGCATGGTTCGCGCCGTGATAGCTCGAATCGGTCGCCAGCTCGCCCACCAGGCGGCGATGCGCCTCGGGCAGCGAGTGATAGGGCATCGATGGCATCAGGTGATGCAGCGCATGATAGCGCAGGCCCACTGGCGCCCAGATTTCGGCGATCCGGCCGGGCGGCGGGACATTGACGCTGTCGAGGAACTGCGCGGTGACAGTCATCGCCTCGCCCTCGTTCTCCCACAGATGCGCGACCAGCGTGCGCAGCTGGTTGAGCAGCGCGACTACCGCGGCGACCGCGAAGGCCACCAGCAGCGGTTTCCAGCCGAAGGCGAACACGCTGGCAATAAGTGCCCAGCCCCAGACCATGCCGCCCACTTCCTGCCAGAACACGCGCGGGCGCAGATCGCCTTCGGGCGGACGGCGGCGGAATTCGGGATTGATCGCGAGCGCGCTCAGCCGCTGCCACGTCAGCCGCCGGATCGGCGGGACGATCGCGCCCAGCGGGACGAGCACGGCAAAGCGCAGCAGCAGCGCTGCGGGTGCCAGCAGCGCGACCAGTACGAAGAGCGGCAGGCTCCACGGCTTCATCAGCGCGAGCGGGAGATATTCGGGATCCTCGATCGTGCCATATTGCGTGCGTTTGTGATGCAGCGTGTGGACGCCTTCATACATGAAGGACGGGGTCAGCATGGGAATGCCGACCAGCACGTTCCACGCGGTGCGGAAGCCGGGCAGCGTACCGTTCCGCAAATGCGAGATTTCGTGGATGAACAGCAGCGCGCGATACAGCGCGAGTACCGCGACGCCCGCCAGCAGGATCGCCAGCGGCAGGCTGCCGGTCAGGATCGCGCCAGCCAGTGCGCCATAGCCGACCAGCGCCGAACCGACCATGTCGGGCCAGTAGATGTCGGCGCGGTGCGCGGCGATGTCCTTGGTCAGGTCGCGCGCGGCACGCAGCATCGTCTTGTCATCGGGAATCTGGGCATGCCAGCCCGATCCCGCGTCGCGGCGCGAAAGCAGGTCGGCACTCGAAATGCTGGTTTGTTGCACGGTCATAATCGAATTTCCTGGGAGGCCCCTAGCCGAAAACACGCGCGCGATACAGCGCGCGCTGTCGATCATAGTGATCGCTGCCTTGGCTTCCTTGACAAAGAACAGCTAGCGCACACAGGGCTAATCCAAGCTGAACGAGAGTGTGCGTGAATGTCTGACGGGAATGTGGTGGTCGAACCGGTCGAGGGCAAGTCGGGACGGGCCGAATTCGTCGACATCGGCCGCGCCTTTGCCGCGCGCGAGCCGCATGCGGTGCCGCAATTGCGCTCCGAACAGCTCGAACTGGTCAACCCTGCCAAGAACCCGTTCTTCGGCCACGCCTCGCACCAATTGTTCGTCGCGCGCCGCGGCGGCACGGCGGTGGGGCGGATTTCGGCGCATATCGACCATCTCGCGCTCGAACTGCCGCGCGAACAGGGTTTCGGCCCCGGCGCGGGCATGTTCGGCTATTTCGACGCCGCGGACGAGGCGGTTGCGCATGCGCTGCTGCGCACGGCCGAGGACTGGCTGCGCGGCCAGGGCATGGACCGCGCGATCGGGCCGATTTCGATGTCGATCTGGGAGGAACCGGGCCTGCTGGTGAAGGGGCAGGATCACGATCCGATGATCATGATGGGGCACCATCCGGCGGCATACCAGCACTGGATCGAAAGCGCCGGATATATCCGCGAGAAGACGCTGCTGACCTACCACCTCGATGTGACGCACGGGTTTCCGCCGCTGATCCAGCGGATCGTGCAGTCGGGCCAGCGCAACGACCGCATCACCGTGCGCCCGATCGACATTTCGCGCTGGGACGAGGAGGTCGAGACCCTCCTGACCATCCTCAACGATGCATGGTCGAACAATTGGGGCTTCGTGCCCTTCACCAATGCCGAGATCGCCTATGCCGGCAAGAAGCTGAAGCCGATCATCCATCCCGAACTCAACATGGTCGCCGAACTCGACGGCAAGCCGGTGGCATTCATGCTGACCTTTCCCGACGTGAACGGCGTGCTGCGCAAGGTGAAGGGCCGGCTGCTGCCGTTCGGCTGGTTCCATCTGCTGCGCTGGATGCGCAAGCCGATGGGCGCGGGCATGCGCGTGCCGCTGATGGGGGTGCGGCGAGAACTGCACAATTCGCGGCTGGCGAGCCAGCTGGCCTTCATGATGATCAGCCAGATCCGCGAAACCGCGACCACGAAATACGCCACCACGCGGGCCGAGATCGGCTGGATCCTCGACGACAACCAGGGGATGAAGGCCATCGCCGATGCGATCCAGAGCAGCGTCAACCGCGAATATGCGATCTACCGCAAGGCGCTGGCGACCTGATCCCGGCCTTCTGTCGCAATTGCGCCACGGTCCACGCCTGAACGCCATGCGCCGGGAACTGTGCAAGGCCTTGTCCCGTTGGCAGAACAGACGCGGCATCCTTGTCGCGGAGCCATGCGAGAACCGATGACGCAGCCTTCCCAGACGGTCTCAGCCGAGACATTGCCGGACCACGTGCTTGTGGTGGAGGATGACGCTGTCCTCGGCATGGTTCTGGAACAGGCGCTGCTCGATGCGGGCGTGGCGCAGGTCGCGCTGTCCTCGTCCACCGAACAGGCGATGCAGCATTTGCGGCAGGAACGGCCCGGGGCGATCGTGCTCGACGTCCATCTCGCCGATCGCGACGATGGCTGGGCAATTGCCGAGCTGGTCCGCACGCTTGGCCCCAACAGCCCGCGGATCATCTTCTCGACCGGCGCGCCGCAGGACATCCCCAAGGATATCGCGGCACTCGGCTGTACGCTGGAAAAGCCTTATGATGCCGAAGTGCTGATCGATGTGCTGCGGCAACCTAAACGGCGCGGGATCATCTCGCGCCTGCGCGGCGCGCTGCGCTAAAACCCCATCCTTTTCCCGATTTCAGCCCGCATGCGGAAGACCGCGCTGTCGTCGAAGATAGGCGCCGGACAGAAAAAAGGCCTCCGTTGCAGTGCAACGGAGGCCTTTCGGGATCGTATCACCAGCCGCTTGGACGGGAGGGGGGGTCTCGGCGGTGACATAGAGAATACGCGCCGCCAAAAAGAGGGTTCCCACGCCGGTCCATTTTTTTTGGGACCTGCAAAAAACCGCGTCAAATGAACGGCCTGCACGTCTCTTTTTCGCGATCGAATTGCGCGAAGTCGGCCGCCCGGGCGAGGTCGGGCACATGAATTGTGCGCGATTTCCAGTCGACCAGCCCTTCGCGGTGGAGCTGGCGCACGGTGCGGTTGGTATGCACCAGCGACAGCCCGAGCATGTCGGCGATCTGCGCCTGCGTGATCGGCAGCGAGACGATATTCTGGTCGCCGGCGAGGCAGGTCGCCTGCGCACGGTCGAGCAACCATACCGCCAGATAGGTCACCCGCTCGCGCGCGCTGCGCTGGCCGAGCGAGACGATATGCCCTTCCAGCGCCGCTTCTTCTTGCGCGGCGAGCCAGGTGATATCGTAGCCCAGCCGCGGGTGCTCCGAGATCAGGTCGATGAAATCGCCGCGCTTGAAGCGGCATAGCCGCGCATCCACCAAAGCCTCGATCGCATGGTTCGACGGGGCATCGAACGCGCCCTGCAAGCCGACGAGATCGCCGGGGAACATGAAGTTGAGGATCTGCCGCCGTCCGTCGGCGAGCGTGCGCGAGCGGATCAGGACCCCGTCGAGCACGGTATAGAGCCGGTCGTGCGCGGTGCCCTCCTCGATCAGCGTATCGCCGCGCAGGAGCCCGACCTCGCCGTCCTTGAACCGCTGCATATAGGTGAGCTGATGCTCTTCCAGCGTTCTCAGGCCCGGACAGGACTGGAGCGGGCAGTTCCGGCAGGCGATCGGATCGGCAATCTCGTGCAACGCACGATCTCCTTGAGGCAGCGAATTGCGCGCGGGATGCGCCCCAACAACCGGGTTTGTCAAACCGCAGCTTGCAGGCCGCCGACTTGGAACCTACTGCCCCACGGGACGTTAGAAGCGCGCACCTTAAGGAAGGGGTCTAAATGTCACTTGGTGATCAGATTGCTCGTAACTTGCCGTACCTCCGCCGCTATGCGCGCGCGCTGACGGGTTCGCAGGCTACGGGAGACGCATTTGTCCGTGCCACGCTTGAAGCCGCTCTGGCCGATAGCGAACTCAAACAATCGCTCGAAGGCGGCCGCGTGCCGCTTTACCGGGCCTTCAACAAAGTCTGGTCGAGCGCTTATCTGGATGTTCCGGAAAACGTCGGCGACGACCGCCACGAAGGCGCCGCGCAGGACCGGCTGAAATCGGTTACGCCGCTCAACCGCCAGGCGCTGCTCCTGACCACGCTGGAGGACTTCTCGTCCGACCAGGCGGGGGAAATCATGGATATGGCTGCCGACGACATCGAGCGCCTGGCGCAGGAAGCCATTTCCGAGATCGACCGTGAATCGTCGACCAGCGTGCTCATCATCGAAGACGAGCCGCTGATCTCGATGCAACTCGAAGACCTGGTGTCCTCGCTCGGCCACGAAGTCTGCGGGACTGCTGCCACGCGTACGCAGGCGCAGGAAGTGGTCGCGGAAAAGACGCCCGGGCTGGTGCTGGCCGATATCCAGCTGGCCGATGGTTCGTCGGGCCTCGATGCGGTGGACGATATCCTCGCCATCAGCAGCGTCCCGGTGATCTTCATCACCGCCTATCCCGAACGCCTGTTGACCGGTGACCGGCCCGAGCCGACCTACCTCGTCACCAAGCCGTTCCAGGAACAGACGGTCCGCGCCGCGATCAGCCAGGCGCTGTTCTTCGGATCGAGCCGCCCGCTGGGCTGAGCGTCAGCCGACAATTGAATATGGGAAAGCCCGGGCCGCAAGGTCCGGGTTTTTCGTATCGGGCTTTGTCGTTTGCGACGTGGCGGCGGTCAGTTCCTGCGGCCGCCGGGGCCCTTGCGCCGCAATTCGAATTCGCTCGGCTCGCGCACCGGGACCATCAGCGTGCAGCGCACGCCTTCGGGATCGAATTTGAGCTCGACCGGGTGGCGCAGTTCATGCGCGACGATCTTCTCGATCAGGTCGGTGCCGAACCCGCGCCGCTGCGGCTTGCCGACGGGCGGGCCGCCGCTTTCGATCCATTCGATCTTGGCCAGCGTATCGTTGAGCTGGCTCCAGCGCACCGACACGCTGCCCCCGGCAATGCTGAGCGAACCATATTTGGCGGCATTGGTCGCCAGTTCGTGGATCGCCAGCCCCAGCGACAGCGCATCATTGGGCGCAAGCTCGGTATGCGGTCCGTCCAGCTCGAGCGTGTGATCCTCGTCGCGCACATAGGGCGCCAGTTCGACCTCGATCACCGAGCGGATCGGCGTGGTCCCCCATTCCGACTGCGTCAGCAGGTCGTGCGTGGCGGACAGCGCACGGATACGCCCGTCGAGCCCTTCGGCAAATTCATCCAGGTCGTCTGACCGGCGGCGAGTCAGCGAGACGATCGAGAGCACGTTGGCGAGCGTGTTCTTGACCCGGTGGTTGAGCTCGCGGGTGAGCGAATTGCGGATCGAGTTCTGCTCCTCGAACCAGCTGATCGCCCGCCGGTCTTCCAGCGTCTGCTGGGTGAGCAGGCGCGAGACGAGCATCAGCAGGCTGGCGACCGCAAGACCGAACAGCAGCGTAATCATCGACATCGAGGACAGCCCGGCCTCGCGCGTCGATTGCACTTCGAGCACCATCGCGCGGTTGGCGAGATTGACCTCGCGGGTTACGGCGGAGCGCCCTTCGACCCACCCCTCGCTCTGCGCCATCGACATGCGTGCAGGTGTCTCGCCATCGAGCAGCCGCGCACCGACCGCGTCATAGCTTACCAGCTCGCCGGCCGAATCGAGGAACTGGGTGGCGTTGAACGGGCTGTAGATGAAGCCCTTCAGCCCGCGCGTATTGCTGAGCCCTTCGTAGACCGGCATGTAGATGAGGAAGCCTGCCTCCTTGCCGCCGCCTTCCTGCACCAGCACGATCGGGCCGCTTGCGGTCGGGCGGTCGTTGGCCGCCGCCAGATCCATTGCCGCGCGGCGGATCGGTTCGGCATACATGTCGTAACCCAGCGCGCGGCGGTTGCGGACGGTGTCGGGCTGGAGATAGAGGATCGGCGTCAGCATGTCGCGCGGCTGCTCTTCGAGCGTGGGGGAAACGCGCTTTTCCTCGACCCGGCTGACACCGAGACGGTTCTCGAAAAGCTCGACCTCGCCCGCCTCGATAACCGGAGCCCAGCCGATCCCCTCCGCACCGCGATAATTGGCATCGAGCCGCAATTCGGAGACGAACCGCCGGAACAGTTCTGGCGTCACCTCGTCCTGCGTCGACAGCAGCGCTGCGCCTGCGCGCAGATAGGCCGAGCTGGTATAGGCACGGCGCTCGATCGCCGAGGTCATCGCCTGCGCCTTGCGCGCGACATCCGCGGCATCGCGCTGCTTCTCGCCCCGCTCGATCGCAAACACGCTGAGCACGGTGATGCCGGTCACGAGGATGAAAATCAGCACCGGGATACCGCGCGGATAATCGATCAACCAGCGCCGTCGGCGTCCCTTGCGTTGGAGTTCTTCGCTGACCAGCTTCTTGTCCCTGTCGATTTACCCGGCGTTATACTATGCCGCGCGGCGGGTTTGGTTCCATTTTGCAACTTGCGGGAACCCGCATATGATCCGTGCGTTGTGCGAAGCACATCCGGGATCGTCGCTCTCGCTAGCGGGTACAGCCCCTAGCGAGAACCATAAGAGGGTACTACCTTTCAAGTCATGAAGTCCGACACACCAAAAAAACCGCAGCGGTCGACCGCCGGCGGACCGCCCCCGAGTTCCGGCGCAGGTGGCCGCGGCAAGGACCCCGATTGGGCCAATGGCCTCAGGCAGCTGTACGATTCGGTGGTCGAAGAACCGCTGCCCGACAGTTTCCAGAACCTGCTCGACCAGCTGGACGCCAAGTCCTGATGGCCGCCGGGGAACGGACGGCATCCGATGCAGCCGATTTCAAACGCGAGCTGACCGAGGTGGTGCCGCACCTGCGCGCCTTCGCGCGCGGCCTGTGCGGACGCGCCGACATGGCCGACGATCTGGTCCAGGAAACGCTGCTCAAGGCCTGGGCGGCGCAGGAGCGCTTCCAGCCCGGCACCAGCATGCGCGCCTGGACCTTCGTGATCCTGCGCAACGCCTATCTCACCGACATGCGGCGCAACCGCTTCCGCGGCGAATATGACGAGACGGTCGCCGAACGCGTGCTGACCGCGCCGGCCGGGCAGGAGGAACCGATCCACCTGTCCGACATGCACCGCGCGCTGCTGACGCTGCCGCCCGAACGGCGCGAGGCGCTGCTGCTGGTGGGCGCAGGCGGGTTTTCCTACGAGGAAGCCGCGACCATCTGCGACTGTGCCGTGGGCACGATCAAGAGCCGCGTCGGGCGCGCCCGCGCGGCGCTCAACTCGATGCTCGCCGAAGGGAACATCCCCAAGCGCTCGATCAA
Source organism: Qipengyuania sp. HL-TH1 (assembly GCF_036365825.1). Lineage (NCBI taxonomy): Bacteria > Pseudomonadati > Pseudomonadota > Alphaproteobacteria > Sphingomonadales > Erythrobacteraceae > Qipengyuania > Qipengyuania profunda. Next base: position 2,106,504 of record NZ_CP142675.1, read on the forward strand.
CGACCACGCCGCCCACCGCGCGATCCTCGAGGAACTAGACGAAGTCGCCGCAGGCCAGGGTGGCAGCCGCAGATAGAATAACTTCGTCGCTGCGCCGCTTGTCAGGATTTGCCGCGCAAGGCAGATAGATTGCGATGAGCGACACCCAGCCTTCCGAACACAGCGCCCCGCCCGCCCCCGCGCGCCGGTCGCGCAGGCTGGCCTTTGCCGAACAGGAGCTGCGGCTGATTTCGTCGCTGGTCCTGCTGATCGGCCTGGGCCTGTTTCTCGCGCTGCCCTTCGTGCTGTCGATCGGCTCGGTGGTATTCCTGCCGGTGGTCACCGCGCTGGTGCTGACCGTGATCCTGTCGCCGCTGGCGGACAAGCTCAACGGCTGGGGCCTGCCCAATGCCCTGGCCTCGCTCACCGCGCTGCTGTTCTTCTTCGCGATCCTGCTGCTCGCGCTGGCGCTGATCCTGCAACCTGCGGTCGCCCTGTTCGACGATGTTCCCGCGATGGCGCAGGGCGTGATGGCGCGCTTCGGCGAATTGCGCGAGCGCTTCGCCTGGGTCGCCGCGCTCAATGAACAGCTTGGCGCGCTGATGAACAGTGACGGCACGCGCGAAGTGGTGCTGGCCGCGCCCAGCCTGCTCGAACAGGTCGCCTTCGCCACGCCGAGCCTAATCATCGAGACGATCCTGACACTGCTGATGGCTTATTTCATGATCGAAGCGCGCGTCCGCCTGCGCCAGCGGCTGCTGTTCGGCCGCGCCAGCTTCGGCACCAGCATCAAGGCCGCGCGCGTGATCCGCGAAGTGCAGGACCGGGTCGCGGCTTATATACTCACGGTGGGCTGGATCAATGCGATGGTCGGGCTGGTGGTCGCACTGGGCGCCTGGGCGCTGGGCGTCGATGCGCCGATCATGTGGGGCGGGCTGGCCGCGCTGCTCAATTTCCTGCCCTATGTCGGCCCGATCGTGATGGTCGCCCTGCTCGGCCTGTTCGGGATCGGAACGACCGAAACGATCGTGCTCGGTCTGGTGCCCGCGGCCGCCTATCTTGCGCTGCATACGGTAGAGGCGAATTTCATCACCCCGTCGATCCTCGGCGCGCGCTTCACGATGAACCCGGTGATGATCCTGATCGCGCTGTCCTATTTTACCTGGATCTGGGGCGTGTTCGGCGCGCTGCTGTCGGTCCCGATCCTGCTGATGCTGACTGCGCTGTTCGACCATATCGGCCGCCCCAACCTCGTCGGTTTCATCTTCGGCGAACCCCTGTTCGCGACCAGCCTGTTCGACGAAGCGGACAAGGCCGACACGCCCGCCCCATAGCAAGAGCCCGCCGCCATTGCTGGCGACGGGCCCGGTATTCATCAGCTGCCGTGCGGCTTAGCCGGGATATTTCCAGGTCGTGCCGCGTGCGAGATTTTCGCTCGCGAAGCTCCAGTTGAGCTTGCCGTTGACCGCATCGAGATAGGCGGGACGCGCGTTTTGGTGATCGAGGTAATAGGCGTGTTCCCACAGGTCGATCACGAGCAGCGGGTTCACCCCGTCGAGATCGGCCAGCGTGTCGCCGTCATGCGTTTCCTCGATGGTCAGCTTGCCATCCTTGATGGCCAGCCACACCCAGCCGCTTGCGAAATGGCCCGCACCACGCTCGGCGAGTTTTTCCTTCACCCCGTCGACCGAGCCGAAGACATCGTCGATCATGCTCTTGAGCTCGTCCGAAGGGCTGGTTTCCGACGGCGCCATCGAATGCCAGTAGAAGCCGTGGTTCCAGCTCTGCGCCGAATTGTTGAACAGGCCCTGGTCGTTGTCACGTGCGGAAGCGATCACCGCTTCGAGATCCTTGCCCTCGAGGTCGGTGCCTTCGATCGCCTTGTTGGTCTTGTCGAGATAGGCCTTGTGGTGCTTGCCGTGGTGGAACGACAGCGTCTTGGCCGACACGGCGGGCTCCAGCGCGGTGTCGTCGTAAGGCAGGTCGATCAGCTCAAAAGCCATGGAATGTCCCCTCTTGGGTTGGTGTGAATCAGTTTCCTACGCGTATCCCTAACGCCGCGATGGGCGCGTGGTTGCACATAGCGCCGATATTGTACGCGAAAAGGGGGGCGGGCAGGCTTTTATTCGCGTGCCAATCGCGCCATGGGGGAGCCGACACAAGGAGACCGCCCGCAGATGGCACGCAAATTCTTCGGCACGGACGGCATCCGCGGACGCACCAACGAGGGCGTGATGACCGCCGCCACCGCCATGCGCGTGGGCCAGGCGGCGGGCACGCATTTCCTTCGCGGCGGGCATCGTCACCGGGTGGTGATCGGCAAGGACACGCGCCTGTCGGGCTATATGATGGAAAGCGCGCTGGTCGCGGGCTTCACCAGTGTCGGCATGGACGTGATCATGACCGGGCCGCTGCCGACCCCGGCGATCGCGCTGCTGACCCGCGAGATGCGCGCCGATTTGGGCGTGATGATCTCCGCCAGCCACAACCCGTTCGAGGACAATGGCATCAAGCTGTTCGGACCCGACGGGTTCAAGCTGTCCGACGAGGCCGAGGCATCGATCGAACGCCTGCTCGAACAGGAACCGTTGCTCGTCCAGCCCGACCGGATCGGCCGCGCGCGCCGGATCGAGGATGCGCGGGGCCGCTATATCCACGCGGTGAAACAATCGGTGGCAAGCGACATCCGCTTCGACGGGCTGAAGGTGGTGGTCGACTGCGCGCATGGCGCGGCCTATCAGGTCGCCCCCAGCGCGATCTGGGAATTGGGCGCGGAGGTCATCGCCATGGGCGTCGCGCCCGATGGCATCAATATCAACGACGGCGTCGGGTCCACCGCGCTCGACGCGATCAAGGCGCGCGTGGTCGAGGAAGGCGCCGACATCGGCATCGCGCTCGATGGTGACGCCGACCGGCTGATCGTGATCGACGAGAAGGGCAGGACGGTCGATGGCGACCAGCTGATGGGCCTCATCGCCAGCCGCCTGCAGGCGCGCGGCGACCTGACCGGCGGCGGCGTGGTGGCCACGGTTATGTCGAACCTTGGCCTGGAACGGTATCTCGCCGGTCTCGGCCTGACGCTCGAACGGACCAAGGTCGGCGATCGCTACGTGCTCGAGCGGATGCGCGAAGGCGGCTTCAATGTCGGCGGCGAGCAATCGGGCCACATGATCCTGACCGATCACGGCACCACCGGCGATGGTACGGTGGCCGCGCTGCGCGTGCTCGCGAGCCTGGTGCGTTCGGGCAAGCCCGCCAGCGAATTGCTGCACGTCTTCGACCCGGTTCCGCAATTGCTCAAGAATGTGCGCTATGCCGGCGGCACGCCGCTCGAGAACGACACGGTCAAACAGGTCATTGCCGATGCCGAGCAGGAGCTTGCCGGCAAGGGCCGCCTCGTCATTCGCCCCTCGGGGACCGAACCGGTCATCCGGGTCATGGCCGAGGGCGACGATGCCGCGCAGGTCGAGGCGGTGGTCGACCGGATTTGCGCTGCTGTGAAAGAGGCCGCCTGATGCTTGAAATGCGCCCCGATTGCGAACGTTGCGGGACCGACCTTCCGGCCGAAAACGCCGGTGCGTTCATCTGCAGCTTCGAATGCACCTTCTGCACCGAATGCGCCGAAGTGCTCGACGATGTCTGTCCCAATTGCAGCGGCGAGCTGATGGACCGCCCCACCCGCGCGAAACAATTGCACGAGAAATTCCCGCCCGGCACGAAACGGAAGTTCGCCGGGTGAGCGACGCAATGACCCCGCGTATCCTCTCGATCGCCGGCTCCGACAGTTCGGGCGGCGCGGGCATCCAGGCGGATATCAAAACCATCACCATGCTGGGCGGTTATGCAATGACCGCGATCACCGCGGTGACGGCGCAGAACACATGCGGCGTACAGGGGGTGGAGGCGCTGTCGCCGCAATTCGTGTTGCAGCAGGTCGAGAGCTGCCTGTCCGACATCGGCGCCGATGCGATCAAGATCGGCATGCTGGGTTCGCCCGAAACCGCGCGGCTGCTCGCCGAGCGGCTCGACACATTCGCCGGCCCGATCGTCTTCGACCCGGTGATGGTCGCTACCAGCGGATCGGTGCTCGCGGACGAGGCGACGATTGCCGGCTTCGCCGCGTTGATGGAGATCGCCACCATCGTTACCCCCAATTTGCCCGAGCTCGAGGCGCTCACCGGCCGCCCCGACATCGCGGACGGGGACATGTTCGAGGCGGCGAAGGAACTGGCCGACCGGCACGGGGTCCAGGTGCTCGCCAAGGGCGGGCATGCAGGGGACGAAACGCAGGTGGTCGACCGGATCGCCTCCCCCAGCGGCAAATACGCCAGCTTCGCGCATTCGCGGATCGAAACGCGGCACACGCATGGGACGGGGTGCACGCTATCCGCCGCGCTGGCGACCATGCTCGGCTATCGCCAGCCGCTCACCCACGCGATCCGCATTGCGCGCGCCTTCACCCATGCCGCGATCGAGCAGGCGCCCGGTTTCGGCGAGGGATCAGGCCCGCTGGGCCATCACGCGGTCCGCAATCGCAGCGAGCGCGATCAGCAACCCAGATCGTAGAAGTCGCACAAATATTCCCATGCGTCTTCAGCGGTTTCGCACCAGCGGAACAGCTCGAGATCCCTCTTCGAGATCGTGCCTTCTTCGGCAATCGCTTCGAAATTGACCACGCGCGACCAGAAATCCTTGCCAAACAGCAGGATCGGGATGGGCTTCATCTTGCCCGTCTGGATCAGCGTCAGCAGTTCGAAGAATTCGTCGAACGTGCCGAACCCGCCGGGGAACACCGCGACCGCACGCGCGCGCAGCAGGAAGTGCATCTTGCGCAGCGCGAAATAGTGGAAGTTGAGCGAGAGATAGGGCGTCACATACTGGTTGGGCGCCTGTTCGTGCGGCAGGATGATGTTGAGGCCGATCGATTCGCCGCCCGCCTCGCTGGCGCCGCGATTGGCCGCTTCCATGATCGACGGACCGCCGCCCGAGCACACGACGAACTGGCGCTTGCCGTTTTCGATGATCGACTTCTCGGTCGCCATCTTGGCCAGCTTGCGCGCTTCTTCGTAATATTTCGACTTGGCGACCAGGCTTTCAACGATCTTGCGCTCTTCCTCGGGCAGGTCCTTGGCGCCTTCGAGCGCGGTATCTGCGGCTTCGGGAGGCGGGATCCGCGCGCTGCCATACATCACCAGCGTCGAGCCAACCCCGGCCTCGTCGAGGACCATTTCGGGCTTGAGCAATTCGAGCTGGAAGCGCACCGGGCGCAGTTCCTCGCGCAGGAGGAAGTCCGTATCCTGGAACGCCAGCTTGTAGCTGGGATGCTCGGTCTGCGGGGTATGGGATTCGAGGCCCTGTTTTTCGAACCGGGCTTCCTGTTTGGCGGCGTAGAATTTGCGGTCTTCGATACCGCGCCGGCGCTTTTCATCTTCTGTCATCTGGCGCGCGATAGGCCGCGCTTGCGGCAACGACAAGTCATCGAAGAAGAAATGGCAGGGGTGACAGGATTCGAACCCGTGGCCCTCGGTTTTGGAGACCGATGCTCTACCAGCTGAGCTACACCCCTGCAGGAAGGGCGCGCATTAGGGGCACCAATCACACTTGGCAAGGTCCATATCGCCCGAGGCATGGAAGTGCTAAGATGCTCCGCGATGCACGCCCCCGCCACATCCCGGATACCCGTCGAATTGCTGCTGCGCGCCTATCGCGGGGGAATCTTCCCGATGGCCGACCATCGCAGCGATCCCGAAGTCTACTGGGTCGAGCCGCGCGAACGCGCGATCATCCCGCTCGATGGCTTCCGCTTGTCGAAGAGTTTGAAGAAGACGCTGCGGCAGGATCGCTTCCGTGTCACCTGCAATGCCGATTTCGCCGGGGTCATCGCCGAATGCGCCGCCCCGCGCGAGGAACATGCCGAAAGCTGGATCAGCCACCGGATCGAGGCCAGCTACAACGCGCTGCATCTGGCAGGGCATGCGCATTCGATCGAATGCTGGCAGGGCGGCGCACTGGTCGGCGGGCTGTATGGCGTCGGTTTCGACCGGGTGTTCTGCGGCGAAAGCATGTTCAGCCGCACGCCCGATGCCAGCAAGGTGGCGCTGGCGTGGCTGGTCGCGGCGATGCGCGAGGCGGGCTATGCGCTGCTCGACTGCCAGTTCATGACCGAGCATCTGGCGACCATGGGCGCAGTGGCGGTCAGCCAGGCGCAATATATGCAGATGATGGCCCGGCTGGAGGGTTATCCGGCGGCCGCGTTGCCCGATGTCGTCGCGCGATTCGGCGCATCTTCCTCACCCGGAAAATCCATCACGCAGTCCTTGATCCAGACGTCGTAGATCGGGTGTTCGACCACGTTGAGGCTGGGCGAGTTCTTGAACAGCCAGCCCGAGAAGACCTTGCGGAAATTGTCCTCGGTCCCGCGTTCCTTGACCAGCACCTGCACGAAACCGCCCGTTTCCTTGGGCATTTCCCACGGCGCCGTGCGCTCGCAGGCCTGCAGGCGGACGATCACATCGCCGACCCGCTGCTGCTCGCCGGGGCGTAGTTCGAGGTCCTGGCTGACATTGTTGCGCTTGTTGAGCAGGCCGAGCGTGGCGACACGCTCTGCCATCGGCGTGCCCAGACCCGCTTCGGCGGCGGGACGCGCAGGCAATTCGCCCTGCTGCAGTTCCTCGGGAATAGTGGTCGCGGTCGCATCGGCGGGCGCGTCCGCTTGCTGGTCACAGGCCGCGACCAGCGCCGCCGTGGCCAGGAGGGCAAGCGCCCCGCGCATCGTCACGCCTCGGGCGACCAGGCTTCGTAATCGCCCGTCGCGCGGGCGCGTTTGCCGCCGCGCTCGAGCGCACCGGCGGGGCGATAGGCGCTCGCCGTACCCGTAGCATTGGGTGTGTAATCGGTTTCCCAGATCCGCGCCGCGGGCAGATTGCTTTCGGGTACGTCGTCGAACGAGCCGTGGAGCCAGCCGTGCCATTCGCTCGGCACGCGGCTGGCATCATTGGCACCCTCATAGATCACCCAGCGCCGCTCGCGGCCGTCACCGCTCTTCTTCTTCGAGCGGTAATAGGCGTTGCCCTGCGCATCGGTGCCAACCTGCTCGCCATTGCGCGACGACCACAGGAGCGTGCCGATCGTGGCGCCGTCCCACCAGGTAAAAATCTTGCCGAGGATGTTCATGGCCGCGCGATTAGCCGTTTATTTGCCGGGCCTCAAGCGCCGCCGTGCGCAACCGCGCACTTGGGCTTCCGCTCGTGCGTGATCCCTACCATTCGACCAGGTCGCCCGGGGCGATGCCCAGTTCTTCCGCGCGGCCCCCACGCAATTCGAGCACGCCGAGCACGGGGCCGACCGAATAGACCGGTTCGAGCGAATAAGGCTCGGTCATCGCGGCGATATTGCTGATGCGCCCATCGGGACCGATGTAGATGATATCGAGCGCAAGCGGGGTATTCTTCATCCAGAAGCTTTGCGCGGTGGTCCCGTCATAGGGGAAGATCATGCCTTCGTGATCGCCGAGCTCGGTGCGGAACATCAGCCCGCGCGTCTGTGCTTCGGGCGTATCGGCCAGTTCCGCCGCAATCGCGATCTGGCCATTTTCGGTCGTGACGGTCAGCGGGATCACCTTGAGCCCCGAGATCGGGTGCGTCGTCGCCGTCTCGACGCCCGCACCGGCGGGCTCGGCGGACGATTCGGCCTGCGTCTGGGGTGAACAGGCCAGCAGCGCGGCCAGCCCTGCCATCGCGGCCAGGCGCTTCACTGCTCCTCGTCCCGTGCTTCTGCGACCCATTCCTCAAGCTCCTCGACCGTGCGCGCCTCGACGATGCGCCGCGCTATGTCGAAATCATGGCCCGCGCGCACCAATGCGGCAAGCCGCTTTTCCCGTAGCTTGCGCGCTTCCTCGGGTCCCATGTCTGCCTGCTGCCCGAACGGCCCGAAGCCGCGCTTGCGTGCCAGTACCAGCGCCGCCTGGCGCTTCTGCGCCTCTCCCGGCTCGAGCGAATGGCGCAAATCCTCGTCGATCCCGGCGGACCGCAGCGCCTGATCGACCCGCCGCGCGCCATAGCCGCGCGCCACCAGATCGCCCGCCTTGGCGCGGCCATAGGCTTCGTCGTCGACATAGCCCCGCTCGACGAATGTCGCGATCAGCCTGTCGAGATCGGGTTCCTCGTCTTCGGTGAACCCGCGTTCGCGCAGCTTGCGCTGGAGATAGGTGCGCAGCTTGCCTGCGCTGGTCGCAAAGCGCGCGACATAAGCCACCGCCAGCTCCTCCAGCCGCGTGCGATCAAGCGGTTTTGCCCGGCGGCGGGTGCGGCCCGATGTTGCGCGTTCATCATCCATCGGCCATATTCCTGCCACACTCCTTTAAGATTGGGAAACGTGGGAGAGCGCGCGATCTTCCGGATCGTGTGAGACATCAAGCAATGAGGGAAGCCGCAAGGCCCCAGCTATTCACGGGTATCGCCGATAATTATGACCGACGCCGCACTGACGCCGACGCCGAACGACTGCGACCTACCGCGTCGCCGTTCCGATTTCGCGACCTTCAACGAGGCTATCGACTACGCTGCGCGCAGCGATAAGGGTCTCAATTTCCACGACATGCGCGGGACGCTCGAACGCGTCTACCCCTATGCGCAAATGCGCGAGGATGCGCTTGAAGCGGCTTACCGGCTCGTGGCGATGGGGATCGGGAAGGAAGACCGCGTCGCGCTGGTGGCCGAGACCAGCCCCGAATTCGCCGCGCTGTTCTGCGCCTGCACGCTGATGGGCGCCTGGCCGGTGCCGCTGCCGCTGCCGACGACCTTCGGCGGCAAGGAAAGCTATATTGAGCAGCTTTCGGTCCAGTTGAAGAGCGCGGACCCGACAATTCTGATCTATCCGGGCGAAATCGCCGAAATGGCCAAGGCCGCGGCCGACCGGCAGGGTTGCGGCGGCGAAAGCTGGGACGATTTCGCGCAGCGCCCGGCCCCGCCGGTCGATCTGCCCGAAGCGCAGCCCGAAGATATTTGCTACCTGCAGTATTCCTCGGGCTCGACTCGCTTCCCGACCGGGGTCGCGGTCACGCATGAAGCGCTGCTGCACAATCTGCGCGGTCATGCCGAATCGATGGAAATCGGCATGAACGACCGCGTGGTCAGCTGGCTGCCGTGGTATCACGACATGGGGCTGGTCGGCTGCTTCCTGTCGCTGGTCGCCAACCAGGTATCGGTCGATTACCTGCGCACCGAACATTTCGCGCGCCGTCCGCTGGCCTGGCTCGACCTGATCAGCCGCAACCAGGGCACCACGCTGAGCTATTCGCCGACCTTCGGCTACGACATCTGCGCCCGCCGGATTTCCAGCCAGAGCAGCGTTGCCGACCGCTTCGACCTGTCGCGCTGGCGCGTTGCGGGCAATGGCGCGGACATGATCCGCCCCGACGTGATGCAGAACTTCGTGAACGCCTTCGCCGGCGCGGGCTTCCAGGCGAACAGTTTCAATCCCAGCTACGGCCTCGCCGAAGCGACGCTGGCGGTGACGGTGATGCCGCCGGGCGAAGGGATCCGCGTCGAACTGGTCGAGGAAGAACGCCTCTCGGGCCGCCCGCGCGACCTGTCCAAGCCCGCGCGCTACCGCGCCATCGTCAATTGCGGCAAGCCGATCCCCGGCATGGAAGTCGAGATCCGCGGCGAGAACGACCAGCTGCGCGGCGACCACCAGATCGGCAAGGTCTGGTGCCGCGGCAAGAGCGTGATGCATTCCTATTTCCGCAACGAGGAAGCGACCACCGACTGCCTCGTCGCCAAAGACAATGGGGACGTCTGGCTCGACACGGGCGACATGGGCTACATGGGCGATGGCTATCTGTTCATCGTCGGCCGCGCCAAGGACATGATCATCATCAACGGCAAGAACCTGTGGCCGCAGGACATCGAATGGGCGGTCGAGCAATTGCCGGGCTTCAACCATGGCGACATCGCCGCCTTCTCGATCGACACCGAGGCGGGCGAGGAAGCCCCCGCCGTCCTGGTGCACTGCCGTGTGTCCGACCCGGTCGAGCGGATCAAGCTGCGCGACCAGATCGCCGACAAGGTCCGCGGCGTCACCGGGATGAGCTGCGTGGTCGAGCTGGTCCCGCCGCGCACGCTGCCGCGCACCAGTTCGGGCAAGCTCAGCCGCGCCAAGGCGAAAAAACAGTATCTTGCGGGCGAAATCGTCCCGCTCGACCTCGCCGCCTGAGGCCTGCGCCAACGCGGCCCTCTGCGCGACGGACCACCGGCAGAATTGCCTTGCGCTTGCCGCCTTCGGCGCGGCACTATCGCTGCGCCGCGCGACTGCGCGCTTGAAGATCGTGTATTGCCACCCTAATACAGGATTATAGCCGCTTGGAGAGATCTGCGCCCATGAGCGATACGAAAACGCCGACCGCAACTGCCACCGAAACCGCCTTCGACCTCACGCCGCCCGATCCCGTGCCCGAGGTCAAACCGGAGAAGGCTGCGGGCCTCGTCCCGGTTTCGGAAGAGGTGAAGAGCAAGCTGCAGACCAAGGTCGACGGCTTCGTCGCCGACCTGATTGCCGAGGATGCGAATTCGCCCGAATTCGGCAAGAAGGTCGACCAGCTGACCAATATGGGCCGCAAGGAAATCATGGCCGCGGCGGGCATGTCCAACCGTTTCCTCGACCGGCCGGTGCGTGCGATGGACAAGGACGAAGGCGTCGGCGCCAATCTTTCCGAACTGCGCCGCGTGGTGGAAGACCTGGATCCGGGCAAGCGCGGCAAGCTGTCGGGTCCGCGCAAGATCCTCGGCATCATCCCCTTCGGCAACAAGCTGACCAATTACTTCCGCAGCTACCAGAGCGCGCAGACGCATATCCAGTCGATCCTCAACAACCTCGCCAGCGGCAAGGACGAGCTGATCATGGACAATGCCGCGATCGACGTCGAACGGCAGAAGCTGTGGGAGGCGATGGGCAATCTGGAACAGATGATCCACATCTCCAACTCGCTCGACGCGAAGCTGGAGGAAAAGGCCGCCGAACTCGACGCGACCGATCCGGCCAAGGCCAAGGCGGTGCGCGAAACCGCGCTGTTCTATGTCCGCCAGCGCACGCAGGATTTGCTCACCCAGATGGCGGTGAGCGTGCAGGGCTATCTCGCGCTCGACCTGGTGAAGAAGAACAATGTCGAGCTCGTGAAAGGCGTCGACCGCGCGAGCACCACCACCGTCGGCGCGCTGCGCACGGCAGTGACCGTGGCCGAGGCGATGACCAACCAGCGCCTCGTGCTGGGCCAGATCACCGCGCTCAACGAAACCACTGCGGGCATCATCGACAGCACCAGCACGCTGCTGCGCGACCAGACCGGCAAGATCCACGAACAGGCCGCGGCGAGCACAATCCCGCTCGAAACGCTGCAACGCGCCTTCCAGAACATCTACGACACGATGGACGAGGTCGACAGCTTCAAGCTGCGCGCGCTCGACAGCATGAAGCAGACGGTCACGCTGCTGACCGACGAGGTCGAGAAGTCGAAAGGCTATATCGCGCGCGCCGAAGGCCAGTCGCAGGCGCAGAAGCAGGTCGCCGAAAGCAGCCTGCTGAGCATCGAGGGCTGAGGGCGGCATCGTGAACGACCTCACCCGCGACAGCGACCGCATATTGTCCGAGAGCAAGGCGCTGGTGCGCGACAACCGCGAAGGCGGCCGCCACCGGCGCGCGCCCTCGATCGGGCAGGGTTCGGCCAAGGCCAAGCGCGACCACCTGATGAAAAAGGTGCGCAACCTCGTGATCGCGGTGGCCGTCATCTGGCTGGGAGCCGGGGTTGCCGGGGCGATCTTCAGCGGCATCGGTTTCTGGGGCGTCATGGCTGTCGTTGTCGCCACGGCCATCGCTACCGCGATCTTCTCCAGTTATCCGAAGATCAAGACGCCCAAGCGCGCCGACATCAACAAGGGCAATGTCCAGCAGATGGTCGGCCGCACCGAGCTGTGGCTCGAAGCGCAGCGGCCTGCCCTGCCCCCGCCCGCGGCACAGATCGTCGATGACATGGGCGTCCAGCTCGACGCGCTGGGCCTGCAGCTCGAAGGGCTCGACCAGGACCATCCCAAGGCGCGCGAAGTGCGCAGCCTGGTGGGCGAGCAATTGCCGCAGATGATCGACAGCTACCAGCGGATCCCGGCGCATCTGCGCAAGGAAGAACGCGCCGGCGCGACCCCCGACCAGCAGCTCACCGACAGCCTCGGCAAGATCAGCGGCGAGATCGATTCGATCACTCGCCAGCTGGCCGAGGGCTCGCTCGACGATCTGGCGATCAAGCACCGCTATCTCGACTACAAATTCGGCGAAGGGGCGCAGACCAGCCCGCAACTGGAGCACAAGAACTGATGCGCGTTCCCATTTCCCACAGCCTCGGCAAGGAAGAAGTGCGCCGCCGCCTCCAGTCACACAGCCACGAGATCGCCCAGTATATCCCCGGCGGCATGGCCGACGTCACCACCAGCTGGCCGAGCGAGGACCGGATGGACTTGGCGGTCAGGGCCATGGGTCAGGGCGTCGACGGCTGCGTGATCATCGAGGACGATCAGGTGGTGTTCGAGGTCAATCTGCCGCCCGCGCTGTCCTTTGTCGAACCGATGGTCGCCAGCGCGATCCGCAAGCAGGGCCAGAAACTGATCGCGCCGAAGTAATTTCGCCCGCGCCGCCGAGAAATTTTCCCGACCGCGGAACGATCTCCTTTGCGGAGCGCTCTGCACTGGGGCGGATCAGGAATCCGGATGCGGATGCATGGCTGATCCACATGGGGCAAGACGGTAGGGAAGCGAGGCCGAGCGAATGCCGGTAGCAAACGGGGCGTGTCGCTCCACCAGGACTTATCTCAAGACCGGAACCGCGGCGAGCCATGACCGGCTCGATACGCGTCTGGGCGCGCTGGTGACGGGCGATGCGCGCGATTATGTGGCGTTTCTCGATATCCAGTACCGCGCGCGCGTGGGCGTCGAAGGCTGGCTGGCCGGCAGCGGAACCCAGCCGCCATGTCAGAGCAATTTGCTGGCGCAGGACATGTCCGCGCTGGGACGCGCGGTCCCCGAAGATGCCCCCGCTTTCACCCCTCCCGCGGGCAGCGACGCGCTGGGCGTATGCTGGGTGCTGGCGGGATCATCGCTGGGCAATCGCGCAATCCTCGCGCGGCTCAGGAAAAACAAGGTGGACTGGCCGGTCGATTTCCTGTCCGACATGGGCATGACGACCTATTGGCGAAGCCTGCTGCCCGCGCTCGAACGACCGCATTCCATCGCCGTGGACGAAGCCGCCTTGCAGGCTGCGCAAGCCACCTTTTCCCACTTTAACGCGATCGTGGCCGACAGCCTCGCGCGTGAGGCCGCATAATGAATCCGCAGGACGTCAATCTTTCCAATTGCGATCGCGAACCGATCCACCAGCTTGGCCGGATCCAGGGTTTCGGCGCGCTTATCGCGGTCAATTCCGACTGGTTCGTCGCGCATCGCTCGACTAATCTCGAAGCCCTGTTCGGCCCCGACCGCACGGTCGAGATCGGGGATCGTCTCTCGCTGCTGCTCTCCCCCGCCGCATTGCAGCAACTGCGCAGTTCGGCCACCGCGCTGACCATGCCCGACCAGGTCGAACGACTGTTCGGTCTCGCGCTGTTCGACAGCGACGCGCTGTTCGATTGCGCGCTGCACAGTTCGGGCGGGAACACGGTGATCGAGATCGAACCGCATGCGGCGGGCGATCTCAACCGCCAGCTGAGCATTCTGCGGCCGATCATGACCCGGCTGGAAAAGCATACCGAAGTGCAGCCGCTGGTCGACGAGGCGGCCCGCCAGTTGCGGCTGGCGCTGCAGATCGACCGCGTCATGGTCTATCGTTTCCGCGAGGATCTGTCGGGCGAAGTCATCGCCGAAGCCGCGCGCGACGATCTCGAGAAGTTCCACGGCCTGCGCTATCCGCGTTCGGACATCCCCGACCAGGCGCGCGCGCTCTATGTCCGCAACCGCTTCCGCATCATCGCCGATGTCGAAGCCGAGCCGGTCTCGGTCGAACCCGGCGTGTCACTCGATGGCGAGCCGCTCGACCTCAGCATGAGCACGCTGCGCGCGGTTTCGCCGATCCATATCGAATATCTCAAGAACATGGGCGTCGGCGCCTCGCTGTCGATCTCGATCATCATCGGCGGGAAATTGTGGGGGCTGTTCGCCTGCCATCATTACGGCCCCAAGCTGCTCCCCTATTCGCAGCGCACCGCAGCCGAGCTGTTCTCCGAATTCTTCTCGCTGACGCTCGACCGTACGCTGGCCCGCCAGAGCGCCGATCGCCGCGAAATGGGGCGCGAGGTCCACACCCGGCTGATGCGCGATGTCGTCGCTGGTACCCCGCTGTCCGCCAGCCTGCCGATGATCGAACCGGTCATCCAGCAGGTCATCCCGCATGACGGGGTGAGCATTTTCGTCGAGGATATATACGACGCGCGCGGTTCTGCTCCCAATGAGGAGGAATTTCGCGCGATCGTCGCCAATCTCAACGGCACTGCGACGAGCAAGCTGCTCGCCACCGAGGCGATTGCCGAACGCCTGCCGCGCGCTGCCCGGTTTGCCGACCGGGCGACGGGCGCGCTGGTCATCCCGGTCTCGCGCACCCCGCGCGATTACCTGATCCTGTGGCGCAAGCCGCTCACCCAGACCGTGACCTGGGCGGGCAATCCCGAAAAGGCAGTCGAGGCCGGTCCCAATGGCGACCGGCTGACCCCGCGCAAGAGCTTCGAGGCCTGGCGCGAAACGGTCGAGGGCCGCGCCGAGAAATGGTCGCGCGCCGAGATCGAAATTGCCGAGAGCCTGCGCGTCACACTGCTCGAGATCATCCTGCGGCTGACCGACGAGGCGGTGACCGAACGCGCCCGCGCGCAGCAGCAGCAGGAATTGCTGATCGCGGAGCTCAACCACCGCGTGCGCAATATCCTCAACCTGATCCGCGGGCTGATCAACCAGTCCAAGGGCGATGCGCGCGATATCGAGAGTTTCGTCGAAATCGTCGCGGGCCGGGTCGCCTCGCTCGCGTCGGCGCATGACAACATCACCAAGGGCAATTGGTCGCACGCGCCCTTCTCGGAGCTGATCGAGACCGAGGCCAACGCCTATCTTTCAGCGAGCCGGGACCGGCTCGACCTGCGTGGCCCCGAAGCGATGATCGCGCCCGAAGCCTATACGGTGATGGCGCTCGTGATCCACGAAATGATAACCAATTCGGCGAAATATGGCTCACTGAGCGATCAATCGGGCAAGCTCGAGGTGGAAGTGAGCCGCGATGCCGAAGACAATTTCTGCGCGCAATGGCGCGAAAGCGGCGGGCCTCCGGTCAAGCCGCCCAGCCGCCGTGGGTTCGGCAGCACGATCACCGAACGCTCTATCCCCTACGAACTCGATGGCACCGCCGAGATCAATTACCGCCTGGAAGGTGTCGAGGCCCGGTTCTGCATCCCCGCGCGCTATGTCGAATGGCGTTCGCGCGATGGCGAAAAGAGCGCAGCCGCCAAGCCGAAGAAGGACGCCCGGTTGGAGAACCTGCCCGACAGTGTGCTGCTGGTCGAAGACAGCATGATCATCGCGCTCGATGCGGAGGATTGCCTCAAGGAACTCGGGATCGGGACCGTGCGGATCGAAAGCTCGGTCGCAGCGGCGCTCGACGCATTGACGAAGAGCCAGCCCGAACTGGCCATTCTCGACTACAATCTGGGCAAGGAAAACAGCGAACCGATCGCCGCCAGGCTCAGGGAAATGGGCGTGCCGTTCTGGCTGGCGACGGGCTATGGCGAAATGCAGGACCGGCTCGAAGAACTGGGCGCATCGGGCCTGCTGACCAAGCCTTACGGCAAGGACGAGCTGGTCGAAGTGATCGGCAGCTACGACAAGGACGACTGACCCCGCGGCCCGTGCGGCGCGGCTAGTTGAAGAAGCGCTGCTGGTAGTGGAAGGTCGCGGCAACCGGGTTGCCGCTCGCGTCGCGCGCCGGTTCGAAACGCAACTGGTCGAGCGCGAGGCGGCAGACCGCCGCATCGGTTTCGGGGAACGGGCTGGGCCGGTAGATGCTGCAGCGCGTCGCGCGCCCCTGCGCCGAAACGGTCAGCCTTACGATGACCGACTGGCCGATCCGCGCCTGCCGTCCGCCGGGAGGAACGGGAAAGGCGCTTGCATCGGTAATCGCGCGCGTCAGCACGGGCTTGGTCGCCGCTCCCCCGCCCTGGCCGCCGCCGCCTTCGCCGCTGCCGGTCCCCTCGCCCGTTCCGGACCGGCCGGTGCCCTGCCCCTGATCGGTCGCGCCGGCGGTATTTGCCGTCCCGGTCGAGGAGGCACGCGGCGCCGGCGGATCTTCGCGCATACGCCGCTCGGGCTCGGGCGCGGTGACCGCATCGGGCACCGCCTCGCGCCCCGGATCGCCTTGCGCGCCTTCGGGCTCGGGTTCGGTCGGTTCGGGCTCTTCCTCGGGCGTGGATACCGTGACGGTGAACGCCGAGACCACCGAGCGCTCTACCCCGGAGACCGCCGTCGGCGCCAATGCGCGCACCAGCAGGTAGAACAGGCCGAGGTGGATCAACGCGATCAGCGCGATCACCCAGGGATTGAGGCGCTTCTTGGTCTGCGCATAGCGGGTCGCGGGTTCGGCCATCGGGCGATCATGGCAAAGTCGCCCGACCGGGTCCAGCGGCATGGAAAAAGGGCGGCCCTCCCGAAGGAGGACCGCCCCGTAGTCTGCACATGGGGCCGAGCCCCATGCCGGTTATCTTAGTAGCCGAGGATCAGCGAAACGCTGGCTGCCCGCGGCGGACCCATCTGCACGAAGGGCAGATCGCCCGAGGTGAGGCCGCCACCGAAGCCGCCGACATAGAGCTCGTCGAACAGGTTGGTGATGTTGAACTGCACCGCGGCATCGCGACCGTTGAAGTATTCGCCAAGGCGAACACGCAGGTCGATATCCACCAGCGTGTAGCTGTCGACGGTCGCCGGGAAGCCGACGCTTTCGCCGACGAATCCCTGCGGATCGCGCGGGAGGTTTTCGTCGTTCACGTAGCGCTTGCCGGTGTGCTTGACCTGCACGCCGAGTTCTGCCGGGCCGAAGTTGTACTGGCCACGTGCGCCAACCGTGAAGGTCGGTGCGCCGCTTTCACGCTTGCCGGCAGTCTGGGCGAATTCGCCCGCGTCCAGCTGCACGTTGTCGCGGATTTCCGATTCGTTGAGCGAACCGAAGACATAGAGCAGCGTGTTCGGGGTGGGGCTGTAAGCCACCGAGGCATCGATGCCGTACTTGTCGACGACACCCAGGTTACGGGTGATCGTTTCGTCGAGGATCGGATCGTAGGCGGTTGCACGGCGATTGTTGTACCGCGTGTACCAGCCGACCAGCTGCGCCTGAAGGTCGCCATTCTGGAAACGCAGGCCAAGGTCGAAGCTGTCGGTGGTTTCGGCCACCGGACGCGCGCTTTCGACATCGGGGAAGTAGATCGAGTCGTAGAGCTCGTCCGTACCCGGGACCGAAAGACCCTTGCCGTAGTTGCCGAAGAACGATGCATCACCGAATTCATAGGTGAAGCCGACGTTCGGCAGCAGCTTGTCGTAATTGTATTCACGCGACTGCGGCGGAGCCGAACCGCTGATGACTTCACCGGTGTTGGGGTCGGTCACATAGGGGTTGGCGGCTTCGTATGCAGCGCTCACACCACCGACGCAGTCGAGGAAACCGCTGGCCGAGGTGGTGTAGCAGAACTGGTTCAGGTCGCGCTTGTAGAAGGGCACGCTGAGACCGAGGACTGCGGTGAAGTCGTCGAAGAAGCGACCACGATATTCACCCGCAACCTTGTGCAACGTCGCATAGGACTGGCGATCGCGCTTGTTGAGCACGAAGCCGTCCGCAGTGGCCAGCGGGTTGTTGATCGGGAAGACATCCGCGATTTCGCCATTGGCGAGAGCGACCGAGGTCTGGCCCGTCTGACGGTGGTTGGCATCGTCATAGGTGTAGCTCAGGCGGACGCGGTGATCGTCGTTGATCTCGTAAGCCAGGTTGGCAATCACGCCGAACCGGCGCGTGCGGGTCTGGCTCGGATCGTGACCCGTGACTTCGTCGAGCGTGTCGCCGTCGCCGTTGAGGTCGCGACCGAAGTAGTAACGGCCACCGATGAAGCCGGTCATGTCGACGCCGCCGACATCACGCGTGCCTTCGAGCAGTTCTTCGTCGCCGCCGCCATTGGCCTTGACGTACTGGTAGCTCGGATCGACCGTCAGGATCAGGCCGTCAGACAGCGTGAAGCGCGACGAACCGCGGATGTTGCCGGTGTTCGACGGATTGAAGCGACGATCGAATTCGGCACCGCAATTGTTGTCGCTGCCGGCAGTGCCCGGGGTCGGGCCCTCGACGGTGCAGGGATAGTTGATTTCGTAGAACCGCTCTTCCTTGGTCGCCGGGAAACGGTTGGTGAAGCCCGAACCAGGTTCGAAGTCCGGGTCGACGCGGAGCGGAACCGAACCGAAGAAATTGTTGCGGTTCTGGTTGTAGTGACCGGCAATGGCAACGAAATCGCCATTGTCGCCGATGTCCTGCCAGATGCGGCCGTTATACTGCTGCTTCTCGACCACGCCGTAATTGTTGAACGGGTTGTTGTAGCGCGTGAAGCTGGCCGAGGCGAAAGCCTTGGTGCCCATGCCGGTGATGTCGCCGGTATCGATCATCACAAAGCCGCGGCCATAGAGACGGCTGCGGTCGTAGTTCGCATTGTTGCCCTCGGCGAAGATGTCGCCGGCAGTCAGCGTCATGGTGACGCCGAAATCGTCGGCCGGCTCGCGCGTACGGATGTTGATCGTGCCACCGACGGCCGAAGCGGTCGGGCTGTCGACGTCGGTCATGCCGAGGTTGACGCTGATCGATTCGAGAACTTCGGGATCGACCTGCTGGTTGGTGTAGAGCGCATAGTTGCCCGAGTCGTTCAACGGCAGGCCGTCGAGCGTCTGCGAGATGCGGCTGTCGTCGAAACCGCGGATGGTGAAGCTACCGCCCGACGAACCCCAGGGATCGTTGTTCTGGAAGCTGACACCCGGAACCAGGTTGACGATGTCGTTGACCGTCTGGCCGGGGCGCTGGCGGCGGATGATTTCCTCGCCCAGAACCTGTTTCGCCTTCGGCGTGTTGGGCATGTCGACACCGCCGACGCCGGTGGTGCGAGCACCCGAAACGATGATGACCGAGTCGTCGAAATCGACCGAACCGGTCGACTGTGCGGCGGCCGGGGCGGCGACCATTGCACTGGCGGTGCTGACCACCGATGCGGCCAGGAGATATTTGAACTTCATCGAGAGGATCCCTTCGTCTCGTTAAAAGTAGGCTGGTACGTCAAAGCCAGCTCCCTTTGCGGGGAGGACGTTGCGCCAAAGCGATCTTTTTATGACATGATCAAGACATGTATTGCACCTGCGAGACGTTTCGCTGCAGCGCAATAAAATTTGCTTGGATTTCCGCGACTTAGACTAGTTGCAAAAAGGCAACGAATCCGATTCTTTCCGGAACCGATGCATAAATACAACGCTCGCCGGATGCGGCGGGGCCTCAGGCGAGATTGATCTCGCGCAGGCGCTGGAGCAGGAATTCGTGACTCGAAATCGGTTCGGGCCGCTTTTCGGGATGCGCCGGGTCGATGCACGAGGGCAGCGTCTCGATCACGTAATCGGGGCGGAAGTGGAGGAAGAACGGCATTGAGTAGCGCGCGCGATAGGCCGCTTCCCCGCGCGGATTGACCACCCGGTGCGTGGTCGAGCGCAGCTTGCCGTTGGTCAACCGGTCGAGCATGTCGCCGACATTGACCACCAGCGCCCCCTCGGGCGGCGCAACCGCTTTCCATTCACCCTGCGCGGTCAGCAGTTCGAGCCCCGCCTCCTCCGCGCCGAGCAACAGCGTGATCGTGTTGATGTCGCCATGCGCAGCAGCGCGAATCGCGCCCTCGGCTTCCGCGCCCTCGAGCGGCGGGTAGCGCAGCAGGCGCATCACCGAATTGCCGTCCTCGACCGTGGGCGCGAAGAAGCCGCGGTCGAGCCCGAGATGCAGCGCGATGCCCTCGAGCACGCGGCCCCCGGCTTCCTCGAATGCCGCGTAGAGTTCGGAGAAGGTCTCGCGGAAACCCTTGACCTCGGACGGCCAGACATTGTCGGCCATGAACTCGGCCAGCGGATGGCCTGCGGCCAGCTCGCGCCCGACGTGCCAGAATTCCTTGAGATCGTGGACCTTGGCGTCCTTGGCCTTCTCGGTCCCGAAGGGGGTATAGCCGCGCGCGCCGCCGCCGCCGGGAATGTGATAGGCGCGCTTGACCGCGTCGGGGAGCGCGAAGAACTGCTTCGCCAGCGCTTCGGCGCGGTCGATCAACTCCTGCGGGATGCCGTGGTCGCGGACGACGGCGAACCCGTATTCCTCGAAGCTGCGGCCCAGTTCGGCGGCGATGGAGTCGAGCGGCTGTGCCAGCGACACAACCGCGATATCGGTGTTCGAATCGGTCATAATGGCTGCGCCCTTTAATACGGCAGGAAGAGTCCCGCCAGCGCCGCGCTCATCAGATTGGCGAGACTGCCCGCCGCGAGCGCGCGCAGGCCGAGCTTGGCGATGACCGGGCGCTGGTTGGGTGCCAGCCCGCCGGTCACGGCCATCTGGATCGCGATCGAGCTGAAATTGGCAAAGCCGCACAGTGCGAAGGTGACGATCGCGCGGCTGCGATCGGTCAGCACGCTGGCGTCCATTGCGCCCAGTTCGATAAAGGCGACGAATTCGTTGAGGACGATCTTGGTGCCGAACAATCCGCCCGCGGCACCGGCCTGCTCCCACGGAATGCCGATCAGATACATCACCGGTGCGAACACCAGTCCGAGCAATTGCTGGAAACTGACATCGGGATAGCCGAACCAGCCGCCGATACCGCCGAGGATGCCATTGGCGAGCGCAACCAGCGCGACGAAGACCATCACCATCGCGCCAACCGCCACGGCGAGCTTCACGCCGGTCTGCGTCCCCTGCGCGGCGGCCTCGATGATATTGGCGGGCTTGTGGCCTTCCTCGAAGGTCTCGGCGACTTCGACTTCATGCGCCTTGCCGCCTTCGGTCAGCGCGGCGGGTCCTTCGGCGCTGATCCGGCTCTTGGGCAGCACGATCTCGCCTTCGGGATCGACGCCGGACATTTGCGCGGCATCGCGGGCCAGGTCGCTCTGGTCGTCGGGCATGATGATCTTGGCCATCAGGATGCCGCCGGGTGCGGACATGAAGGCCGCGGCGAGCAGGAAGGGCACCGCTTCGGCGCCAATGAAGCTGGCATAGGCGGCGAGGATGGTCCCCGCCACGCCGGCCATGCCCACGCTCATCAGCGTGAACAGCCGGCTGGGGGTCAGCGCGGCGAGATAGGGGCGCACCACCAGCGGGCTTTCCGACTGGCCGACGAAGATGTTGGCCGCGCTACCCAGCGCCTCGACCTTGCTGATGCCGGTGATCCAGCCGATCGCCCCGCCGACCCAGCGCACCAGCCGCTGCATGATGCCCCAGTGGTAGAGGATCGACACGATCGCCGCGAAGAACACGATCACCGGCAAGGCGGCGATGACGAAGGTGTTGGTGAAGGGATTGGCCCCCATCGGCCCGAACACTGCCTCGATCCCGACCTTGGAGTAATCGAGCAGCGCGATCACCCCGTTGGACAGCGACTGGATCAGTTGCACGCCAAACGGTGTCCGCAGCACCAGCAGCGCCATCAGCGCCTGCAGCGCAAAGGCGGCCCCGACTACGCGCAGGCTGATACGGCGCTTGCCCGTCGACAGCAGGAAGGCGAGCAGCAGGATCGCCACGATACCGACGAGATTGATCAGGATGGGCGACATCGGGTTCCCTTCGGGGAGGACTAATTGCGGATGAAATCGGTCGCTGTCTTGCGCGCGCTGCCGCAATAGTCAATTTTCGGGACCCGCAGACGGCCTCGCCGTCCACCAAACTTGTCGAGGCCGTGTGATGACCGAACCCGCCAACGAGACCCGTCTCGCCGCTGCCGCCATGCCATTGGGGCAGTTCGTCTACACGCTGCTTTATGGCGGGATGACGGTGCTGGCGGGCGTGCTCGCCTTCAAGCAGGTGCAGCTGTGGCCGACCGATCTGGCGGTGGAATCGGGCATTTTCGCCTTCCTCCTGCTGGTCGTCATCTCGAGCACGATGGCGCAGCTTTACGGCGAGAAGCTGGCCAACCGGATCGTATGGTGGGGGTTCATCCCGCTGCTCGTGGCCTCCCTGCTCATGCAACTGGTGCTCTCGCTCCCTGCCTCGACCGAAATGTCGCAGTTCCGCGGGGACGACCTCGCCGCGTTCGAGCGCGTGCATGCGACGCTGTGGCGCGTGTGGCTGGCAGGCCCGGCCGCCTATATCGTTTCGCTGCTGCTCAATGTGTGGATCTTCTCGCGCCTGCGCGGATCGTCCGAAGGCGCATCGACGCTGTCACTGATGGCGCGCGGGGCGATTGCCTCGGCGCTGAGCCAGGCGATCGATTCGGTGATCTTCATCACGCTGGCGTTCTATGGCCAGTTCGCGATCACCAACCTGCTGATCGGGCAGATCATCGCCAAAGTCGTGCTCAGCCTGGTGCTGGTGCCGTTCCTGATTACCGGCGGGGTCGCCTTCGCCCGCTGGCTCGACCGCCGCTAGACGCGCTTTACGTTCTCGACGATCGTCTCCTCGAGATGGTCGCCGTGCAGCACCGACACGTCGCCGGTGGTTTCGAGCACCACTGCCCGGACCTGGCCTAGATCGAGCACATTGGCTTCGCGCAGCTTGGCGACCAGATCGCTCTTGGCGACGCGCGTGTACGTCAGGGCATCTTCGCAGAACTTCCCGTTGCGCATCAGGAAGACCGGATCGTTCTGCATCAGGTCCTCGACATGGTCGGACGTCTTGCGCAGCCGCGCCGAGGTCGCCTGGATGAGGAACAGGCCCGCCATTGCGACCATGGCCTGGGCGAAGGCTTTCCAGTCGCTCGCCTGCGCCGCACCCGCGATGAGACTGCCGAGCGCGATCGTCATCACGAAGTCGAAATTGGTCATCTTGGACAGCGAGCGCAGCCCGTTGAGGCGGATCAGCACCACCACCCAGATGATGGCGGCAATTGCCAGCAATACGCCGCGCGCGATGGTATCCGGCCAGGGAGTGTCGAGTATCATGCTGCCCCAACGCATGGCGGGCGCGAATCTATCCCGCCCAGCGTTCAGCCCTGCAAATGCCGCGCGTGCCAGCCGACATGCTCGGCCATGAAGGTCGAGATGAAGTAATAGGAATGGTCGTAGCCGGGCTGCATGCGGATTTCCGCCGGCATGCCTGCGGATTTGCAGGCATCGACCAGCAGTTCGGTCCTGAGCTGTTCCTCGAGGAAATTGTCCGCCGTGCCCTGATCGACCAGCAGGTTCGCATGGCGCGCACCGTCTTCGATCAGCGCGCAGGCATCGTATTCGCGCCAGTCGCTGCGGTTGTCGCCCAGATAGCCGCCCAGCGCCTTGTCGCCCCACGGACAGTTCAGCGGGCTGACGATCGGCGAGAAGGCGCTGATCGAACGGAAGCGGTCGGGATTGCGCAGGCCGATGGTCAGCGCGCCGTGGCCGCCCATCGAATGGCCGCTGATCGCCTGCCGCTGCATGTCGGCGGGGAAATGCTCGGCCAGCAGCGCGGGCAGTTCCCGTTCGATATAGCTACGCATCTGGAAATGCTGCGCCCAGGGCGCCTGCGTCGCATCGACATAGAAGCCCGCGCCCTGCCCGAAATCATAGGCCTCGTCATCGGGTACGTCCTCACCGCGGGGCGAGGTGTCGGGCGCGACGAAGATGACCCCGTGCTCGGCGCAGGCAGCGCGGAATTCGCCCTTCTCGGTGACATTGGCTT
Source organism: Qipengyuania sp. HL-TH1 (assembly GCF_036365825.1). NCBI lineage: Bacteria > Pseudomonadati > Pseudomonadota > Alphaproteobacteria > Sphingomonadales > Erythrobacteraceae > Qipengyuania > Qipengyuania profunda. The sequence goes on from NZ_CP142675.1 coordinate 2,130,402, forward strand.
GGGTGCAGGTCAGCCCCGACAGGAACCACAGCACGGGTAGTTTTGCGCCGTCTGCATGCGGCGGGACGAAGACCGAGAAGGTCATCTGCGTGCCGGTGCTGGCCGAGGCATGACGGTAGACGCCCTGCACGCCGCCATGGCTGCAATTTTCCGATACCGTCTCGAGCGTGCCCGCGGTGGTCATAGCGCGACCTCGTATTTCGCGGTCGTCTTCGCGGCGATTTCGTCCGCCGTCACGCCCGGCGCCAGTTCGACCAGCCGGAAGGGGCTGTCATGGTTGGGCCGCTGGAATACCGCCAGATTGGTGACGATCATGTCGACCACGTTCTGCCCGGTCAGCGGCAGCGTGCATTCGGGAATGAACTTGGGGCTGCCGTCCTTGGCGGTGTGATCCATCACCACGATGATCTGCTTGACGCCCGCGACGAGATCCATCGCGCCGCCCATGCCTTTGATCATCTTGCCCGGGATCATCCAATTGGCGATGTCGCCGTTCTGGGCCACTTCCATCGCGCCCAGCACGGTCAGGTCGATATGCCCGCCGCGGATCATGGCGAAGCTGGCCGCGCTGTCGAAATAGGCGCTGTGCGGCAGTTCGCTGATGGTCTGCTTGCCCGCATTGATCAGGTCCGCATCGACCTCGTCGGGGTAAGGGAACGGTCCGATGCCAAGCATGCCGTTCTCGCTCTGCAGCGTGACATGCATGCCTTGCGGAATGTGGTTGGCGACCAGCGTCGGGATGCCGATGCCAAGATTGACGTAATAGCCGTCGCGCAATTCCTGCGCGGCGCGGGCCGCCATCTGGTTGCGGTCCCAGCCTGCTGCTTCCTGGGGCATCAGGCGCTCTCCCTTTCGCGGGTGGTTTCGAATTCGATCTTCTTGTCGTAGGGCGCGCCCACGATCATCCGCTGGACGTAGACGCCCGGCAGGTGGATGCAGTCGGGGTCGAGGCTGCCGGTGGGCACGATCTCTTCGACCTCGACCACGCAGACCTTGCCGCAGGTTGCCGCGGGCTGGTTGAAATTGCGTGCGGTCTTGCGGAACACGAGGTTGCCGGTTTCATCCGCCTTCCATGCCTTGACGATGGCGAGGTCGGCGAAGATGCCGCGTTCGAGGATATAGTCCTCGCCGTCGAAGGTCTTGGCTTCCTTGCCTTCGGCGACCTGCGTGCCGACGCCGGTCTTTGTGTAGAAGCCGGGAATACCCGCACCGCCGGCGCGCATGCGCTCGGCCAGCGTGCCCTGCGGGCAGAACTCGACCTCGAGCTCGCCCGAAAGAAACTGGCGTTCGAATTCCTTGTTCTCGCCGACATAGGAGGAGATCATCTTCCTCACCTGCTGGGTGCGCAGCAGCATGCCGATGCCTTCATTGTCGATGCCCGCATTGTTGCTGGCGAAGGTCAACCCCTTCACGCCGCTGTCGCGGATCGCGGTCAGCAGGCGTTCGGGAATGCCGCACAGGCCGAAGCCGCCGCTGGCGATGAGCATGTCGTCGCGCAGCACGCCGTCGAGCGCTGCCGCGGCATCGGAATAAATCTTTCCGCCCATCAGAAGACCACCACGCTGCGAATGCTTTCGCCGGCATGCATCAGGTCGAAGCCCTTGTTGATTTCCTCGAGCGACAGGACATGGGTGATCATCGGGTCGATCTCGATCTTGCCGTCCATGTACCAGTCGACGATCTTGGGCACATCGGTGCGCCCGCGCGCGCCGCCGAAGGCGGTGCCGCGCCAGTTGCGCCCGGTCACCAGCTGGAACGGGCGGGTGGCGATTTCCTTGCCCGCTTCGGCCACGCCGATCACGATGCTGGTGCCCCAGCCGCGATGGCAGGCCTCGAGCGCGGTCCGCATGACCTCGGTATTGCCGGTGCAGTCGAAGGTGTAATCGGCGCCGCCATCGGTCATTTCGACCACCTTGGCGACGACCTCGTCGCGGCTCATGCCCTTGGTGTTGAGGAAGTGGGTCATGCCGAACTTGCGGCCCCATTCCTCGCGGTCGGAATTGATGTCGATGCCGATGATCATGCCCGCACCCGACAGCCGCGCGCCCTGGATCACGTTGAGGCCGATCCCGCCGAGCCCGAACACGACGACATTGTCGCCCACCTGCACCTTGGCGGTGTTGGTCACCGCGCCGACGCCGGTGGTGACCCCGCAGCCGATATAGCAGCTGGACTGGAACGGCGCGTCTTCGCGGATCTTGGCGACCGCGATTTCGGGCAGCACGGTGAAGTTCGAAAAGGTCGAGCAGCCCATGTAATGGTAGATCGGCTCGCCCTTGTAGGAGAAGCGCGTCGTCCCGTCGGGCATCAGCCCCTTGCCCTGCGTCGCGCGGATCGCGGTGCACAGATTGGTTTTGCCGCTGAGGCACGATTTACACTGGCGGCATTCGGGCGTGTAGAGCGGGATCACATGATCGCCGGGCGATACGCTGGTGACGCCCGCGCCGACTTCGCGCACGATGCCCGCGCCTTCATGGCCGAGCACGCTGGGGAAAAGGCCTTCGGAATCGAGCCCGTCGAGCGTGTAGGCATCGGTGTGGCAGATGCCGGTGGCCATGATCTCGACCAGCACCTCGCCTGCCTTGGGCCCTTCCAGGTCGAGCTCGACGATTTCGAGCGGTTGCTTGGGGGCGAAGGCGACTGCAGCGCGGGTTTTCATGGATAATGGCTCCGGACTAGAGGTGCCGGCGCACCGGCCTCGGGGCGAAATACAATGTGGTGAGCCGTGCTGGGTTCGAACCAGCGACCTACTGATTAAAAGTCAGTTGCTCTACCGACTGAGCTAACGGCCCGACCACGGCGTGCCACCTAGGGGCGCTGTCGCGGGTGGTCAAGCCGGTGATGCGGCCGATACCGCGCCTGCGCTCAGGAAAGCCGCGCGGCCAGCTGGCGCACCGTCAGATGCGTCACCGGATCGTGCCAGTGCGGCGCGATCTCGGCGGCAGGGTGCAGGACGAAGGGGCGCTGCCGGAACAGGGGATGCGGGATCGCCAGCTCGCCGGTATGCCAGGCCCCGCCGCTCCACAGCACGATATCGAGATCGAGCGTGCGCGAGCGCCAGCGCTGTCCGCGCCGGTTGCGACCGAAGGCGCGCTCGATATCCTGCAAATTCTCCAGCGCGTCGGGCGGCGAGAGATCGCCCGTGATGATCGCCGCGCCATTGGCATAGCGCCGCAGCGACGGGCCGACCGGCGCGCTGTCGACCACGCGCGCGACCGCCTCGACCTCCCAGCCGCTTTCGGCCAGCGCCGCCACCGCCGCCGCCAGTACCGCGCGCGGCGCGCCCACGCCGGACACCCGGCAGTTCGAGCCGAGCGCGACCAGATAATGATGCTCGCTTGCCTCGCCCATGCCCCCGCCCTAGCGTCCCCGCCGACAAGAGCCAATCGGGAGCGGCAGGTACATGAAGATCAAGGCAATCGTGGCGGCAGGTGCGCTGGCCATGGCAGGGCAGGCAGCGGCGGACGATCATGCGCCGCGCGACCTGACTGCGCATGAGCAGCGCGTTTACGACATCTACCGCGATATCATCGCCTTCCGCACGGCGGCAGGTCACGGGCAGATGGACGAGATGGTCGCCTATCTTACCGACCGACTGACGGCAGCCGGCTTTGCCGAAGAGAATCTGCTGGTCACCGATTACGACAGCGAAGGCGATCCGACGCAGGGGTTGGTCGTGCGCTACCGCGGCGACGGGTCTGCCGGCGCGAAGCCGATCGTCATGCTCGCGCATATGGATGTGGTCGACGCCCTGCCCGAAGACTGGGAGCGCGATCCCTTCGCGCTGGTCGAGGACGAAGGCTATTTCTTCGGCCGCGGGACGCAGGACAACAAATACGGGGTCGCCAATCTCACCGGCACCTTTATCCGGCTGAAGGAAGAGGGTTGGACGCCCAGCCGCGACCTCTATCTGGTTTTCTCGGGCGACGAGGAAACGGGCATGGTCTCCACCCGCGCGCAGGCTCGGTGGGTCGCCGACAATGTCGACCCCGCCTATATCCTCAACTCCGACGCCGGCGGGATCGGGCTGGCGGACGATTTCTCGCCGCTCGCGCAGCAGGTGCAGCTGGCCGAGAAGACCTATGTCACTTTCGATGTCACCGCGACCAATCCCGGCGGGCATTCCTCGCGCCCGCGCAGTGACAATGCGATTTATGACCTCGCGGGCGCGCTGACGCGAATTGCGCAGCACCAGTTCCCCGTGCGCGAGAGCGAGCTGACGCGCAGCTATTTCGGCGCGCTGGGCCAGAGCATTCCGGGCGAGCTGGGCGCGGCCATGCGGACCTTCGCCGCCGATCCCGCCGATGACAGCGCAATCGCGCTGATCAGCGCCGATCCGGGCTATGTCGGCACGCTGCGCACGACCTGCGTGGCGACCATGCTCGACGCCGGCCATGCCGAAAACGCGCTGCCGCAATCGGCCAGCGCCGCCGTCAATTGCCGGGTCTTCCCGGGCGAAGGCGTGGAATCGGTCAAGGCCGCGCTGGAGCAGGCGATCGGCAATGAAGCGATCACCGTGACGCAGCGCGCCGAGGCGACCGAAAGCCCGATGAGCACCTTTCCCGGCGAGGTCCGCAATGCGCTGGCCAAATCGCTCACCGCGCGGTTCGGGCAGGCGATCCCGATGATCCCGACGATGTCTTCAGGCGGCACCGACGGCATGCATTACCGCGCGCTGGGGTACGATACGGTGGCCATCGGCGCAGGCGCGAGCCGACCGCAGGACATCTATGCGCATGGCCTCAACGAGCGGATGCGGGCCGATGCCTTCTATGCCGGGCTCGACCACTGGAGTATCGTGCTGAAGGAACTGGCGGGCAGCTAGAACAGCTCGTTGGCGGCAGGCCGCGCGGTGAAGCTGCCGAGCGTGAGCTGGCGCTGGTGCCCGAGCAGTCCGCTGCTCGCGATCTCGAACGGGACCAGCACATCGGCTGCATAATTGGCCGCGCGCAGGCGGACTTCGATCGTCGCGGCGTCGGTCCGGTGACGAACGATGGCGGCGGCGCGGATCGTCCCGTCGGCCGCGCGCGGACGGATCACATCGGCGAGCCGGTCGAGCACGCCCTGCGCGCCTTCGATGGCACCCGTCTCGAGCACCGCGACATTCTGGATCGCGCCATTGGCGCGCAATTCGAACACCAGCGGGAAGAACGTCCCGTCCTTTTCGATCCGGGCGATCGCGGCTTCGAGCGCGGCGGTGAAGAGCGCATCGAGCCGTGCCTGGTCGATGCCCGCAGCCAAGCTCAGATATCCTCGCTGATGCGCCCGTAGAGCTGCGGGCGGCGGTCGCGGAAGAAGCCCATCCCCGCCCGGTGTTTGCGCGCGCGGTCGAGATCGAGCGTGGCGGTCAGCACCCCTTCGCTCGACCCGCCGAATTCCGCGACCAGATCGCCCCATTCGTCGCTGATGAAGCTGTGGCCATAGAAGCTCTGCTGGCGATCGGCGGGGCCTTCGTGCCCGATCCGGTTGGCGGCGCAGACGGGCATGCAGTTGGACACCGCATGGCCGATCATCGCACGGCGCCACATGCGGCTGGTGTCGAGATCGGCGTCATAGGGTTCGGAGCCGATGGCGGTGGGATAGAACAGCACTTCGGCTCCCTTGAGCGCCATCACCCGCGCGCATTCTGGATACCACTGGTCCCAGCAGATCCCCACGCCGACGCGCGTGCCGAACACGTCCCACACCTTGAACCCGTCATTGCCCGGGCGGAAATAGTACTTCTCTTCGTAGCCCGGGCCGTCGGGGATGTGGCTCTTGCGATAGGTCCCCATGATGGCACCATCGGGTCCGATCATCGCCAGCGTGTTGTAATAGTGCTGCCCGTCGCGTTCGAAGAAGCTGGTCGGGATCGCCACGCCGAGCTTGGCCGCCAGTTCCTGCATTGCCTGCACGCTCGGGCTTTCGAACGTGGGATGCGCGAGGTCGAACAGCTCTTCCTCTTCCGTCCGGCAGAAATACTCGCCCGCGAACAGTTCGGGCGGCAGGATCACCTGCGCGCCCTTGCCCGCGGCCTCTTCGACAAGCGCGGACACGGCAGCGATGTTGTCGGCCGGCTCGGGGCGGGCGAGCGGCAATTGCAGGACGGCGACGGACAGCTTTCTCATGCGCGCGAGATAGGCAGCCGCCGCCGTCCAGACAATGGTTACTGCGCCTTGCGGAACAGCAGCGTCATGCGGTCGCTTTCGCCGATGGCTTCGTATTTCGCGCGGTCCTGGTCGCCGTAACGCAGCACCGGCGGCAGCGTCCACACGCCGCCTTCCCAGTTCGCAGGGTCGTTCGGATTGGCGTTGATCTCGCTCTCACCGGCCAGTTCGAAGCCGTTGGCGGCGAAGATCGCGACGACATCCTGCTTGCGCATGTAGCCGCGCTGGCGCGCGCCGTAATCGTCGTAGCTTGCGCCTTCGGGCGCGCGGTGCTGGACCACGCCGACCATGCCGTCGTCCTTGAGCATCATGCGCGCAGCCTTGAGCACATCGTCCGCCGCATTGCCCATGTTCAGCCCGTGCATCGAGCGGAAGATCAGCACGCGGTCGACCGTGCCGGCGAGGTCTTCGGGCATCTCGTCGATCTCGAACGCAGTCACCGCATCCGCCTCAACACCGGTCATTTCGGCGACTTCGGCCTTGAACCGTTCGGTCCAGCCCTTCGCGCGCGCTTCCTGCGCCCGGCTGTTGTAGGTGCCGCCATCGCTATCCTGATCGAAGGCGATATATTTGCCCGAAGAGTGCAGATAGGGCGCGAGCACGCGCGTGTACCAGCCGCCGCCCGGGCCGTATTCGGCCACGGTCATATCGGGCGCGACCTGGAAGAATTCGAGCGTTTCGGCGGGGTTGCGGTACTGGTCGCGCGCGCGGTCGTCATCGCGCACATCGGCTGCCAGCACGGTTTCGAGATCGGCGGCGTGGTTGTCGGCAGCGAGCGGTGACGCGACGAGAGCGGCAACGGCGGCAGTCAGCATAAGACGCATGGAAATCCTCCTCAATTCATCCGGCAGTGTTCTGGACCTGCCGCGGGTGGATGACAAGGCGAAGACGGCTTCCTATCTGCTGGGCACAAGGAGATTGACGAGTATGGCTCAACAACAGGCGATCGTTGCCGGCGGATGTTTCTGGTGCACCGAAGCGGTGATGAAAGACGTGATCGGCGTCAGCGCAGTGGAAAGCGGCTATATCGGCGGGCACCAGCCCAATCCGACCTACAAGGAAGTCTGCACCGGCAATACCGGCCATGCCGAGGGCGTGCGCGTGACCTTCGACGATGCGCAGATCACGTTGGCGCAGCTCTACGATGTGTTCCTGGGCACGCATGACCCGACCCAGCTTAACCGGCAGGGCAACGATGTCGGCACGCAATACCGCAGCGCGATCTTCCCGCTCGACGGGCAGGAAGACGAAGCGCGCGCGGCGATCGCGCGCTGGAACGACGAACACCCGGGCCAGCAAGCGGTCACCACGATCGAAAGCGGCGAATGGTATCCGGGCGAGGATTACCATCAGGAATATTGGGAAGGCGAAGGCCAGCGCAATCCCTATTGCCAGGCGGTGATCCCGCCCAAGCTGATGAAGCTGCGCAGGAGCTTCCAGAAATACCTCAAGCAAGACGCCTGAGGAAAAGTCCCGCGGGTCCCTGGGGCGATTTCGTGATCGGGATTGGGCCGCGCGGCATCCGACCCGCGCGGGTCATTGTGGGAAAGCGCGCAAGCTGCAATTGTCGGCGTCATGCCGGGAGCACCGACCAAGGCCCTCACCAGCGACCATGTCGTCCATGATGACGGCAGTGTCGCGTTCGCCTGTTCGCAGGACGATGCGCTGTGGCCGTGGACGGTGATCGGTCCGCACCACCCGGGTGCGATCCAGGCGGCGAGTTACTGGCTCAGCGTCGAATGCGCCATGGCGCTGGGCGGGTGGGACCCGGACAAATGGTCGGCGCTGACCTGGACCCGCTGGAGCTGCGGCGAGCCCGGCGCCGGGCGCATGGCCCGCGGTCGCTACGAACGGACAAGAATCGAAGGCAAGGAAAGCTTCTCGATCCAGCTCTACGATGCGCAGGACGCGCCGATCTGCCGCCTCGATGGGCGCGGCGTGGTGTTCCGCACACGCGATTTCGCCCAGTGGCGCAGCAGTGCCAAGGACCGCGGGGAGCAGCTGCGATCGGACCGCTTCGCCTATGCCGGGCACGAGGCGCTGGGGATTGCGCCGGGAGAACTCCCTTTCCTCGGCCCGCTCGACGGCAGTGCCGGCAGCGCCGCCACCGGCCTGCTCGACCACGCCAATGCCATGCCGCCCGCCCATCCCTGGCTCGACGGCTCGGGCGACCATGTGAACTCGGCGCATCTGGCCGAAGTCGCCCGGCAATTCGTCAGCCTGCTGTGCGCGGGCCAGCCGTTCCGCGTGACCGCCGCCGAGATGCGCTTCGACCGCTATGTCGAACTGGGTGTGCCCTTCACGGTCGAGCGGACCGAGGGCGATGACGAAACCGCGGTGGACATGGCCATTCGCCAGTCCGGCCGCGTCTGTACACAGATATCGTATCGGATCTCTCCGGAAGATCCGGAGACCGGGAAAAGACAGATCTAGTCTTGGCGAAACAGCAGGTTGCAAAGACCGCCCCCAGAAGACAAAGTCTTGAGGTCAAACTGGGGGTCGGCAAAATGTATAGACTATTCGCTGCTGCAACACTTCTGATCGCGGCACCGCTTTCCGCACAGCAAGTCCACGAGCAGCAGGCGGCCTTCGACGCTGCGGTTCTGAGCGACCGGGAGCTGATCGCAGAGGCGCAGGCCAATCGCTGGCTCGAACAGCCCTGCGATATCGGCGTTCCCCTGTTCGGCGAGATTTTGGAACGAGGCCTCGGCGACACACATGTCGCGCGGGCTCAACTCTTCGCGGGCGCCCTGTGCGATGATGAACGCGACGATTATGCAGCGGGTATGGCCAAGGTCCGCCAGCTCGAGGCGGGCTGGCCGGACTTCGACTTTACCGATCTCGGCCTGTATTTCGCTGTTCGCTCGAACAATGCGGCCGAGTATCTTTCTCGCATGCGGGCGCTCGACAATGGCCAGCTTGGGGAGTTCGAACCACAAAGATTCTGGCAAGGCTTCCGCATGGTTCGTGACCAGGGTGCCGAAGACCGCTTCGATGACATCATGCTGGAGTGGATCGATGCCCGGCGTCTCGCATACCTACCGGCGGATTTGCACGCCGGGGTAGCCATGGCTGCGCTCAGCGCGGCGATCCGGCATGGCCGCACGGAGATGGCTCCACAATTGCTCGCGACCATCCGCTCTCCCGCTGATTACCTGACCTTGCTGTCCATGCGGGAATATGAAGCGATCTGGCCTTTCGCGGCAGAACGGGCCGGCCCCAATCTCGAGGCCATAACGGATGAGTATGTGTTCTGGGCCAGCGCGCGTCTTGAAAACCACCCCAGCGATCGCGATCGATTCTCGGACGCAGCCCACGCCCTTCATTATGCGGGACGATTCGAAGAGGCGATTGCGCTTGCACGCCAGTGGCGCGAGCGGGATGGGTCTATGGCTTCGATCGAGGAGGGCGATGGCTGGACCCTCAATATCGAAGCCTACGCCAACGACGCACTGGGACGCCGCGACGAGGCCGACCGGATTTTCGACCAGCTGGCCGCGCTGGACCCGGAGGAACATCCATGGGTCGTCAATTTCGTGATCAACCGGGCATCGCGCCTCGTCGGTCATGAGCGCTGGGAAGACGGGCTCGAAGCCGCCTCGCTTGCGCGCCGTGTCGCCGACAGCTGGGGATCGCAATACGCACGGATGATCATAGCCCGCGATCACACTTGCGCGCTGGCGGCTCTTGATCGTGCGGATGAGATCGCTCCCGAATTGGCATTTCTGCGCGAAAACAAGGCGGAATCCTACACACTCGCCGCGCAGGCGCTGCTCTGTGTCGGAGAACGCGCCGAAGCCGTCGATCTGCTGCTTGAAGGGATCGCCGACGAACCGAACCGCAGTCAGGTTCTGGGGGCTTGCAGCCGAGCACCTTCGACCTGTTCTATACGCCGTCTAAATTGCCGCATCCGGTCGAGTTGCTCGACGAAAGCGCCGAGTTGCAGGCAGCCTTCGAGCAATATGCGCGCGTCATCCCGGAGGAGTTCACGCCGACTGCATCGATCCTCGCGAACCGCTGAGCGTCCTTCGAGGCCTTCGCGCCCGCGCGCGAGGAACACCGCTGCTAAGTTCACCTCCTCGGCTTTGGTGCGGACCCGACCTTCTTTGGCAGCATCGCTAGCTGTGCGAGGATGCAACTGGGCCAGTCGGGGCGCGACTGCACCTCGATCGACTATCGCATCGCCGGGATCTAGCCGCCGGTCGGGGTGACTGGGTCGGTCATCGAACTGGGCTTTGCTTTTGCGGCCATGACCTCTGGGTGCCATTTATCTCTTTCCTGCAGGAGCTTACCTTGCCCACAGTCCCGCGTTTCCTGGTCGCACTGACCGCCTTCATCCTTCCCCATGCCGGACAGGCGCAGATGGGCGGCGATGGGGCGGAGGCGGAATTTGCGACGTGCGCGGACGCGGGTGCGAACCCCGCGCTCGCCGGCACGCAATGCGCGCTCGTATCGACCCCGCTCGACCATGCGGCACCCGCGCAGGGCGCGATCGACCTGTTCGTGCGCAAGTTTCCCGCACGCGGACCCACGCAAGGCGAACTCTGGCTGATCGCCGGCGGGCCGGGGGAATCGGGCGCTTCCTTCTATCCCTTCATCGATACGCTGCGCGCGGCAGCCCCGGGCTTCGACCTCATCGTGCCCGATCACCGCGGCACCGGCTATTCGGCGCGGCTGTGCCCGGCCGAGGAAAGTGCGCAAAGCGATGGCGGGATGGCTTTGGAAGGGGCCGAATGGGGGAGCTGTATCGGTTCGATGCATGCCGATCCGCAGCGCACGCAATCCTTCACCATCACCAATGCCGCGCATGACATCACGCTGTTGATGGACGAGTTGGGCAGCGCAGACCGGCGCTATCTCTATGGCGTTTCCTACGGCACGCAGCTGGTCCTGCGCACGCTGGCGGTCGCCCCGCCCGCATCGCTCGACGGAGTGATCCTCGATTCGCTCGTTCCCGCGGATGACGATATGCGCCACGACCTCAGCCGCCGCTCGCAGGTCACCGACACGATCGGGCGGCGGGTGCTGCGGCAATGCGATGCACGCGCCGAGTGCAGCCGGTATTTCGACCGCCCGCTGGAACAGGCCGTGGCCGACCTGCTCGCCGATCCCGAACTGTCGGAGCCGCTTGGCGCGAACCCGAAATATCTGCTCGCGGCGCTGATCGACTTTCCCGAGACGCGCGCGATCCTGCCCTATGTGATTGCCGACCTGCACCGCGGCGAGACTGCCTGGCTGGACCATGCCAAAGCGCAGCTGGGCGCCATACAGGCGCGGTTCGCGGCGTTTCCGCAATTCGGGTCCTCGATCCCGCTGGTCAGCCTGATCAGCCGGTCGGAGAACAATCGCCGTCCCGATCTGACCGCCGAGATGATCGCCGAAGAGGAGGCCGGACTGCTCTTCGCCAGTCCGCTGCCCCGCCATCTGCTGCCGGGCGGGTTCCCGACTTACGATCCCGGCGAGGCGCTGGGACGGATGCCCGCGAGCCTTCCGCCCACGCTGGTGCTGCAGGGCCAGCTCGACCCCAAGACCGCCTATGACGGCGCGGCTGCCTATGTCGACCGGCTCGGCGCGCGCGGCGAGATTACCTTGTCCGCCAGCGCCACCGCGCCGCATTATCTGCTGATGACCGATCCGGATTTCTTCGTCACCGAAGTCGGTGCGTTCATCGGCGAATGATCAGGCCCCGCGTCGCCAGCGGGCGATGAAGAACCCGTCGAGACCGCCCGCGTCCACGAGCATGCCGGGATCGGTACGGATCCAGCCCTCGGCAGTGGCCGCCAGCCCTGCCGGCAATTCGTCCGGCGAGACGGCGAGCGTGGGCATGGTGACGGCGCCCGTCTGGTCCTCGCCCTCCTCGCGTTCGAGCGAACAGGTCGCATAGACCAGCGTCCCGCCGGGCTTGAGCCAGCCCTGCGCCTGCTGCAGCAGCGCGGTATGGAGCTCGGCCATTTCCTCGATCTGCCGTGCGCCGATCCGGTGCAGGACATCGGGATGGCGGCGCGCGGTGCCGGTGGCGGTGCAGGGCGCGTCGAGCAGGATGGCATCGTACTGGTGCTTGGGCTCCCATTTCAGCGCATCGGCGCGCACGGTATTGGCCTTCAGCCCCGTGCGCTTGAGGTTCGCCTTGAGCAGGTCGAGCCGGCGCTTGGAAATATCGAGCGCGGTGACCTGCCAGCCCTGCGCCGCCAGCTGCAGCGTCTTGCCCCCGGGCGCAGCGCACAGGTCGAGCACATGGCGCCCCTCCCCCTGTCCCAGCAGCCGCGCGGGCAGCGCCGCAGCAAGGTCCTGCACCCACCACGCGCCCTCGGCAAAGCCGGGCAGCGTTTCGACACTCGCGCCGCGCGGGAGCCGCAGGTGGCCCGGCATCAGGCTGTCGGCGGCAAGCTGGACCTGCCAGTGCTCCGTTTCGGAAGGATCGCGCAGCGTGAGGTCGAGCGGCGGCGGTTCGGCGAGACCGGCGGCAATCGCCTCGGCCCGCTCGCCCCAGCGCGCCGCGACTTCGGCGGGCAGCGTCGGCGCGGCAGGCAGCGCCGCCTCGCGCTTGGTCAGTGTGGAGAATACGCCGTGCGCCAGCCGCCGCGGACCGCCCGCGAGCAAATCGAGCCCTGTCGCCACCACCGCATGCGGCGGCGTGCCCAGCCGCAGCCATTGCGCAAGCATCATCCGCAGCACCATGCGCGCCTTGGCATCGTGCGGCAGCGGCTTCTTGGTCGCGCTGTCGATCAGCGCATCGAGATCGACCAGCCAGCGGAGCACTTCGCTGGCGATGGCACGCGCGAGCGCCTTATCCTCGAACTTGCGCAGGTCCTTGGTGGCGCCGGCGAAGGCGATGTCGAGCGTCTCGCCGCGGCGGATTACGGCGTCGAGCAGGCGCAGCGCGGCACGGCGTGCGTGGATACCTTGGGGTTGGGCCATGGCCGCGCCCCTACCCGCACTTGCACAAAGCCGCCAGCGGCATCATCTTGGCAGCATGCCGAAACGCGCCACCACCCGCCCCGAAGGCTTCAAGAAGCCCGCTCACTGGACCAATGATACCCCGCCCGCGCCCCGGAAGGGCAGCGATGACGAGGACCTCAGCCCGACGCGCTATGGCGACTGGGTGAAAGACGGCATCGCCATCGATTTCTGAGATTGCCGGTCATGGCGAGGAGCCCGAAGCCCCCCCGCGCAATGATTATCAGATGGCGGTAAGCTTGAGCTTCAACCCGTCCTTGGGCTTGGGGATCGGCCACGCCTGCCATTCGGGATCGCCCGCCGCCAGCTCGATACGGTAGCGCGGCAACATCTGTGCCAGCAGGATCTTCACCTGCATGTAGGCGAAGTGCAGCCCCAGGCACATATGCGCCCCGCCGCCGAAGGGCACCCAGGCGTATTTGTGCCGTGCCTTCACTTGCTCGGGCGTAAAGCGCATCGGGTCGAAGGTGTAGGGATCCTCCCAATGTTCCTCGTCGTGATGCGTGTAGTGGATGTTGATCCCGACATGCGCGCCGGCCGGAATGCGATAGCCGCCATATTCGAAGGACTTGAGCGCGCGGCGCGGCATCGAAGGCACGGGCGGCACGAACCGCAGCGCTTCCTTGAACGCCATTTCGGTCAGGTCGAGCTTGCCCAGATCGTCATATTCGAGATCGCGCGGGCGGCCGCTGGCATCGCTGCCCCCGGTGACCGCGGCGATCTCCTCGCGCAGCCGGTCCTGCCATTCGGGATGCTTGGCGAGCAGCCACAGCAGCGAGGTGGCGCTGGAGGTGATGGTGTCGTGCGCGGCCATCATCAGGAAGTTCATGTGATCGACCACTTCGTCGACCGGCATCAGGCTGCCATCGTCATATTCGGCGGTGGCGAACTGGCTGAACATGTCCTGCCCGCCGCCTTCGGCGCGGCGGCGATGCGTTTCGCGCGTGAAATAGTCGACCAGATAGGCACGGCCATCGACGCCGCGCTTCATCTGCGTGAAGGGCAGCGGCTTGCGCACCGGTGCGACGCTGGCCTGGACCATGTCGACGAAAGCGGTGTTGATGCGGTCCGCTTCGGGACCCCAGGGGATGCCGATGAAACTGTCGGCGGCGAGGTCGAGCGTCAGTTCCTTGATCGAGGGATAGAAGAGCATTTCCGCCCCCGAGCCATCGCCGCCCCATTCCTCGACCCGCTTGGCGATGCCGCGGTTCAGCGCGTCCGCATAATGGCGCATCGGGCCGGGCTTGAAGGCGATCGACAGCGCGCGGCGATCGGCGCGGTGATGGTCGAAATCGATCAGCATCAGACCGCGCGGGAACAGCTTGTCGAGGATCGGCCCCCAGCCCTGTTCGGAGCTGAAGATCTTGTCGCGGTTCATCAGCAGCATCTCGTTGGCCTCGGCCCCGATCAGCGCGACATTCCAGCCACCGAAGGCCTTGTTCTTGTAAACGCGGCCGTATTTTTCGACCATGCGCCGCGTCTGGCCATGCGGGTCGGCCAGCATCTTGAAGGTGTTGCCGACGATCGGCCACCCCCCTCGCCGGGAATATGTGCGAGCGCATCGTCGCCGGGATTGCCTTCCTGCCAATGCGATGGCGCGGTCTCGGCAGACTGGTGCGGGGCAAGCGTGGCCATTAGGTAGCTCCTTACAACTTACTTTGTTGTAAGTAGGTTTTACGCGGGAATCCACCCCGACAATTCACGGCGCAGCAAAGTTTCGAGCATGTCCAGCCCGGCAGCGGACGTATTGAGGCAGGAAAGCGCGGCAAACTGCGCTCCGCCCGCTTCGGTGAACTGTTCGCGCCCCTGGATCGCCAGCTCTTCCAGCGTCTCGAGACAATCCGCCGAAAAGCCCGGTGCAGCGACGGCCAGCCGTTTGGTCCCCGCCTGCGCTTCCTCGGCGAAGGTATCGTCGGTCGCGGGGCCCAGCCACTTGGCCGGGCCGAAGCGCGACTGGAAGGTCGTGCGGAACCGCAGGCCCGGGCGGACCAGCCGCTCCTGCAGCAGCCGCGAGGTCTTCTGGCAGTGGCAATGGTAGGGATCGCCCAGTTCGAGCGTGCGCTGCGGCATGCCATGGAAGCTGAGCAGCAGCAATTCGGGAGCGAAGTCGAGCGCATCGAGCTGGCGCGACAAATCCTGTGCCAGCGCATCGATATAGGCCGGATCGTCGTGATAGGGCGGCAGCGTGCGTAGCGAGGGCTGCCAACGCATTGTCCGCAGCTTGTCCGCAGCCTTGTCCACAACCGTCGCGGTCGTGGCGGCCGAATATTGCGGGTAGAGCGGAGCGAGCAGGATGCGTTCGCATCCCGCGTCCATCAGCGCTTGGATGCGCTCGGGGATCGCCGGTGTGCCATAGCGCATCGCCCAGTCGACCATGACCGCGTCGCCCAGCCGGACCTGCATCGCCGCGGCCTGGTCGCGCGTGATGACCGCGAGCGGCGAGCCTTCATCGGTCCAGACCTGCTGGTAGGCATGCGCGCTCTTCTTCGGGCGCGTGTTGAGGATGATCCCGCGCAGGATCGGTTGCCAAGCGATCGGCGGGATTTCAACCACGCGCCGGTCGGACAGGAATTCGCCGAGATAGCGTTTCACCGGTCCCTTTTCGGGGGCATCGGGGGTCCCGAGATTGACGACGAGCACGCCGACCTTGCCCGATTTCACGGGCGGATGGTCGGCGGGTAAGTTCTGTTCTTGCCAGGTCATAGACCCTCCGAAAGCAATGGCAGGCGGCGAAAGCGCACTCCGGTCGCCGAGTAAAGCGCATTCGCGATAGCCGGGGGCGCCACCGCCACGCCGAGTTCGCCCGGATCGAAAGGCGGGGCATCGCTGGCGAGGAATTCGACGACGATTTCGGGACAATCCCCCAGCGTAGGCAAACCCAGACCGGCAAGCCGGGCCGGCACCGGCCTGCCCTCTTCATAGGCGACGCTCGATCCGGTCGCGAGCGAGAGACCGAAGATCAACCCGCCCTCGATCTGTTGGCGCGCGATATCGGCATTGACCACGCGCCCGATATCGACCGCCGCATGCAGCCTGGTCACGCGCACGCCGCCTTCGCCCAGCGCGGCCTGCGCGACACAGGCGATCCGGCCGCCGGTATCGGGCGTGCCCATCCGCACCATCGCCAGCCCCTGACCGGTGCCGCGGCGCCCGCCATCCCATCCCGCGAGCCGCGTCGCGCGGCGCAGCGTATCGGCCATGCGCGGCATCCGGCCGAGCATTTCCATGCGGTAGAGCATCGGATCGCGCCCCGCGCGTTCGGCCAGTTCGTCGACGAAGCTTTCGATGAAGAAGGCGTTATAGGCGATGGCATTGCCGCGCAGCCGCCCGGTCGGGAAAGGCAAGGTGACGGGCAGGTGGTCGATGGCGACATGCTCGATTCCATAGGGCGGCAGCGCGCCGTCGCACGCCATCGCATCGGCCTTGTCCGCCGCCTGCTCCAGCGCAGCTTGCGGGGTCTTGTTGTCGAACAGGCGGTAGCCGAATTCGCGCGCGGTGGCGGGCATTGCCAGCCGCGCGCGCCAGGCGGCGATCCGCCCGCCGCTGGCGGCCTCGAAACCCGCTTCGAGCCGCGCGCTGACCGGGGTCCGCACGGGGAGCGACTGCAATTCCTGCGCACGCGGCCAGGTAAGCTGCACCGGCCGCCCGATCTCCCGGGCGATCTGCGCGACCTCGATCGCGTGACGCCGCTCGAGCCGCGCGTCGAAACTGCCGCCTGCAGCGGTCGGATAGAGCACGACATTATGCGGCGCGATGCCGATCGCCTTGGCTGCTGCGCGCCGGGTGAGTTCGGGGGCCTGCGCGGCGATCCA
The DNA here is from genome assembly GCF_036365825.1 of Qipengyuania sp. HL-TH1. Taxonomy (NCBI): domain Bacteria; kingdom Pseudomonadati; phylum Pseudomonadota; class Alphaproteobacteria; order Sphingomonadales; family Erythrobacteraceae; genus Qipengyuania; species Qipengyuania profunda. The sequence goes on from NZ_CP142675.1 coordinate 2,147,317, forward strand.
CAGCTCCAGCTTGCCGCCATCATAGCGCGCGGTGGCGCTGGCGGTTTCGATCGCCGCATGGACCGCGGGGCCGACCGCATAGGTCTGCGCATAGTCGGGGCGGGCAAGCAGCTCGTCGGCATCGCCCAGCGCCAGCGTGCGCCTGGGCTCGACCGTGCCATGCGCTTCGTCGAGCGCCTCGAGCGCAGCCGCGCTTTCGACCGCGGGCGGTCCGGCGAACACCGGGCGCATCGCCTTGAGCGCCTGCTCGGCAACCCACCAGCTTTCGGCCACTGCGGCGAGATAGCGCCTGGATTTCACCACGCCGACCAGGCCGTCCAGCCCCTCGACCGCCGCCGCTTCGAACCCCGACAGGTCGGGCTTGCCCAGCGGCCCGTGGCGGATCGAGGCGAAGACCATTCCCGGCAGGCGGATGTCCCCGGCAAACAGGAAGCTGCCATCGACCTTGGCGGGCAGGTCGAGCCGGGGGAAATCGGGCGCCAGTTCGGCCTCGGCGGGCACGGGATCCTCGCTCGCAGGCGCTACGCGCAGGGGCGGCGGATCGGGGGGATCGAGCTCTGCGGCCTCCGCCACCAGCGCGCCGAAGCCCAATTGCTGTTCGGCGTGGCGGACGATGCCGCGTTCGACCAGGCATTCTTCCCAGTCCACGTCCCAGCGTTCGGCCGCCGCCATCGCCAGCAGCGCGCGCGCGGTCGCGGCGGCTTCGCGCAGCGGCAGTTCATACGCAGCGAGCGAGGTCCCGTCCGCCGTCGCGGCAAAGGCATTGCTGCGCGCGTAATTCTCCGCCAGCTGGCTGTCTGGATCGCCGGCGAAGCTGGGCAGGTTGGACCAGAGCGGCGCCCATTTCGCGGCCAGCGGGATATTGGCGTAAAGCCCCGCGGGCGGGCTGGGTTCGACCGCGACCTGGCGCCAGTCGGCGCCCAGTTCGACCGCCACCACCTGGGCCAGCACGGTCGTAACGCCCTGCCCCATTTCGAGCTGCGGCACCGCCACGGTGACCACTCCGTCGCGGCCGATGGTGATCCAGCCGCCGAAGTCGCGTTCATTGGGACCGGGGGACAGCGGGCTGGTGTAATGACGTGGCCACAGCCACCAGGCCACGCCCAATCCCCCGCCCACCGCGGCGCCCGCAACCAGCTGGCGCCGCGTTACGGGAAGCGCGGTCAGCTTTGCGCGCCAATCCATGCGTCGACCTTGGCGGCGATATCGTGGAACGGCGCGGCGAGCGCGCCCGTGCCGCAGGCGGGCGGCTGGCCCCGATCGCTGCCCTCGCGAATGGCAAGATCGAGCGGGATCCGGCCGAGGAACGGCAGTTCGAGCCGCTCGGCAGCGGTTTCGACCCCGCCCCTGCCGAAAGGATCGGACAGTTCGCCGCAATGCGGGCAGACATAGCCGGCCATGTTCTCGACCAGCCCGATCACCGGCACTTCGGCCTGGTCGAACAGCTGCCCTGCGCGCGCCGCATCGATCAGCGCGAGGTCCTGCGGCGTGGAAACCAGCACCGCGCCCATCGGCTTGAACCGCTGCAGCATGGTCAGTTGCACATCGCCCGTACCCGGTGGCAGATCGACCAGCAGCGTATCGACATCGCCCCAATGGGCATCGATCAATTGCGTGAGCGCATTGCCCGCCATCGGCCCGCGCCATGCCAGCGCGCGACCGGGTTCGACCAGATGGCCCATCGACAGCACCGGAATGCCGAACTCGCTCTCCACCGGGACCAGCTTTTCATCGCGCGCGATGGGCTTCTTGCCCTGATTGCCCAGGATGACCGGCTGCGAGGGGCCGTAGATATCGGCATCGACCAGCCCGACCTTGTGGCCCAGGCGGGCGAGTGCGATCGCCAGATTGGCGGTCAGCGTGGATTTGCCCACCCCGCCCTTGCCGCTGCCGACGGCGATCAGCCGCCGCTGGCGGCGCTCGGCGGTCATCACCACGCGGGTTTCGGAAACATCGTCGCGCTCACTGAGGATATCGGTGATCGCGCGTTCGATATCGGCGCGCTCCTGCTCACCCAGCCCGGCGGCATCGACCACGGCAATCGCCCGGCCCTGTTTGATGGTCAGCGCGGAAACGCGGTCGGCAAGGCTGGCAGGAAGCAGCGATTTCGGATCGGTCGAACTCATGGGCGCGGCTGCTGTAGCATCGAAAAGCGCGCGGCAACCCCTGTTTTTCCGTGGCGGCGCACCTATAAGGAAAGACATGAGAATTTTTGACGGGTTCGGACAGAGGATTTCCCTGGCAATGGCGGGCAACAAAAGCCCTTGGGGCGGCGGCTCCGGGGATGACGGAGACGACGACAAGCCCGAGGGCACCAAGGGCGGCGACAAACCCCGCGGCCCGCGCAATCCCTGGCTCCCGCCGGGTGGCGGCGAGGATGGCCGCCGCGCCCCCAATATCGAGGATATCTTCAAGAGCCGCGGCCCCGAAGGCCCGCGCCGCAGCGGCGGCGGCCCCGGCGGTCCCAATTTCCGCTTTCCCCAGCGCCCCGGCGGCAAGAGCTGGTTCCCGATCGCAGTCATCGGGATCATTGCCTTTGGCCTGCTCGCGACCAGCTTCCACCTTGTCGGTCCGCAGCAGCAGGCCGTGGTGAAGACGCTGGGCGAGTACACCCGCACTCTGCGCCCGGGCCTGCAGATCACCGCCCCCTTCCCGATCGAAACGGTCGATGTCGAAGATGTCGAAGGCGTCCGTTCGGTGCGCATTCCGGGCGGTGACAGCCAGGTCAAGCTGATCCTGACCGGCGACCAGAACCTCGTCGATCTCAGCTATATCGTCCGCTGGAACATCAAGGACCTCGAGGGCTACAAGTTCCGCGTGGTCGATCCGATCGAGACGGTGAACGAAGCCGCCGAAGCCGCGATGCGCGCCTCGGTCGCCGAAACCGAGCTCGACGAGACCTTCTCGGGCCAGGGCCGTGCAGCGATCGAACTCGACGTGCGCGAACGCATGCAGGCCACGCTCGACAGCTATGGCGCGGGCGTCCGCGTGCTGGGTGTCGAAATCGAAAAGGCCGATCCGCCCGCGCAGGTCGTCGATGCCTTTCGCGACGTGCAGGTCGCCGAACAGAATGCCGATGCGGCGCGCAACCAGGCGCGCGGCTATGCCCAGCAGGTGCTCGCACAGGCCGAGGGTGAGGCGGAAGCTTTCAACAAGGTCTATGAGCAGTACCGCCTGGCCCCGCAGGTGACCCGCCAGCGGCTTTATTACGAAACCATGGAGCGTGTGCTGAGCCAGACCGACAAGACAATCGTCGAAACCGACAATGTGACCCCGTATCTGCCGCTGCCCGAGATTCGCCGACGGTCACAGCAGCCCGCGACCACTGTCACGGCACCGGGGGGCCAGTAAGATGAGCACTTTCCTGCAGAAACACCGCAACTGGGTCATCGCGCTCGCCGTGGCGGTGATCGCTTTCATGATGAGCGCCTATGTCGTTCCCGAAGAGGAGCAGGTCGTCATCATCCGTACCGGCCAGCCGGTCGGCACGGTCAATACGCCCAATGGCACGACCGGCGCGGGCATCTATTTCCGCATGCCGATCATCGAAAGGGTCAGCCGCGTCGAGAAGCGCCTGCTCGATCTCGAGATGACCGATGAAGAGGTTCTCTCGGCCGACCAGCAGCGCCTGCTCGTCAATGCCTACGCCCGGTTCCGCATTACCGACCCGGTCCGCATGGTCGAACGCGCCGGTTCGACCGATGGCGTGCGCAATGCGCTCGAGCCGATCCTCAACTCGGTGCTGCGCCAGGAACTTGGCCGCCGGACCTTCCAGGCCATGCTGACCGCCGAACGCGGCAGCGCGCTGGCCAATGTTCGCACCAATCTCGACCGTCAGGCGCGGCAGTACGGGGCCGAGGTGGTCGATGTGAAGATCATGCGCACCGACCTGCCCGAAGCACCGCTGCAATCGGCCTTCCGCCGGATGGAATCGGATCGCGAACGCGAAGCCCGCACGATCCGGGCGGGCGGCAGCCGCGACGCGCGGATCATCCGCGCCGAAGCCGATGCCGAAGGCGCGCGCATCTATGCCGAAGCCTTTAGCAAGGACGCCGAGTTCTACGACTTCTACCGCGCGATGCAGAGCTATAACGTGACCTTCTCCAATGGCGATAACCCGTCGGAAAGCAGCATCATCCTGTCGCCGGACAATGAGTATCTGCGGCAGTTCCGCGGGCGGCGTTGACGGTTCGTCGAGCGGCGTCCGCGCCGTTCAAATGGCATTCACCGGCGGGGGCGAAAATCGCCCGCCGGAACGCCAGGTCCGCATGGCGGTAGCTTTGCTGCCGACCGCGGCACCTGCAATTTAGAGAAGAGGACGAAAAGGACGTGAAGCCCGTGCGATATGCATATTCCGTGACGAGCGCGCTGCTGGTAGGCGGCGCCGCGATCTCGCTCGCGACCGGCTACCCGGCCGGCGCCCAGGTCGCCCAGAACGACGACAGCCACATGGCCCGCGTCGTCCCGCGTGCCGGCGCTCCCGAAAGCTTTGCCGACCTGACCGCGCAATTGCAGCCTGCCGTGGTCAATATCTCGACCCGCCAGCGGATCGAGGTTTCGGGCAGTAGCGGCAATCCCTTCGCCGGCACCCCGTTCGAGGGCCTGTTCAACCGCCGCGGCGGCGGCCAGCAGCAGCAACCGCAATATCGCGAAGGCCAGTCGCTGGGCTCGGGCTTCATCATTTCGGCCGACGGCTATGTCGTGACCAACAACCACGTGGTCAGCCCGACCGGGCGCGGGACGGTGGAGGAAATCACCGTCACCATGCCCGACGGCACCGAATATAACGCCGAACTGGTCGGCACCGACCCGCAGAGCGATCTGGCCGTGCTCAAAATCAACCGCAGTGCGGATTTCCCCTTCGTCGAGTTTGGCGATTCGGCGCAGGCCCGCCCGGGCGACTGGGTGGTCGCGATCGGCAATCCCTTCGGGCTTGGCGGAACGGTCACCTCGGGCATCGTCTCGGCGGTCTATCGCAACACCGGCCAGGGCGGCGCCTATGACCGCTATATCCAGACCGATGCCGCGATCAATCGCGGCAATTCGGGCGGCCCGCTGTTCGACATGCAGGGCAATGTCATCGGCATCAACAATGCGATCTTCTCGCCTTCGGGCGGCAGCGTGGGGATCGGCTTCGCCATTCCCGCCGAGATCGCCGCACCGATCGTCAAGCAGCTGCGCGACGGCGTCGAAATCGAGCGCGGCTATCTGGGTGTCTCGATCCAGCCGGTGACCGACGATCTCGCCGATTCGCTGGGCATCGAGCAGAACCGCGGCGAGTTCATCCAGTCGGTCCAGCCGGGCGAGGCGGCCGACGAGGCGGGCATTCGCGCGGGCGATATCGTGACCAAGATCAACGGCCAGACGGTCACGCCCGACCAGTCGCTGTCCTATCTCGTCGCCAACACCCCGCCGGGCACCACCATCCCGGTCGAGCTGATCCGCGACGGGCAGACGCGCCGCGTCAATGTGACCGTGGGCAAGCGTCCGAGCGAGGAAGAACTGCGCCAGCAGCAGCAGTTCGACCCCGATGCCGAGGACGAAGATCCGATGGAAGCGAGCGACAATGCCGTGATCGAGGAAAAGCTCGGCCTGCAGGTGTTGCCGCTGACGCCGCAGATCGCGCGCCAGCTGGGCGTCGGCACCGACACGCAGGGGCTTGTCGTGGCGGGGGTCGACCGGAACTCCGATGCGGCCCGCAAGGGGCTGCAGCGCGGCGACATCATCCTCACCGCGAACTATCGCGCAGTGACCAGCATGCAGGATCTGGAGAACACCATTCGCACCGCGGAAAGCGAGAACCGCGAAGCGGTGCTGCTGCGCATCCAGCAACGTGGCCGCCAGCCGGCCTATGTGGCGGTGCGCCTGCGCTAAAGCCGCTGCATGACATGCCAAGGGCGGCCCTCGCATTTCGCGGGGGCCGCCCTTTTCATATCCGCCCGGCTAATTGTTGGGGCGCGGCGTCTGCTGCGGCTCCGGTTCGCGCCGCCCGCCGGTCGCCTCGTCGAGGAAATCGTCGCCGATCGCCTGCGGCGCGCCATCGGCACCGCGGGGCGGTTGCTGCGGTGCGCGCGGCGCGGGCACGGCCGGCGTGCGCGGACGCGCCGGATCGAGCGTCCGGTCGAAATCGTCGGCGAAGGGATCGCCGCGCGAGCTGTCGCTCGTACCCGGCTCGATCAGATTGCCCTGCTCGTCGATGAAGTAGTAATCCTCCGGATCGCCGAGCATGTATTCATCGTCGGGCTCGAGCTGCCATTCAGGCAGCTGGAGATCGGTGTCGAATTCGACCACCGGGCGATCCTTGACCGCATAGCGCATATAGGCGGCAAAAGCGCGCGCGGGCGCGGTGCCGCCCTGCAGGCCGCCGACGCGCGCATTGTCGTCGCGGCCCATCCACACGCCGGTGGTGATCCCGCTGGAAAAGCCGACGAAATAGCCATCCTTGTTCGAGCTGGTGGTGCCGGTCTTGCCCGCCACCGGGCGCCCGATCTGCGCCGCCCGGCCGGTGCCGGTGGCAACCGCCGTCTGCAACAGGTCGGTGATTCCCGCAGCGACATAATCGGGCACCAGCTGCGACGAGCGCGCGGGTTCGTGCTGGTAGAGCAATTCGCCATCGGCGGTCTCGACCTTGAGGATGCCATGCGGTTCGACCGAAGCCCCCTCCGCCGATACGACGGCGAAGGCGCGGGTCATGTCGATCAGCCGCACTTCGTTCGAACCCAGCACCATGGCGGGATAGGTGTTGATCTCGGTCGTTATGCCGAACCGCCGGGCCATCGAGGCGACGGTGCCGAAGCCGACTTCATTGCCCAGCTGCGCGGCGACCGTGTTGATCGAATAGGCAAAGGCGGTGCGCAGATCGATTTCGCCGACATTGCGCCCGCTCGAATTGCGCGGGCTCCACCCGTCGATCTCGACCGGCGTATCGACGACGCGGTCGTTGGGCGTGTAGCCCGCCTCGAGCGCGGCGAGATAGACGAACAGTTTCCATGCCGAACCCGGCTGGCGCAGCGCATCGGTCGCACGGTTGTAATTGGTCGCGACGTAATCGGTGCCGCCGACCAGCGCGAGGATCGCCCCGTCGCGGTCCATGCTGACCAGCGCGCCCTGCGCCCCGTCGGGCGTGTTCGACTTGATCGACGCGGTCGCCGCGCGCTGCATCCCGACATCGAGCGTGGTCCACACCTCGATCGGCTCGAAGGTCTCGGGCAGCAGCAGGTCGAGCTGCGGCAGCGCCCAGTCGGTGAAGTAGCGCACCGAATTCTGGCCCGCCTCTTCCTTGAGCTTCACCGCGCTGGGATCGACCGTCACATCGGGCGCGATCCGTCCCTGTTCCTTCATCAGCCGCAGCACCACGCTGGCGCGGCCTACCGCGGCGTCGACATCGGCAGTCGGAGAATAGCGGCTGGGCGCCTTGACCAGCCCGGCGATGATCGCCGCCTCGGCCACCGACAGTTCGGTCGCGGGATGGCTGAAGAACTTCCGGCTGGCGCTGTCGATGCCATAGGCGCCGCCGCCGAAATAGACCTTGTTGAGATAGAGCTCGAGGATCTGCTCCTTCGAGAACTTCCATTCCAGCGCCATGGCGAGGATCGCCTCGCGCAGCTTGCGGTCGAGCGAGCGGTTGTTGTTGAGGAAGACGTTACGCGCGAGCTGCTGCGTGAGCGTCGAGGTCCCGCCGACGCGTTCGCGCGAACCGGTCAGCCCTTCGATGATCGCACCGCCGGTGCGCCAGGGGTCGATCCCGAAATGCGAATAATACCGCCGGTCCTCGACCGAGATCATCGCATCCTTCATCACCTGCGGGATCTCGTCCGAGGTCAGCCATTTGCCGAAGCTGGGGCCGAGCTCGACAATCTCGGTCCCGTCGCGCGCGCGCACCACGATGGTCTGCGCGTTCTGCGTCGCTTTCAGCTGGTAATAGGTCGGCATCGAGCGCGCGGAAAATCCCACGGCGAGCGCCAGGAACAGCGCCACGAGCAGCGCCAGCGCGCCGCCCCAGACGAGGAGGCGGCGGGTCCAGCGCGCGAACCAGCTTTGCGGTTTGTCCGCTGCGGCCCGTGCAGCGCGTTCCTTGCGCGCCGAACTCTTGCGGCGGCTCCCTCGTCTATCCATCGATTATGCTGGCACCCTTGTTGCTCGCCGCCCTATAAGTGCCCCGACCTTGCATGGCGAGGTCTAACCAAGCGTGAACGGAACCATGCGCGGTTGGACGTCTCAATCCTCGGGCTCGAAATCGAGCGCGGCGGAGTTGATGCAATAGCGCAGGCCGCCGCGATCGGGTGGCCCATCGGGGAAGACATGGCCCAGATGCCCGCCGCAATTGGCGCAGGTCACCTCGGTCCGGATCATCCCGTGCGACACATCGCGGTGCTCGTCGACCGCCTCGCCTTCGGCAGGGGCGGTAAAGGCGGGCCAGCCGCAGCCGCTGTTGTATTTCTCGCCGCTCTCGAACAGCTTCTGGCCGCAGCCCGCGCAGTAATATTCGCCGGCATCGTAATGCTTGTCGTATTTGCCGGTGAAGGCACGCTCGGTCCCGGCTTCACGCAGCACGTGGAATTGCTCGGGGGTCAGCTTCTCGCGCCATTCGGCGGCGGTGTGTTCGGGCTTGTCGCTCACGGCTTGTCCTTTCGTCTGGGACAGACCATATAGGCGCTGCCGGAGCCGATGCACGTGGTTCCGCGAATGGTCGACGATTTGCTTGACGATTCGGAGGCGCGCCGCTAAGTGCGCCGCTTTCCGGCGGCCCATGCCGCCTTTTCGCACGCACTTACGAGATTTCCCGCCGCGCATGCCGTGCGGCCTGACGAGGACAAACATGGCCAACACGCCGCAAGCCAAGAAGCGCATCCGTCGCAACGCAAACCGCGCCGAAATCAACGGTGCCCGCATGAGCCGCATCCGCAACTTCCTCAAGAAGGTGGAAGTCGCGATCGAAGGCGGCGACAAGGATACCGCACAGACGGCGCTCAAGAGCGCGCAGCCGGAACTGGCGCGCGGTGTCGCCCGCGGCGTGCTGCACAAGAACACTGCGGCGCGCAAGATGAGCCGCCTGACGAAGCGGGTCGCTTCGCTCTAAGAGATCTCGCCGGTCCCGGGACCGGCTTCGACAGTATTCGTGGGGCCGTCGGGTTAACCGGCGGCCCTTTTGTCGTATTTCAGTTGCATTCGAATACTGGCCTGAAATGCATTCGTAACAAAACCCACGCGAAACTCACGATTCGCAGCGCAAATTTGGGCGAACTCAAGTAATATCCGTCACTTGAACGGGGGCCTGCGGCTTACACGTGAGTCAACAAGTATATTTCAGATTTTTTGCAGTTATCCCCCTTGCGACTCATCCGGCGAGCGACCTACACAATGGTTCTCGGTTCGGGGCGGGACAGCCCGGACCTTTAGATTATCGACGAGCGAGGGCGACCTTCGGATGCACCGATTCCGGAGTGTGGCGATGCTGTGCCCGGCCTTGCCAATGTTAGAAGCAAACGAGTGGCGCCGCGGCGTTCACCGGGGGATGATACAAGAATGCGTAAGGCATCAGACATTGGTTCGCGCAAGGCACAGGACGATTTCATGGAAGATCAAGAGGCGGTGAACCTGGCGGCGGACTGGGCCGATATCAGCCAGGGCCTGCGCAAGGATCTTGGTCACCAGCTCCACAGCCAGTGGATCAAGCCGATCCAGGTCGGCGGGATCGACAAGGACAGCGGTACGCTCGACCTGTTCCTGCCCACCGAATTCAGCGCCAATTGGGTCAAGGACCGCTTTGCCGACCGGCTCAGCCTGGCGTGGAAGATTGCGCGCAGCGAAGTGCGCGACGTCCGCATCCAGGTCCACCCGGGCCGCCGCCAGGTCGCCGATCTGCGCCTCCATTCGGACGGGCGCCGCCCGGCCAATGACGGGGCCGACACCTCGATGATGGCGATCGGCGCCGACACGCTGGGCGATACCGGTTTCACCAGCTCGGTCGGGCTCGACCCCAGCCTCACCTTTGCCGCCTTCATCACCGGTGAAGCCAATGTGCTCGCCTTCAACGCCGCGCAGCGCATGGGCGCGACCGAGAAGCCGCAGTTCAGCCCGCTCTACCTCAAGGCCGCCACCGGCCAGGGCAAGACCCACCTGCTGCACGCCACCGGCCATGCCTTCCTGCAAGCGCATCCGCGCAGCCGTATCTTCTACTGCAGCGCCGAGCGCTTCATGGTCGAATTCGTCCAGGCGCTGAAGGCCAACCAGATGCTCGAATTCAAGGCCCGGCTGCGCAGCTTCGACCTGCTGCTGGTGGACGATATCCAATTCATCATCGGCAAGGCCAGCGCGCAGGAAGAACTGCTCTACACGATCGATGCGCTGCTCGCCGAAGGCAAGCGGCTGGTGTTCGCCGCCGACCGTGCGCCGCAGGCGCTCGACGGGGTCGAACCGCGCTTGCTCAGCCGCCTGTCGATGGGCCTCGTCGCCGATATCCAGGCCGCCGATATCGAACTGCGCAAGAAAATCCTCACCTCCAAGCTGACGCGTTTCGCACCGCTCGACGTGCCTGCGGACGTGCTCGACTTCCTCGCCCGCACCATCACCCGCAATATCCGCGAACTGGTCGGCGGGCTCAACAAGCTGATCGCCTACGCCCAGCTGACCGGGCAGGAAGTCTCGCTCCAGCTGGCCGAGGAGCAGCTGACCGATATCCTCTCGGCCAACCGCCGCCGGATCACGATCGACGAGATCCAGCGCACCGTATGCCAGTTCTACCGTATCGACCGCAGCGAGATGAGCTCCAAGCGCCGCGCGCGCGCCGTCGTGCGGCCGCGGCAGGTGGCGATGTATCTGTCGAAGGTGCTCACCCCGCGCAGCTATCCCGAAATCGGGCGCAAGTTCGGCGGGCGCGACCATTCGACCGTGATCCACGCGGTGCGGCTGATCGAGGATTTGCGCCAGCGCGATGCCGATATGGATGGCGATGTGCGCAGCCTGCTTCGGCAGCTCGAAAGCTGACGGCATAAGCGCGGGCGCCGGCGCGTCCGCTCCCCACCCCGTTCACACCGCTTCGACAGCTCTGTGCACAGAGCTGTCGACAGGCGCCATCGCGCGCGCCAAAGAGCCTGCATGCCGCAGATACCTCCCGCCGCCCCGCGCGCCGATATCGCCCTGCCCGCTTCCTTCGGCGCCGCACTGTGGCGCGGCGCGCGGTGCCGGTGCCCGCGGTGCGGCGAAGCGCCGCTGTTCCGCAAATGGCTCAAGCCGCATGATCGCTGCCCCGCCTGCGCGCTCGACATCTCGGGCCAGCGCGCGGACGATTTTCCGGCCTATGTCTCGATCTTCGTCACCGGCCATTTGCTCGCGCCGGTGCTGATCATCCTCGCGAGCGACTTCGCGCTGTCGAGCATGGCGATCCTCGCCATCATCCTGCCGCTGGCGGTGATCTTCATGCTGGTCACGCTGCAGCCCGCCAAGGGCGCCGTGATCGCGCTGCAATGGTGGCACGGCATGCACGGCTTTCGCCGCGAACGCCTGCCCGAACCGCAGGAGGAATTGGAATGAGCCTGCCACCGGGCCGTCTCGACCGGTTTGCGCGGCACATCGTGCTGCCCGAAGTGGGCGGCGCGGGCCAGGTCGCGCTGGCGGGCAAGCATCTGGTGCTGGTGGGCCTGGGCGGGATCGGCTCGCCCGCGCTGCAATATCTCGCAGGCGCGGGGATCGGGAAGCTGACGCTGGTCGATGACGACCGGGTCGATGCCAGCAATCTCCAGCGCCAGACGCTGTATAACGAACGCGATGTCGGCCACGGCAAGGCGGTGATCGCCAAGCGCTGGGTGACCGGCTTCGACGCCGCGCTCGACGTCACCATCAGCGACCGCCGGATCACGCGCGACAATGCACACGAACTCGTGGTCGATGCCGATCTGATTCTCGACGGGACCGACAATTTCGCCACAAGGCTGGCGGTTGCCGATGCCTGCGTGGCGGAGCGCGTTCCGTTGCTCTCGGCCGCGGTCGGGCGCTTTCAGGGGCAGGTCGGTGCCTTTGCCGGACACCTTCCCAACCAGCCGTGCTACCGCTGCTTCGTCGGCGATGCCTTCGATGCGGAGGATTGCGACACCTGCGCCGAGGACGGCATGCTTGGCGCGATGGCCGGCTGGGTCGCGACCTTCGCGGCGTTGCAGGCGGTGCGCATCCTGCTCGACGGGGTCAGCGCGCTGGGCGAGGCCGATTGGGGCCGGGTCCACCTGCTCGACGGGCTAAAGCCCGCCATGCGCAGCTTCACCATCGCCAAGGACCCCGCCTGCGCCGCCTGCGGGTCAGCCGCCTAGGACTTCCGCAACCCATTCGGGGACCACCTGCGTCGCCGGGCCGTGCCGCGACTGGTGGAACCAGCGCGATCCCATGCTCGCCTCGAGATTGAGTTCGAGCGTGCGGACGCGCATTTCACGGGCGTCCTGGACGAAACCCGCCGCGGGATAGACCGCGCCCGAGGTGCCGATCGAGACGAACAGATCCGCCTGCCGCAACGCGGCATGGATGCGCTCCATTTCGTAGGGCATTTCGCCGAACCACACGACATCGGGCCGCAGCGCGGGCGTGCCGCAAGCCGGGCATGGCGGACGGTCGATCATTGGCCCGGTCCAGCGCGAACGGATATCGCAGGCAGTGCACCAGGCGTTGAGATGCGTGCCATGCATATGCAGCACGCGGCGCGCGCCCGCCCGCTCGTGCAGGTCGTCGACATTCTGCGTCACCACCAGCAGTTCGCCGTCCCATTCCGCATCGAGCCGGGCGATCGCCTCATGCGCGGCATTGGGCTGCTTGGCCTGGATCGCCTCGCGCCGCTGGTCGTAGAAGCGCAGCACGAGATCGGGATCGCGCACGAAGGCCTCGGGCGTGGCGACATCCTCGACCCGGTGCTGTTCCCACAAGCCGCCGCCATCGCGGAAGGTATCGATCCCGCTTTCGGCGGAGATACCTGCCCCGGTGAGGATCACGATGTTGCGCATATCGGTCATTTGCCCTCAAGTAGCGATGCGGTAGGGCATGTCAAAGACCGGCCATGAACCATGGCCGATAGGGGAAAGAATGGCGCGGATCGGGATTATCGGGTGCGAAGGCGCCATGGGCCATGCGCTTGCCGCCGTGATCGGTGCAAGCGGGCATGAACTGGCGGGCGGGATCGACAAGGGCGGCGACGCGGCCGGGCTGGCCGATGCAAGCGAGGTGCTGGTCGATTTCTCGACCCCCGGCGCGCTGTGCATCAACCTCCACGCCGCGATCGGCGCAGGCGTGCCGCTGGTGATCGGCACGACCGGGCTCGAGGAGCGGCATCACGCCGCGATCGACGATGCCGCGCGCGCGGTGCCGGTGCTGCAGACGGGCAATACCTCGCTCGGCGTGACGCTGCTCGCGCATCTGGTCCGCGAGGCCGCTGCAAGGCTGGGACCCGACTGGGATATCGAAATCCTCGAGATGCATCATCGGCGCAAGGTCGATGCCCCCAGCGGGACCGCGCTGCTGCTCGGCGAAGCTGCGGCAGGGGCGCGCGGGATCGATCTCGCCAGCCATTCCGAACGCGGACGCGACGGGCACACCGGCGCGCGCGAAGAAGGCGCGATCGGCTTTGCCAGCCTGCGCGGCGGCACCGTGGCGGGCGAACACAGCGCGATCCTGGCGGGCGAGGAAGAACGCATCACGCTGTCGCACAGCGCCGAGAATCGCTCGATCTTCGCGCGCGGCGCGGTGCGCGCGGCCGAATGGATGATCGGGCGCGATCCCGGCCGCTACTCGATGGACCAGGTGCTGGGGATCTGAGCCTGTGACCCTGCGCGCCCGTCTGCACCGGCAATTGCATATCGGCTCCTGGCCGAATGGCCGGCTGACGGGGCTGAACATCTTCGTGGTGTGGACGATCCTGCTGGCATTGCTGGTCGGGATCGTCGCGACCGAGCCGCAGATCCGCATCCCCTACCAGCGCGAAATCCTGATTGCCGAGTTCGTCTTCGGGATGATCTTCCTCGTCGAATACGTCGGGCGCATCTATGCCGCGCCCGAACGCGAGGGGCCGGGTTCCGCCTGGGCCAAGCGCTGGCGCTTCATCCTGTCGCCGATCGGGATCATCGATTTGATCGTGGTCGCAGTGAGCCTGGCGCCCTTCTTCATTGCCAATGCCGCGGTGCTGCGCGTCATCCGGCTGCTGCGGATCGTCTCGATCCTCAAGTTCAGCCGCTTTTCCGCCGCGATGCGCGAAATCGGCGCCGCGCTGCGCGAACGCAGCTACGACCTGATCGTCTGCGCCACGCTGGCGCTGGTGCTGGTCCTGCTGGGCGCGGCGGGCCTCTATTGGGTCGAGGGCAGCCTGCAGCCCAAGCAGTTCGGCTCGATCCCGCGGGCGCTGTGGTGGGCGGTGATCACGCTGACGACAGTCGGTTATGGCGACGTCTATCCAGTCACCACCGCAGGGCGGCTGGTCGGTTCGATAGTGGCAATCGGCGGGGTGCTGCTGGTGGCGCTGCCGACGGGTATCGTCGCCGCCGCCTTCAGCGATGCGATGCAGCGCCGCCGCGAAGCGATGGCGCGCGCATTGGAGGACATGGAAGGCTCGATCCCCGAGTGACCGCCCGATTATGACCAAGGACCAGATCTTCGAATTTTTCCGCCGGCTCGCCGAGGACAATCCCGCGCCCGAGACCGAGCTGGAATATGGCAATGCCTACCAGCTGGTGGTGGCGGTCGCGCTCTCCGCGCAGGCGACCGATGTCGGCGTCAACAAGGCGACACGCGCGCTGTTCCGCGAAGTCGAGACGCCGCAGGCGATGCTCGCCCTGGGCGAAGACGGGCTGAAGGAGCACATCAAGACCATCGGCCTGTTCAATTCCAAGGCCAAGAACGTGATCGCGCTCTCGCAGCTGCTGGTCGACGAATATGGCGGCGAGGTGCCCGACACGCGCGAGGATCTCGTCCGCCTGCCCGGCGTGGGCCGCAAGACTGCCAATGTCGTGCTCAATTGCTGGTTCGGGCAGGAAACCTTCGCGGTCGACACGCATATCCTGCGCGTCGGCAACCGCACCGGCCTCGCCAAGGGCAAGACGCCCGAACAGGTCGAGGCCAAGCTGGAAAAGCGCGTGCCGCAGCCCTTCCGGCTGGGCGCGCATCACTGGCTGATCCTGCACGGCCGCTATATCTGCAAGGCGCGCACGCCCGAATGCTGGCGCTGCCCGGTGGTCGATCTGTGCAGCTACCGCAAGAAGGTGCTGGAGAAGCCCAAGGGGCGCTAGGTGCAACGGCCCCCGCCCCCTTCTCCGGTTCACCCCGTGCGGAACGCAAAACCGCGACCGGCGTATCGCTGACGATGGACCTGCGGAAGCTGCCCTCCCTCCCGCACTGGCTCCTGCCCCTGCCCAAGGTCCGGATCGGCCTCACCTATCTGTGGCGTCACCGTCGCTGGCCCGACCTGCGCCGCCCGCGCCGCTTCACCGAACTGGTGCAGCAACGCAAGCTGGAGGACCGCAATCCCCTGCTGCCCGTGTGGGTCGACAAGGTTTCCGCCAAGCAGCAGGCCGCGCGGTTGCTGGGCGAGCGATGGATCATCCCCACGCGCTGGACGGGCAGCGTCCTGCCCGCAGGCCCGCCCGCCCCCTTTCCTTTCATTCTCAAGGCCAGCCATGGCTGCAACCAGAACGTGGTGTGCCATGACGCGGCGGATTGGCAGGCGGCGCGGCGGCGGGCTGCGGGCTGGACGCGCAGGGCCTACGGCCTGTGGCTCGACGAATGGGCTTACCGCGACCTGCCGCCCGGTTACATCGTCGAACCCTTTCTCGGCAGCGGCGACCAGCTTCCGGTGGATTACAAGATCTATGTCTTCGGCGGGCACGCGGTGCTGGTGCAGGTACATCTCGATCGCGGGCGCAATCACCGCTGGACGCTTTACGACCGGGCATGGACGCAGGTCTCGATGCCGGAGGAGGCACCTTCGCCCGCGCCGGCGAATCTCGACCGCATGCTGGCCGCCGCCGAGACGCTGGCGCGGCCCTTCGACTTTGCACGGATCGATTTCTACGAGATCGACGGCCAGCCGAAATTCGGCGAAGTCACCTTCTATCCCGGCTCGGGGCTCGACCCGTTCGATCCGCCCGAACTCGACCGGCATATCGGCGCGCTATGGCTGGCGGCGATCGCGGGCGACCGAGCCGAACCGAAGCAAGCGGAACTGCAACCGGTCGCGGCCTGATCCGCAATTAGTGGATTGTTGACGGAGATCTTAACGCCAATCCCGACGAGACCCGAGCAGGTTGAAGTGAAGCTCGAAAAGCGCGTGCCGCAGCCCTTCCGGCTGGGTGCGCATCACTGGCTGATCCTGCACGGCCGCTATGCCTGCAAGGCGCGCACGCCCGAATGCTGGCGCTGCCCGGTGGTCGACCTGTGCAGCTATAGCAAGAAGGCGCTGAGAAGCCCAAGGGGCGTTAATCAACTGTCCTTGTCTGATCGGTTCCGCACTTCGAACAAATTTTCGCAGGCACAGGACCGGGCAATGTGACAACTCCCCAAAGGTAGTCGTTCACGAAGAGTGATCGTCCGCAGTTTCGGCATCGGATCAGCAAAGAAGCGAGGCTTGCCATTCCAAATATGATGAGAAACGCAAAGAGCACAGGCTCGCGATTCCGAGCTTCGACGCCCAAACTATCCAAAATTGTGGGAAGCCCAAGCCATAGCGGAGCCAGCGCTATCAAACCTAGGGATAAGCGCAGCGCACGGGAATAGGGACTGAGTTCCGACCAGCTAGACATCATCCGCCGAGATCATCTCGCGTGTGTCGATCTCGCCCGTCATCACCGCCACCGTGGTCGCCACTGCAGCATCGCCGCTGACATTGGTGGTGGTGCGCATCATGTCCATGATCCGGTCCACGCCGGCGACGAAGGCGATCGTCTCCAGCGGCACGCCGACCGCGCCGAACACCAGCGCCATCATGATGAGGCCCGCGCCCGGGATGCCCGCCGCGCCGACCGCGCCGAGCGTCGCGAGGATCGAGATGAGGAAATAGTCGCCCATCGACAGGTCGACGCCGAAGATCTGCGCGCCGAACAGCGTGGCGAGACCGAGATACATCGCGGTGCCGTTCATGTTGATCGTCGCACCGAGGCTGATGACGAAGCTGGCCACCGAATTCGACACGCCGAGATTGCGCTCGGCGCAGCGCAGCGTGACGGGCAGCGTTGCATTGGAACTGGCGGTCGAATAGCTCACCGCCATCGCATCCAAGATACCGCGGAAGAAGTCGCGCACGGGCAGCTTGGCAAGGAACTTGATCATGCTGCCGTAGATCAGCGTGATGATCAGCAGGCAGCCGAGATAGTTGAGCCCGACCAGCTTGGCGAGGCTGACCAGCGCATCGAGCCCGAGCGTGCCCGCCACCCACGCCATCAGCGCGAAAACGCCGAAGGGGGTCAATTCCATCACGATCATGGTGACCTTCTGCATGATCACCGCGCCGCTATCGAAGACCTTCTGGACGGGAACGCCGTCTTCCCTGGCCATCAATATGCCGATGCCGATCAGCATGCTGAACACGATCAGCGGCAGCACCGCGACATCGGCCATCACCTGCACCGGGCTTTCGGGCACGATCGAGAGGATCATGTCGACCGCGGAAGTCTCGTTGGGTTCGGGCGTCGCGCCCTTCTGGATCGCATCGGTATCCAGCCCCGCGCCCGGCTGGACCAGCGTGCCGAGGCCCAGCCCGAGCCAGACCGCGATCTGGCCGGTGACCACGAACAAGAGCATCGCCCGCCCGCCGACCGCGCCCAGTTTGCGCAAATCGCCAATCGCCGCGACGCCCGAGACGAGGCTGAAGAAGATCAGCGGGACGACCAGCATCTTGATCGACTTGATGAAGAAATCGCCGATCCACTTGATGCTTTCGGCTTCCGGGCCCCAGGCCCAGCCGGTGAGCACACCGAGGATGAGCGCGGTAATCACGCGCTGCCACAGCGGAATTTCGAACCAGGTCCTCAGCAACTTCCCAACCCCTCGTCTTGTCATTGCGAGCGGTCAAAGCCGCGCGCGGATTCATGCCGCAGTTATCGTGGCTTGCAAAGCCTTGTGAGGACGCGCGCGTTCACCCGGCGAGCACGTCGCGGGCGATCCGCGCGTAAATCCGGCTCAGCGTGGCGAGATCCTCCACCGCGACCGCCTCGTCGGTCTTGTGCATGGTCGCATTGACCAGCCCGAATTCGATTACCGGGCAGACGCTGCGCAGGAACCGTGCATCCGAAGTGCCGCCGGTGGTCGAGGGTTCGGGATCGACGCCGGTCTCCGCCTTCACGGCCGCAGCGATACTGTCGCTGAAGGCGCCCGGCGGAGTGAGGAACGGCTCGCCGCTGATGATCGGCAGCGCGCTGCCGCCGTGCTTTTCCGCAATTGCGCCGACTTTCTCGGACAACGACGCGCCCGAATGCAGATCGTTGAAACGGATCGAGATCCGCGCCTTGGCGAGCGCGGGGATCACGTTGTGTGCATCGTTGGGCACATCGATCTCGGTAACTTCGAGATTGCTCGGCTGGAACCAGTCGGTGCCTTCGTCGAGCACCAGCGCGTCGAGCTCGGCAAGCATCGCCACCAGCCTGGGGATCGGATTGTCGGCGAGGTGCGGATAGGCGACATGGCCCTGCGTGCCCTGCACTTCGAGCCAGATGTTGACCGAGCCTCGCCGCCCGATCTTCATCATATCGCCCAGCCGGTTGACCGACGTGGGTTCGCCAACGAGGCACAGGTCGGGCTGGTGGCCCTGCTCGCGCATGAAATCGATTAGCGCGCGCGTGCCGTGGAGCGCGGGGCCTTCCTCGTCGCCGGTGATGAGGAAGCTGATTGTCCCCGCATCGGCAGGCACATGGGCGGCGGCATCGACCATGCAGGCGATCGCGCCCTTCATGTCGACCGCGCCGCGGCCGTAGAGCAGCTCACCGCGCACTTCGGGTTCGAAGGCCTCGCTGGTCCAGCCGCCACCCGGCGGCACCACGTCGACATGCCCGGCAAAGGCGAGATGCTTCGATCCTTCGGGCCCGCGGCGGATCGCGAAGAGGTTCTCCACCGGCGCTTCGGGGCTGCCCACCGCGCCTTCTCCGCGGGTGAAGCGCGTCACTGCGAAGCCGAGCGGCGCCAGCATCGCTTCCAGCGCGTCGAACACCGCGCCGGTGGCGGGGGTGACGCTGGGCGCGGCCATCAGCCGCTTGGCGAGATCGAGAACATCAGTCATGCTGCACGCGCTAGCAGGAGTGCGCAGCGATGCCCAAGCTCGATCTCGATGCCATCCCCCAGACCAATGCGACGGGTTACCCGGCCCCCTACGATGCCGAGGTGCAGGGGCGCTGGTACCGCCGGCTGGGACCTGTGGCGGGGCTGACCCATTTGGGGGCCAGCCATGTCGTGCTGAAGCCCGATGCCTTCTCATCGCAGCGACACTGGCACCGGCAAAAGGACGAGCTGCTGGTCATGCTGGCAGGCGAGGCCGTGCTGATCGAGGATACGGGAGAGATCGTGGTCCGCCCCGGCGATGTCGTTGCATGGGCCGCAGGGGTCGAGAATGGCCACCGGCTGCACAACCGCGCCGCTGCCGATTGCGTCTTCGTGGTCGTCAGCGGTGGCAGCAATGAAGTGGATTCGGGCGAATATCCCGATATCGACATGGTCTTCGATGCCGAGGGCTATGCCCAAAAGGACGGAACCCGCTATCCGGCCGAACGCCTGCCCTAGTCGCGCACCTCTTCGGGCAACGGCCCCGGCTCGAAAGCGCGATCGAGATATTCGGCCATGCGCAATCCCGCCTGCAGCACGCGGCGCCGCGCGATCGGGGCCGAGCGTTCGATCAGTTCCTGCGACAGCGCGGTCTCGCGCGGCAGTGCACCCTCGCACGGGTCGCAGCCGAAGGTTTCGGGATAGATGAAGTCGCGCGAGATCTGCCAGCTTTCACGGCCCCAGTCGGCGGCCTTGCCCCCCGCCAGTTCGGCGCGTTCGGCCGCGCTGTAGCGCCGCGCGATCGGCGGATTGCCGCTGATCGCGCGTTCGGCCAGCGGCCCGTCCCACACCCAGTGCAGGTTCAGCCCCGGGACGATGCCATAGGCCGCCTCGCGATCGTTGCCGCCGCGGTCGTCGTGATCGCCCGAATGCAGCGGCATGTGGATGTCGCCGATGAAATGGACGAGGAAGGCGAGCGCTTCCACGCGGACATTGTCGGGCAGGCTCTCGTCGGCGAGGATGCGCTGGTTGCGTTCGACCTGCGCGCTGACGCAGCCGAGGCCGGAGCAGTTCTTGCGCGCGTCATATTCCTCGGTGACCGGCTCGGTCTGGTAGTGCCAGGCGAAAGTGTAGCCCCAGCGCCAGTACTGGCCGCGCAGGCAGTCGGGCCACACGCTCGCATCCTGCAGACTGTCCAGGTCGCAATCGGGCGTGCCCAGCAGGGGCGAGGCCTGCAGCAGCCGTGCGATGTCCGCGCGCGTCTGCGGGCGCACGTTTTCCAGCGCGATATCGGCGGTCACCGTATGCGCGTAGAAGCCCCAGGCCTGCGCCTGCGCGGGGAGCAGCAGCGCCGCCAGCGCGGCGCATGCGCTCAGGCAATGGTTTCGTATTGTTCGATGACCCATTCTTCGCTTTCCGATGTTTCGATCCACGCCTGCAACCACTCATGCTCCCACACCGCCTGCATATAGGCGGCGGCGAAGCCGGGTACGGCGATCTGATAGCTGATGAAGCGTGACACTACCGGGGCGAAATAGACATCCGCCGCGCCGAAAGTGCCGAACAGGAACGGGCCGCCGCTGCCGAAGCGGCTGCGCGCCTCGGCCCACAGCCCGAGAATGCGCAGGATGTCCTGCCGGCAGGCCTCGCTCGGGGTGAAGCCCTCGAACCGCTTGCGCACGTTCATCGGGCATTCGCCGCGCAGAGCATGGTAGGAGGAATGCATTTCCGCGACCATCGAGCGCGCCATGCCGCGCGCGACCGCGTCCTTGGGCCAGAACCGGTCGCGCCCGACCTTGTCGGCGAGATATTCGAGGATCGCGAGGCTGTCCCACACCACCGCCTCGTCGTCCCACAGGATCGGTACCTTGCCGTGCGAGGGCTGCGTGCCGCCATCCTCGCTCTTGAGCGCGTCCCATTGCTTGCCGAACATCGGCACGGTGATTTCCTCGAACGACAGACCCGACTGCTTCGCCGCGAGCCAGCCGCGCAGGCTCCAGCTCGAGTAATTCTTGTTGCCGATGATCAGCTTCATATGTGCACCCACCTTGCGTGGGGCGGCGGTAGAGGCCCGGCCGGGCACTGTCGAGGCTGAACAGGCAAGGCCGCCCGGCCCCGGTTCGTCATTCCCGCGCAGGCGGGAATCCAGACAACGGCAGCGATACTCGATGCGGTTTCCATCAGGCGCAAGGTGTGCCAGCAAGACCCCTTATCTAGGCCCCTGCCTCCGCAGGGGCGACGGAGTAGACATGTCGCTCAGGCCCTTCCACCTCGCCTTCCCGGTTCACGAC
Organism: Qipengyuania sp. HL-TH1; assembly: GCF_036365825.1. Lineage (NCBI taxonomy): Bacteria > Pseudomonadati > Pseudomonadota > Alphaproteobacteria > Sphingomonadales > Erythrobacteraceae > Qipengyuania > Qipengyuania profunda. The sequence continues at coordinate 2,168,817 of NZ_CP142675.1, forward strand.
CTAGCCGCTGCTCGCGCCTTCTATGGCGAGGCCATGGGCTGCCGCGAGGGACGCAGCAGCGCCGAATGGGTCGATTTCGATTTCTACGGCCACCAGATCGTCGCGCATCTCGCCCCCGGCGAAGCGGGCGACCGCGCGAACAACCATGTCGACGGGCACGGCGTGCCCGTGCCCCATTTCGGCGTGGTGCTGACAATGAGTGACTGGCAGAACCTGGCCGAGCGCCTGACCAGGGCGGGCGTGGAGTTCGCCATCGAACCCACCATCCGCTTCAAGGGCCAGCCCGGCGAACAAGCAACGATGTTCTTCCGCGACCCCAGCGGCAATGCGCTGGAAATGAAGGCCTTCGCCGACGACGCAATGCTGTTTGCGCGTTAGATGGCTGTTTCAGCAGCCCGTCCGCTAACGACCCGTTTTGAGACTTCCATTGATGACAGGATGGCAATTTGCCTAGTCCCGGCGTTTCTTGCTCTCCGCATCCGCCTCTTCGGCAAACTGGCGAACGATTTCAGCGTCCTCTTTACTAAGAGAGGTGGGGTTTTTTGCTTCTCTTTCTTCGGCTCTCAATGCTTCTAGACCCCATGCTTCAGCAGCCGTGGCCGCGATAATCCGTCGATTGGCCAATGGGTCATTTAATGATCGTTCCAAATGACGTACCTGTTCACTGCGGCATTTCGCTGCACTCAGTTGCACAGCTCTTCGCTTTTTCGACCTGCTTCCATTTTTGGAAGATCGTGAGAAATACAATTCTCATGCGTGGGCTTAGAGGAATTGTTCCTCACCGTCCCCGCAATGGTTCGCGAGGGTTGAGTGGGTCGAGCAGAGATCAACTCCAGCTCTTTCGTAGCGAGAAGTATTCCTGGCACCTCGCCCGAACCACGGTATCTGATCGCTGCCGGTGATCTCAGGTGACTTTCAAGCAGGGAGAGGATTTCTGTCTCATACTCGGCATCGAATTTCCGTGCGAAAAGATCGGTACTTCGCTTCAATTCGTCGAAATCCTTCTCGTCGTAATTGCGGGGGCGCAACTTGATGTCACCATCAGGCACCCAGTCGATCATTCTCAGATCATCATTCATAACGGTGCCGTGGTCGATACTGTTCATCATCACGGTCTGGAAGAACGCTTCGTCCGCGATAAAGCTGTTACTATAAAACGTCTTGAACCGTTCTGCTCCGGGGTCATGGCAAACATAATCGCAAAAACTGCGCGTCACAGCCTTCCACTGCGTCCCGATGAACGGCGTGTCACCAAGGATGTAGGGGCGCGCGATGCCCGTCGCAGTCATTTTCCCTTGCTCCTCTTTGAACACATGGCTGATGCGATTCATCGTATCGGGCCGTTCCTTGGCCTGATCGAGCGCGCGGATAAACTGCTTGCCGGGGTGCGCGGCAAAGAACTGGCGAATGTAGTCTTGGCTCTTGAGTGGGAAATCCTGACCTGAAAGATTGATATAGTGGGTCCACCTACTATCCATCTCGAGCAGGCGAGCCATCCCTCGCAGTTCAGCGTCCACGAGGCTGTATCCGCCCCAAAGGGCATCTTTCGATTCCAGCATTTCGACCCCCTGATAAGGTGTCAGAAAGTCTGTGATTTCCTCAGTCAGGGTCGCACCAGAGCCTTTGTCGACGTGTACGACATACTGGTTCCCTGGCAGGTAGATTGCCTTGAACAAGCGTTTGAACTGAGCTGGATAACGATGAACGAGAAGGAAATAAGCGATCATATGGCAGGACCTTTGGATCGACCGCGCCGGGCTGCCGACACCCCGGGCACGTCGATTGCGTTTCCTGTCTCAGGAACGCCAATCAAATGAACTTTTGATCGTGAAGAGACACCGCCAGACAGAACTGCGATAAATCGCAATGGCGTGATGGGTAATTGGCGCTGCGATCCGCGGGTTACAAGGCTCTGTCGTTTCAGCGAGGTTTGCGAACTCGCATCCCTGTCTTATGTCGGGTGTGAATTCTATCTATCGCCTAATTCCAATTGTCCGCTAACCACCCCAAATCCGGTCGTTCACCCAGCGATATGACGAGCCGAAAAACGGACGCCCCCTAAACCCCCGCGTCCCCCAGCACTGCCGCCCTCAACTCCCCAATGCCCATGCCCTTTTCGGCGCTGGTCACGTGGATCTCGGGGAAGGCGGCGACGTGCTTGCGCGCTTCGGCTTCGGTCGCCTCGATCACCTTGGCGAGTTCGCTGGCCTTCATCTTGTCGGCCTTGGTCAGCACGACACGGTAACCCACCGCGGCCTCGTCGAGCATGGTCATCATCTCGCGGTCGACATCCTTGGGGCCGTGGCGCCCGTCGACCAGCACCAGCGTGCGGGCAAGCACCGGGCGGCCGCGCAGATAGGTCTTCACGAGGCTCTTCCACTTCTCGACCACTTTGACCGGGGCCTTGGCAAAGCCGTAGCCGGGCATGTCGACGAGACGGAACAGAGTGGGTTCGCCCACTTCGAAGAAGTTGAGTTCCTGCGTACGGCCCGGCGTGACCGAGGCGCGTGCGATCGACTTGCGCCCGGTCAGCGCATTGAGCAGCGAGCTCTTGCCCACGTTGGAGCGCCCGCAGAAGGCGATCTCGGGAACGGTCGGTTCGGGCAGGAACTTGAGCTGCGGTGCCGAGAGGAGGAAATCCACCCGGCCCGAGAACAGCTTGCCCGCGCGCCGTTCGAGCGCGGCTTGTTCGGCGGCTTCGGCTTCGGTCACGAGCCCGCCTTGGCCGCTTCGGCGGCCTTCTTCGCCTTGTCCTCTTCGATCGCGGCGCGCAGCTGCGGATGCTTCGAATAGAGGTATTTCTGCTGAGCCAGCGTGAGGATGTTCGAGGTCACCCAGTAGAGCAGCAGGCCCGCGGCGAACGGCGCCATCACGAACATCAGGATCCACGGCATGATATCGAAGATCTTCTGCTGCATCGGATCGAGCGTGCTCGGGTTGAGCTTGAAGGTCAGCCACATGGTGAAACCGAGCAGGACGCCGAGCACGCCGAGCCCGAAGATGATCATCAGGAACTGCGGCACTTCGATACCGACATAGGACAGCGCATTGGCCAGATTGGCCGGATCGGGCGCGGACAGATCCGTGATCCACAGGAAGTCGCGGTGACGCATCTCGATCGCGAGATAGAGCACCTTGTACAGCGCGAAGAACACCGGGATCTGGAGCAGCATCGGCAGACAGCCCGCGACCGGGTTGACCTTCTCCTTCTTGTAGAGCGCCATGATCTCCTGTTGCTGCTTGGGCTTGTCGTCCTTGTACTGTTCCTGGAGCGCCTTCATCTTCGGCTGGATCGCCTTCATCGACGCCATGCTGGCAAAGCCCTTCTGGGCGATCGGGAACATGGCCCCGCGCACGATGATCGTCAGGCAGATGATGGCGATGCCGAAATTGCCGACCGCGTCGTAGATCGTGCGCAGCAGCCACAGGAACGGCTTTTCGAACCAGCGGAACCAGCCCCAGTCGATCGCGAGGCCGAACTTCTGGAGCCCGGCATCCTCGTAGCTGTCGAGGATCACGCTTTCCTTGGCCCCGGCATAGAGCCGCGAGGTGACGGTGTATGCCTGTCCCGCAGCCAGATTGCTCGGTTCGTAGATCATGTCCGCGCGATAGGTTTCGTCGCCCAGCGCGCGGAAGGTGGTTTCGGGCGCGGTATCGTCCTGCGGGACGAGCGCGGCGAGCCAGTAGATATCGGTGAAGCCGGCCCAGCTGGTGCGGCCTTCGGGCGAGATCCGCTGGTCGTCGTCGAGATCGTCGTAATCGACATCGTAATCAGCGCTATCGCCGAATACGCCGATCGGGCCCGAATGCGCGATCCACAGATCCTCGCTCGCGGTGCGGCTGGTGCGATTGACGAGGCCGAAGGGCTGGATGACGACGGGGGCGCCGCCGCTATTGGCAACCGATTGTTCGGCGGTGACCATGAACTTGTCGTCGATCGAATAGCGGATGGCGAAGGTCAGCCCTTCGCCATTGTCATGCGTCAGCGTGACGGGCGTGTCGGCGGTCAGGACATCGCCATCGGCTTCCCACAAGGTCTGCGGGCCGGGAACCGTGAGGTTCGAACCGACCCAGCCGAATTGCGCGAATTGCTGCGCGGGCGTGCCGCTGGGCGAGAAGATGCGAACCGGTTCGCTATCCTTGCTGGTGGTTTCGTTATAGCCCTTGAGCACGATGTCATCGATCACCCCGCCGCGCAGGTTGATCGACCCCGCCACGCGCGGTGCGTCGATAGGCAGCCGGTCGGGGCTGGCCAGCGCGGTCTTCAGATCGGCCACTTCCTGCTCGCGCATCGCCGGATCGACGAGGCCGCCGGTGCGCGAATGCCGCGTTGCCGCCCCGTCGGCCGCCTGGCTCGCCTGTTCGCTTGGCGTATCCGCCCGGTCCCCGACCAGCGCCTGTTCGGGCTGCGGGTAGAGGTAGTCCATCGCCGAGGTCCATCCCAGCAACAGCAGGAAGGAAAGCACTATGGCGAGGATCAAATTGCGATGGTTGTCCAAGGTCGGTCCCGTCTTTGTCCGGTCGAAAGTCAGAATGTGGGGTGGTGTCTTAGCCTGTCAAGACAGTACTAGGGCACCGGGTCGTGGCCGTGGCCGCCCCAGGGGTTGCAGCGCAATATACGCTTGAAGGCCATCCATCCACCCTTGATCGCGCCGTATTTTCCCAGCGCCTCGATCGCATACTGGCTGCACGAGGGATGGTAGCGGCAGGTCGACGGCAGCAGCAGGCTGGGCCCCAATTGCCACAGCCGCGCGATCCAGATCAGCGGATATTTCATGCGCGGCGGCTGCGATTGTGGCGCGGCTTGCGCGGGCGGTCGCCCTTGCCTTCGGCAGCGCGCGCGAGCGCGGCGGCCAGTTCCGCGCGCAGGGCGCCGAAATCGCGCTCGATCCCGCCCTCGCGGCCGATCAGGATATGATCGTGATCGGGCAGGCCCACTTCGGGCAGCGCGTCCCACAGCAATTCGCGAAACCGCCGCTTCATCCGGTTGCGCACCACCGCATTGCCGATCTTCTTGGTCACGGTGATGCCATAGCGCTTGCCCTGCCCGTCATTGGGCCGCGCGAGCAGCACGAAGCCGGGGCGCGCAACCCGCAGCCCGCGATTCGCCGCGAGGAAGTCCGCGCGCTTGCGGATGACGGAGAGGCTCGGGTGCATGGATGGCAGATACGCGAACGGGCCCCCGAATGGGAGCCCGCCAGTGTGGTGCGATTGTCGCCGCGCCTCAGGCGCGGCGCGTCACATCACGCGCAGAGTTTCTTGCGGCCACGGGCGCGACGGGCGCGCAGGACCTTGCGGCCACCCGGAGTAGCCTTGCGGGCGAAGAAACCGTGACGGCGTGCACGCACGAGGTTCGAGGGCTGGAATGTCCGCTTCATCGGATCGTCCTTACAAAAGATTTCGGTTGGCTGCCGGCTCGAGTGATTCGGGCCAGCAAAAAGGGCCGCCCCTGCGAGCGACGACCTACAGGGCCGCGCGCCTAGGCGAACCGCCCTCTCGCGTCAAGAAAAAGTGACGTCGGCATAGGCCAGCGTCGGGGCCGACCGGACGGCCTTGGTCCGCGCGGGCGTCTTGGCCTGCTGCGGGCGGCCCGACCAGCGACGCATGTCGCTCGCACCAAGCCACAGGGCACGCGCATGCGGAACCGAATTGGTGAAATCGTAGAACGCACGCGCCTGGTCGGTGCTCATACCCATCTCGCGGTAATAGTCGAGATACTGGCGGTTCTCCGGAGCGTCGAACGAGAAATCGTCGGCTTCGCGGCCATAGGCATCCATCCAGCTGTGCACGGCGAACTCGGCGCCATGCGCGATGTCGCGGTCGACTCCGGCGAGGAACAGTTCAACCGCGCCCGAACGGACCGAGCCGATCGCGGGAACGTGGGTGACGAGGCCCGCTGCACGGATCATCCGGCCGACCTTGAGGTTGGCGCGGTCGTCGCGGGTGCCCGGGCATTCGACCATGTCGAGCTGCTCGATGCCGGGAAAGTCGCGCATCATCGCGCGGAAATAGCCCGGGGTCGCAGCATCGGTTTCGCCCACCAGCGCCACCCGGCGCGCGTCGATCACGCGGAACGGGCCGTACTGCGCAAGACCGCGGTTATAGTCGCGAAAGCGGCGATCGATGAAGGCGGGGGCTTTCCACACCGGCAATGCGGCGGGCGTGTAGGTCTGCGGACGGACGGCGGCAAGGTTCTGCCGCTCGCGCACCGGCTGTGCCTGGGGGCGGACTACCGCGGCAGGAAGGACCGCGCGGCCCTGGTGCGTCTGCTGGACGACCGGGCTGGCGACATAGACGACCGGCAGGCTGACCAGGGTCAGCGATTGTGCGGCCACCGGAGCGGCGATCAGGGTACCAAGGGCGGAAAGGAGGATTGCTGTAATTCTGAACATGGCAATCTTTTGCCGCACGCGCACTTTCCAGCGGCTCAAGAGGTATGGATAACCCGCTGTTAACCATGCTGCTTCACCTCCAGTGTGAACCCGTTAACCCTCGACAAACAGGGGCTTTCGCGGCATCAGCTAGGGGTGATTGCGGGGGTGGGGGTTAATCCTGGTCGCTTTGGTCAAAACGGTGGCCTATCTCGGGCTCGAGGCACGCAGCGTCGAAGTGCAGTGCTCGGTCGCGCCGGGTCTGCCCAAGCTCAATATCGTCGGATTGGCGGACAAGGCGGTGGGCGAAAGCAAGGAACGCGTGCGCGCCGCGCTGTCCAGCATGGGCCTTGCGCTGCCGCCCAAGCGGATCACCATCAACCTCTCACCCGCCGACCTGCCCAAGGAAGGCTCGCATTACGATCTGCCGATTGCGCTGGCGCTGCTGGCAGCGATGGGAGTGACCGATGCCGAGCAATTGGGCGACTGGATCGCGGTAGGCGAACTGGCGCTCGACGCGCGGATCGTGCCCTCGCCCGGCGTGCTACTGGCGGCGATCCACGCGAGCGAGGCGGAGGCCGGTCTGATCTGTCCACGCGCGCAAGGCTCAGAAGCGCGCTGGGCGAGCGAGATACCGGTCTGCGCCGCGCCCGACCTGGCGAGCCTGCTCAATCACCTCAAAGGCACGCAGCAACTGCCCGCCCCCGAACCCGGCGTGGTTGAAAGCGAGGTCGGCGGCGGCGACCTCAAGCAGGTCAAGGGACAGGAGACCGCCAAGCGCGCGCTCGAGATCGCGGCGGCCGGCGGGCACAACCTCCTCAAGTACGATATAGCTACACCTTAATCGGCTATATCGATAAGATGAGGAGTCATGGATTGCGTAGTGTATATGAGGTGGTCGAGCTCGGAACAGAGCAAAGGGTCGACCCTCGAACGCCAACGAGCGGATTGCTGGAGCCATGCGGCAGAGCAAGGTTGGCGGGTGCTCGAAGAGTTGGTCGACGACGGCATCAGCGCCTTCAAAGGTGAGCATGCCGCGACAGGCCAACTCTCCGGCTTCGTCCGAGACGTGGAGGCCGGCCGGTATCCGGAAGGGGTGATCCTGCTCTGCGAGAAGTTGGATCGGCTTTCCCGCCAGGAACCAAGCCGCGTCTTCCTGTGGATGATGAACCTCACCGAAGCGGGCGTAACCGTGGCTACGGTCGATGGGGCTCGGCGCTATTCGAAGGGCAACCTCGACATGGCTGCTATCATCGAGGTGATCGTGAAGGCGCAGCTATCCCACGAGGAATCCGAGAAGAAGAGTCAGCGCCTCGGAGCCGCCTGGGCGGCCAAGCGTCGACGCCTCTCGGCGGGCGAGAAGTTCGTCATGACGAGACGGGCTCCCGGGTGGTTGGAGGTCGTCGGTATCCCGCCACGGTTCGTACCGATCCCAGAAAGAGTGGATGTCGTGCGCCGCATCTTCGAGGAGACGGTCGCGGGATTCGGAAAGCAGCACATCGCGCGCAACCTCAATTGCGATGGCGTTCCGACTTTCGGAAGGGCTTCGGGTTGGCATGCGAGTGCGGTTCAGAAGATCCTGCGGAACCCCGCTGTCGTCGGTGAACTGCATCCGGCGACCAAGCCTCGAGGTTCGAGGAGGGAGGCTACCGGCGAGGTCGTGCAGGATTATTACCCCGTCGTCGTCGACGCCGATCTCCATAGACGGGCGGCGGCTGCGATGGCCGAGCGCTCGCGTCGTTTCACCGGCAGGGGACGACGGCTCGTCAACCTCTTCTCCGGTCTCGCCCGATGCGAGGCGTGCGGCGCCAAGATGACCTTCCGAGGGAAGGGGCGCAAGCAGAGGGCCGACGGCAGCTGGGTGAACGAGGACTATCTCGTCTGCGATGGATACCAGAGGGGTCGGGGCTGCGACAATCACCTTCACTACAACTACGCGGTCTGGGAGGATGGTATCCTGTCCCCAATCATCTACGAGGCGCTGCGCGAGGAGAGCTTCGCGCCGCAGGCGGAGATCCAGGAACTGGAGATCGAGGTCGCTCGTCTCGAACGGGCAAATGAGCTCGCGAGTGTTCGGACTAGGACCGCCCTCGACCTCGCCATCGAGACGGGGCGACACGAGGCGCGGTCGGCATGGACCGACCTCACCGCCAAGTCGGACGAGGCCGAAGCCGCACTGGACGCCGCTCGGGAGCGCCTTATCCGTATTCGTGGATCGCTTAGCGTGGAGGAACAGCAGGAACGTGTCCGGACCCTTCGCGCGTCTCTCGATCATCCCGACGAGGACGTGAGGTTCGAGGCGAGATCGAAGATCAAGTCGGCCGTCCATGCGCTGGTCACCGACTTGACCTTCTCCGGCCCTGAACAGGTCGGCGTCACCATGACGGTGGGAGGCGATCGCAGGGTGTCCATAGACCACGACGAGATCAAGGGTGGGACCGAATGGATCATGGGTCGCCTCGATGGCCGACCGCTCGCCTGACTGACTGCCGACATGTGCGTCGACACGGCCCCTCCCTAATCGGCAGCTCGAGCCGGGACGGGTTGGTTCCGGTCGAGGAAGCTCTGGACCATGCATGCGATTTCCATCGCATGCGTTTCGAGAGCGAAGTGGCCAGCGTCTAGGAGGTGCACCTTGGCCTCGGGCAGGTCTCTCTTGAAGGCGTCGGCCCCGGCGGGGAGGAAGGCGGGATCGTGCCTGCCCCAGACGGCGAGGAAGAGTGGCTGCCGATCGCGGAAGTAGGCCTGGAAGTCGGGGTACAGGGCCACGTTGCTCCGATAGTCGAGTATCAGATCGAGTTGCCGCTCTTCCGCACCTGGACGCGCCATGTAGGCGATGTCGAGCTCATATCCGTCAGGAGCGAGCAGCCGGCTGTCCGCTCCCGTTCCGTACTGCCAATCCCTGATGGTCTCGGGGCTTAGGCTCGGCCTGCACGCCTCGCGGTTCTCGTCGCTCGGGTCGCGCCAGTAGTCCATCCACGCCGCCCACTCTGGACTGAAGCCTTCCTCGTAGGCGTTGCCGTTCTGCGATATGATCGCAGTGATCCTTTCCGGTTGCCGCATCGCCATGCGAAAGCCGATGGGTGCCCCGTAGTCGAATACGTAGAGTGCGAAGCGGTCCAGCGACAGCTCGTCGCAGAAGCCTGTCACGACCTTCGTAAGGTTCTCGAACGTATATTCGAAACCGTCTTGCTCATCGGGCAACGTCTTTCCGAAGCCCGGCAGGTCGGGTGCTATCACCCTGTTTCTCCGGGAGAGCAGAGGAATGAGATCGCGGAACATGTGGCTCGACGACGGGAAGCCGTGAAGAAGCAGGATCACGGGCGCGTCGCTTGGGCCGGCCTCGCGGTAGAACACGTCGATACCTTCGACGTTCTGGAAATTATATCGGGTGGACATGGGAAACCTCCTGTTCGACTGAGAGATGGGCATTGCAGATTTCGATGGAATATCGAAATGTGGAAAGGTCACGTTTCAGGGAGCGCAACGAACGATGGACAGACTGCAAGCCATGCGGATGTTTGTCGCGATCGACGAGAGTAGGTCGCTCGCAGCCACCGCGCGCAAGCTGGGGCGCTCGCCAGCGACGTTGTCGCGAGCTTTGTCGATGCTCGAAGCCTCGGCCGGGGAACGATTGTTGGAGAGGACCACCCGGCGTCTCGCATTCACGCCCACCGGCCTGCGACACCTCGAGACCTACCGCGAGATGATAGCGATGCTCGAGGAGCTGGACGCTCCAAGGGACGGGAAGCTGGCCGGCACTGTGACCATCACTGCTCCTGAACTCTTCGGACAGCTTGTGGTCGCCCCCGCCATCCAACCCTTCAGGGACAGGCATCCGGAAGTCCTCGTTCGTCTCCTACTTCTCAATCGTCTGGTGGACCTCGTGGAGGAAGGCGTGGATCTCGCCATCAGGATCGCCGAGCCGAACGACGGCAATTTCGAGATGGTCACGTTGGGTCAGGTGGAACAGCTGACCTGCGCGTCCCCCGGATACCTCGACGACAACGGTGTTCCTGCCGTACCGGACGACCTCGACAGCCATCGCTGTATCGGCCTCAACGCGGAGGGGTTCGACGACCAATGGCGGTTCTCGATGGGCGGTCGACTCCGTTCCCGGCACGTGCGCTGCGAGGTGGCCACGAACAACGCGGGCGCTGCAATCGAATTCGCACTCCGCGGAGCAGGATTGATACGCGTCCTTTCCTACCAGGTTGAGGAGCATCTGGCTTCGGGAGCGCTCACGGAGGTACTCCGCGAATTTCGTGCGCCCCCGCTTCCGATCCAGGTCGTGCACCGGCGCCATGTTCACGACCAGGGACTTGTGGGCGCCGTCGTCGAACATTTGGCCGGCATGATCACCGCAAGCTCCTGATCCGGAAGCAGGCGATCGCTTTCGCGTGAGTTCGTCGAGCTGCGAGCGGCGAACCGATCGGGTCTTCCCCTGCGTCGATCGACCATCACTTCCCATGGGATGGCATAGCGTTTAGCCTGATCGCAACTTGGAACGAGGGGGATACGATGAGGATATGCAGCCTACTGCTGTCAGTTGTCCTGCTGACTTCAGCCGGATGCACGAACCACCACGTGCAGTTCTTCTTCCCGAATACGGTCGCCGATGCGCCGGACGAGGTGCGCATCTTCATGGATGCCCGAGGAGATCTCTATCCCGACGATGGTATCGCTGCCGGATATGCCCTCCCCGACGGCTCGCACGGAAGTCTCTTCGAGGCCGCGCGCGGCGGCGACCCGGCCCTTTGTCTCGAGCCTCGGGCCGGAAGCGAGCTCGAGGAACTTTGCGACGCGGTCGACGAAGGCTGCTACGGCAGCGTCACTACAGACTGCTTCGCACGATGGCAGATGGTCCAAGAGACGATGTGGAAGAGGCGCGCGGAGCGCATCGCCGCGCGCTTCGGCGAGGACGGCAGGGACACGATCGGGGTCCTGATCTATGGTTTCAACAACTGGTTCCGCGAAAGCGACGCCAACTACGCCACGGCTGAGCGTGAGATGCGTCGCTTTCTTCCCGCTGATCGCAAGATAGGTTTCGTGGAGGTCTACTGGGACGGGTGCAGAGGCAACGACAAGGGCATAGGCTGCTGGTCACGAGCGCAGTCCACGGGGCCGCTCGCGGGGTTCGCGTTGCGCCGTCTCTTCAATGGCGTCGAGGAAGCTTGGACGACGGCGTCGGGATCTCCTTCCTGGCGTGTGCTCACTCACAGTTCGGGAGCGTTCGTCGCTGGTGCGACCTTCGGCGACCCCACGATCGCCCTTCCCCAGCTGCAGGATCCGACGACGAACCGCTGGTATGGTCGGTTCGCCCGACACCGCGACGAGGATCGCGGGCCGGATCGGATCCCGCAACTCTCGGACGCCCGCTTGGGCATGTTCGCCCCTGCGACGCCATCGAGTACCTTCGGTGGCCAATCGCGGGGAGTGCTATCGCAGAACCTCACGATCCTTACGGTCGTCCAGCCGGACGACAGCGCCTTGAACAAGCTCGTGCTCGGTTGCCGTAGGCTAGGGGCGTCATGCCTGGGCGCCATCGAGACGCAGGCCTGCGATCTCAAGCGCGAACTTGAGGGTAGGGGGACAGGGATCACGCTGTCGGTCTACGACTTCGGTCGTCCGGAGGACCCTTGGGGAGACGAGCGCGAACTGCACGACTATTCGGTCTACGTCCGGCAGGCAGCGGATCATTCGACGTTCTTCCGCGACTTCTTGGGTTCGGATCCGCGGGCCACGGACGCCTCGCCCCTGATCGACTGCGGCTGATCGATCTCGACATGGCACTGGACCGAGAATTCGCCTGCCTCTTGGCATGAGCCCTCGCTGGGCCGATATCCGGGCGTATGGCGGGCAAACGGCAGCATTACCTCCCGAGGTTCCTGCAGAGGGGATTTCTCGACAGGACGTCAGACGGCGAAGGGCGCGCGGACCGTACATGGCTGCATCGCCGGAGTTCCGAGCCACGCCTGGTCGGGATCGCCGATGTCGGCGTCGAGGACTGGTTCTACTCCCGTAGGGGCGAACCGGGCGAGGTGACGCTGGACGACATCATCACGCAAATCGAACGTGACTTCAGCAGGGACGTCGGCAAGCTGCGTTCGTCGCCCGCGGGGACGCAGGTCGCATCCGGGCATGCGGCTCGCACCACTGTCCCTCTCGTGATGAGGACGGCTCACCTTCGCCGGACGATTTCGGAAGGTGCGGATGCGATGCTCAGGGCTGCGGAGGAGCTCCTTACGGATCCCGACCGACTGTCCGACAAGATGGGCGGACGACGGCCTGCCCTGTCGCGGTCGGTGAGCGATGCGATCGCCGATACGGCCGCGAAGCTCGGCTCGGCACCGAGGGTCAGGTCATCCGCCCGAAATCGGCCTTGGTTCGGGATCGTCGAAGCAATTCGGGTAGGCTGGTTCGATCTTGCCTTCGGATACACAACGGCGGAAGCCGTCGAGTGCTGTCAGAGGCGATGCTAGAAGGAGGTCGTCATATCTGCAAAATGGGTGCCCGCAGCGTCAGGAGGCGGGTCGATCGCATCTGATGAGTTGCCGTCTTTCCCTCTATCCCGTGAAGGTAAGTGATGACCGACCGTTGGCAGTTCGACTACGCGCCACCTCGTAGCTGGGAGCAGTTCGAGGAATTGTGCGCGGACACCTTTCAGGATGAGTTCGGTGATGTGTCGCTCGTCCGCAACGGGCGTGCGGGGCAGCGACAGCATGGTGTCGACATTGTCGCGCGGGCGGGCTCCCTTTGGCCTGTCGGAATACAGTGCAAACGGAAGTCCGTGTGGCCGGTGAAGCAGGTGACCTGCCGTGAACTCGAGGAGGAGGTCACCAAGGCAAGGGATTTCGAACCGCCCTTGAGGTCGTTCATCCTCGTGTCTTCGGCCCCCGACGATGCGGCGCTCCAGGAGCGGGCGCGCGAGCTCGATGAGCAGCACCGGAAGGATGGACTGTTCGGAGTCGCAGTCTTCGGATGGGGGGAACTGGTGCGTCGTGCGACCCGCCATGGGGCGGTCGCATCGAAGCACTTCGGCGTCCACGCGCGAGGCGAGCATGCGCCGTTGCTGAGGACCTGGACGGCCGAGTGCCACGAGCTGCTCGTGGAGGATCGCGAACTCGACGTGGAGGTGAAGGAGACGATCCACGACCTGATCGACAACCCGCGAGGTCGCCTCGCGATACGGCAGCGGGAGAGCGAGGAGCTGCTGCTGCGCATCAAGGCCCGGCAGTCCGAGCCCGACCTTTCGCTGGACGATCGCGAGGAGATCCTCAAGATGCGCGGTGAACTCAAAAAGCTGGAGGATCGCGAGCGCAGATCGATCGCCGGCCTGGAGCTGCTGCTGCGCCACGACACCCTCGGCGAATACGTCCGGTTGGTCTGGAAGGAGCACGCGGCCTTCCTCGTCCGATCCTTCGTCGAGCAGGAGCTCGATCCCGGGCTGTCGGACGTGACCGGTCTCGAGAAGATACGGATCGCGCCGCCGGACGCGGCGCATGACGACACACATGCGGTCTTCCTGCCGTCTAGCGAGATCGTGGCGATACAGGAGCACCGCCGCGACCTGCACCGGAGATATCCGAAGGTCGATCCCGATTTCGTGGGCGAGTTGCCCGACGAGGTCTGTTTCGGGCGCGTCCTGCCGGCTCTCGTCAGGACGATCCTGAACCGTCTGGACGACGGCGAATCTCTGACGCGACTGGTCGAGCGAGGATGGCTGGACACGTCGGCCTGGCGGGTGAGCTGGTGAGCCGACAAGCTCGAAGTCTCGTCCATTCCCATTTCGTTCGCGGATACGGCACCGTCGTGGCTAGGACATGCCGCCGAGCGATAGGAACTCGTCGACCCATGCCTTCGCCGTGGCCGAATAGGGCTGGGTCGGTTCCGTCATCGCTCGCACCTCCCGAAGTATCCTGTCCTGCATCGCCGATGACTTGGTGAGGACGAGTTGCTTCACGTCGTCGGATGCGGCGGAGGCCTCGACCTGCGCGACCATCTCGTCGAGATCCACGACCAGCCCTGCGAGGAACTGCAGTTGCCGGACGACGCGCGTCCTCGCCTGGACGAGACCCACCCTGTTCAGGCCGTAGGTATGGATCGACATGGCCGCGACGAGGTCGATCTCGGACTCGTCGGCGTGCCGGCGGACCTCCTCGCCGTCCACGTCAGCACCGACGGGATTCATCGCGTCGGCGGGGGTCGCGTCTCCCTTCGCGTAGACGATCGAGGCACCGACGTGCGGGTGGAAGGTGAAGTCCAGGACATCCTCCGGCCGGTCGATGCAAGGATTGAGCAGGAGAGGACTCTCCCTTCCGATGTCGTCGCCCTCGCCTCGCGCGCGTCTGCCCTCGTCCGCGAGAGGGAAGGCGTCCTTCTTCCCCGTCGAGGTAATGGCAGTCGTCGCCCTGAGGTCGGAGTGCATCTCCGCGAGGTCGATCCCCGGTTTGGGAGTGGGTTGCCTTCTCCTCCGGTTGCAGTCGATGCAGCTAGGCAGGAGATTGTCCCAGTCCGCCGCCAACCACCAGTATCCGTCGTGGTCGGGTGCCTCCTGCACCCGACCCTTCGGACGGTAGTGTTCAACGTCGACCGGAGCGGTGCTGTCGTAGACGCTCTCGCAATAGGCGCACTTGCCCCCGAACAGCTTCTCGAGACCGACCTTCACCGAAGCGAGCTTGTAGGCCTTGAACTGCGCCTTGCGGGCGGTGGCGCGATCCTGCGCCGACAGGCCGAAGTAGGCGCGAGCCTGATCGAGTTCCTCGCGTTGCTTCTCGGAGAGATCGGCAGGAAGCGATCCGCTCGGTCGCGCTATGCTCCTCATCAGGCGCGTCCGAGGATCTCGACGATCCGCTGGCGCGTCCGAGCCCTTAGGTTCGACACCCTTTCCGACGACAGGACGTCTCGTTCGGCGAGGAACTGCGCGACGGCTTCCTGCACGAGCCTCTGTATCTCGCTGTCACCGACGGGGAGCGCCCCGTTCACCTCCGAGGCGAAGGCCCTGAAGGCCGACAGCTCGCGTTCGGTGAGGCTGTCGAGGGCTGCTGGTCCGTCGGCCGCCATGTCGCGGAGCAGATCGGCGATGCGGGCGTATTCCAGCTCGGTCGCACGTGCGTCGGTTGAGGCGAGCTGGAAGAAGTCGGCCGTGAGGAGCTGCTCGATGGTCAACTCCTCGATGTCGGGCAGCGTCGAGAGCGACTCGATGAACACCGGGTGTTCGCTGTCCACGTCGTCGGCACCTCGGACACGGTTGAGCACCAGGACTTCGCCGCTTCCCATCCCACGCAGGCAGAGCGGATCGTGCGATGTGACGACGAAGGTCACGTTGGGGAGCGCCTCGCGCAGGGCGGACATGATCGCGATCTTCCATCGCGGATGCAGATGGGCCTCGATCTCGTCGACGAAGACGATCGCGCGTGCTCCATACAGGGTCTGGAAGCCCGGCTGCCTCATCAGGCCCCGCATGATGTCGCACGCCATGGCGAGGACAGCGCGGAAGCCCGACGAGACGAGCTTCAGCGGAGTGCGCTCGCGTCTCTCGACGCCGCCGTGCAGGTATGGCGTCACGATGAAGCAGTCCTTCTCGCCGCGCTCCACGACGTCGAAATCGCCTTCGACCGCGAAGATCGACCGCAGCGCCCTCACCACCTCGTCGAACTCGTCCCGGTCGAGGTCCAGGAGCCAGTTCGTCGGGTTCGGAAGAAGCCTGTCCGACTGGAACAGGGTCCGCACGTGGTGACCTGCCGGTAGACGGACCAGTTGCTTGTCGAGGTACTGCCGGAAGGCGCCGTATGCGAACACGGGCGGCACCTCCTCCTCGTACGAGACGTCGAAGCCCTTCGGTGTGATGAGCGTCCTGGAGGCCGAGCCGTCCTCAAAGCCGATCTCGACGACCGCGTGGTCGGGCCCGGGCGCGCTGTCGGGGTCCATGAACGATGGGTCGAGGATCAGTCCCCGCGGTGACAGTCGAAGAGCTTCCCGGTCCCTGTCGTCCATGAGCGCGAGCACGCACGCCTCGAGGATGCTGCTCTTCCCCGTGGCGTTCTCGCCGAGGATGAGGAGCGACCCGCAGACCGCATCGGAGGTCGCCTTGACGCTCGCTGCGGGCTCGGCCGGGATTGGGAAGGAGAGTCGCTCCAGCGACTTGAAGTTCTCGATCGATACCTTCGTCAGCCTCGCGGTCTTGCGAGGTGTCGCACGCGTGGGAGGGTGGACCCGCCTCGCCGATATGCTCGGGTGGGCGTCGAGGACGTCCAGGGGGTCGGCGCGACGGAGCTCCTCGAACAGGCTTCGTCCCCCATCAGATCGCAGCATGCGGCCGACGGACCCAAGCACGTCTCGTGGGTCCAACCTCGTCCCCTGAATCTCCGACATGGCGAGGCCGAGCAGGCGCAGCCGCATTCGCAGGATTCCTGGGAAGTCGAGGTCGTGCGGATCGATTTCTCCGGCTTTCGACCTGAGTAGCCTCCATTCGAGTTCCCCGATCGCGTCCCGACGTCGTTCGACGAGTTCCGGGCGGTTGAGATGGAAATGGCCCAGCGTAGCGTCGCCGCGCGGGTCGAGTGCGACGAGAACGCCGTCAGGTCCGACGGCGAGGTGCTCGTGGATGGCGCGATCGCGCGTCGGGTCGAGCAGCAGGGCGTCCTCGGTCCGAGCGACGCCATGACGTCTCTCGAGGTCGGACCAGGACGGGATGAAGAGCGGGTCGCCGCCTTTCGGTCTGCGACGGGTCTCCCAGGGCTCGTAGCCCTGCGAGAAGTCCGGCTCGTGTCGGTCTGGTCGAGGCAGACTGAATTCCCGCAGCATCTCTAGGCTCGGGAGCGGCGAACGACGCTTTCTCACCGGGAAGTGGGCGGGATTGTCGGGCCTGCATCCTTCGCAGATCAGGAACCAGTTGTCCCACGAGGTCGCGAGCCAGACGTAGTAGAGGTGACTGGTCGCATGGTCCGCGACCGGTTCGGCCTCGGTGTCGGGCCTGAAGGGATACGCCGACTTCTCGTCTACGTCGCAGGCGCTCTCGCAGAAGGCGCATCGGCCCTCGAACAGGTCCCCGAGCTCGCGCCATATCGCGTAACCGACCCTCGCGGCCTTGACCCTGATCCGCGCCTGCGCGCGACTTGCCGACGCGAGTTCGAACGCCTGCAGCACCTCCTCGCGCATCTGTCCGATCTCGCGCGACCGCAAGATGAACTCAGGCGGTGCGGTCCTCGATCTGTCGACGAACCTCATCCTTCGTGCTCTCTGGTTTCCACGTCACCTACGTCCCGAAGATCGAGGGCGGTCCGCAGGGCACGGACGGCCGGGGTCGCCTTTCCCGAAGGCATGCGCCAGTAGTCGAGATGGCGGAACCGAAGGCCGGCCGAACTCAAGGCGTGGTCGACCACCCCGGGACCGAAGTGCGGGGCGACCGGACCCGCCACGGGGTCGCCGAGCAGCAGCAGCCTCGTCTCGAAATGGACGTTGGACCAGACGGTCGCCGCGAAGGGTGCGGCATGGTGCGGGATGCGGGACTTGGCGTCCCTAGGAAAGCTGAATCTCTTCACGTCTTTCGCCCAATACTCGTAGAAGGGAGGGCAGATGGGGAATTCGCGCCTCTTCTTGCGCGTCTCGAATGCGGAAGGCGATCCGGCGAGCAGGATGTCGGCCTTGCCGAGGGGCGAGCCGAGGGTGATCAGGTCGCTGACCAGCCAGGGAGCCCCTTCCCCAGACGCGAGCTCCCTCCGATATGCGCGCTGCGCCTCGCGGAAGCGGGAACGCTCGTCGTGTGCGCCCTTCTTCGCGACGAGCGATCCGTCGTCGGCTTTCTCGTCCTCGAACAGCGCGGCGCCCGCGTTCTCCACGTCGGCGAGGAGACGCATCGCGTCTGATCCTTCGGCGTGTCGCCCCTCCAGTTTTCGCTCGTCAAGACCGGCCCATGCATGCGTGAGGACGTCGTACGCGACGAGCGAACCGAGGCTGTGCCCCAACACGACGATACGGTCGTAGTCGCCAGTGCGATGAAGCCGGGCGAGGAGCTTCATGCCCTCCGCCCTGATCCGTTGCCTCGCCTCGACATTGCGCGGCGCGGCCCTGAGGTAGCGTGCGGCGTCGCCAACCACCGGGACGATAGCGTTGAGCACCAAGCTCGTGACGATGGGGAGCAGGAGGGTCGCCAGACCGCTCGCCCATCCCAACCTGTCGGAATCGAGGAGAAAGGCGACGTAGCAGCCTGCAGCGACGAAGGTCAGCGTCCAGGCGAGGATCCAGTGACCGAGATAGCCGCTCGGCAACGTTCCGGGAAGGCGGACGAACAGCGACGCGAGCCAGCCGAGCACGTCCGAGAGCCGGTTGTCGGGCATCATGTGCGCCCAGTAGTATTCGTGGAAGTCGAAGCGACGACCCGAGTGCCTGTCGCCGCGTGTCGTGACGCGCCGGAGCTCGTGGTTCTCCGCGGTGTCGCCCGGTTTCGAGTATATCGCCCGGTCGTATTCCTCGACCATGGCGTCGTCCTGCACCCATGCGGCGTCCATGAAGCTCCACATGGTGTCCATCGGCCTCTGTTCGCCGATTCCGTGTATCAAGATCACGGCGGTCTTCTTCGTCGCGGTCACCAAGCCCCTCCTCCCGGTCGTTCGGGTCCGCCGGAGAAGGAGCGATCTTCGCCGCATGTTCTCCTCCTCGTGGGTACGATAGCAAGGTTGGGTTCGATGCGCGAGGCCGGGTGGCCAACCGAGTCGATCGAGGCGGTCTACGGCGCGCGGGAACCCAACGGTCCACGCCACCGGTTTGCCTGCCGGTAACCTTCCCTCCGCTAGTCCGCAGGCTCCGATCGGACCAGTCGAAGGAACGAGGTCGATTCGCCCATGCGCGTTTTCAAGTTGTTGCTTTTGTTCGTCGCCATGCTGCTGATGATGGGTTCCTGGTATCTGCACGCCAGCTCTTCCGACAGCGAGCTGCCGGGCTACTTCATGCTGGTTTTCGCCAGCCTGTCGTCAATGTGGGCATTGGCGTCGCTCATGATCGCCATGCCCGAGCGACATGGCGAGGCTGGGGAGGCTCAATTACGCGGCGCCAAGCAGAGCGACGATCGTGCTGTGAACATTTACCTCCATGTCGGTTCGATCGTCCTCGACTGCCGACGTGATTGGCGCACGCCCGGCCAGCGCGATCCCAGCCGGAGGCATGGCCCCTCAGACGTAGAGGATGGCGACGGTGCCGAAGAGGATTCCGTCGAGGAGGAGGAGAAGGTCTCGATGATCGAACGGTTCCTCTCGTTGTTCGAGCGCCCGTCCGATCGCGAACGCGACGAGAAGAAGCCCGTAGAGGAGTAGCGCGATCGACATGGCCGAAGCCGCGGGGCTGTCCGCCAACGGCCCCGGCTCCAGCAGGCTCATGACGTCCGTCCCCTCATGTGCGAGGCCCGCCTCGGCGCCGCTCTCCATGCTCGTATCGCCGACACGTATCCGCTCTACGGCCACTGGTGCCGACGGCTCGCGCGGAACCGTGGACGATGCCGACACGGACCAGAACGCACCGACGATCGCCAAGGCGGACGGGGCGTAGGTCCGCAGTCGTCGCGTGACCGTGTGATCGCGATGTCTCTTCATATGCTTTTCCCTTCATTCATGGTGGGCCCCTCCCACTGGTCCCCCTGCCGTCGCGATATCGGTCCACCGACCGCCGTCACGCCCTCGCCACCGAAATTTCGGGGAACTGCTTTAAAGTAGTATCGTTGAGGTCGGCGTGTGGTGAGTTTCAGGAGAAGTCACGTTGGTATGTTTCGACGAGTTGGGACATCTCAGGTCCATGGTTCGCGCCCGGTGCGCATCGCTGGACCTGCACGAGGACGAGGCCGACTCACTTCTCGACGCGGGGCTGGGGGCTTCCGCCAACGCGATCGAGACGCGGCTGCGCATCGTCGACGAGATCCTAATGCTGGCCGTCGCCGTCTTCGGTGCGACGAGGGGAGGCGAATGGTTGCGCCATCACGGCGACATCTTCGCAGGTCGGACCCCGCTGGACATGGCGATGGGGAACCTCTGCGGGGCGAGACGAGTAAGGGACCACCTTCGCATCCTCCACGATGCCCTCGTCGACTGATCCGAACCGTGCGGTGGTCCCCGGCGGACGGCGATGGAGCCGCGTGCGTTGCTGGTGGCGCCTTCCGCCCTCATCCTCGGGCTCGTGCCTGTTGCGCCAGGTCTCGGGCCGGCCCGACGCCGCCTTCTGGCGCCGGGTCGCCCTCGAGGCCGACGACGCGCACCTGCGCGAGCTCAGACTGGAATGCCTCGTCAGCGGCAGGCGTCGTTACCTGCATCTCGACACCATGGGTGTCCCCGCAGAGGGCCTTCCCAACCGCGACGTCGGCAGCTTATGGGGGACCGCCGACGCCTCTGATCGCCGCCGTCACAAGTTCCTGGTCGATCTCGAGGCGGTCTGCGACCGCGCGGCGCGACGCGGCGTGGTCCGGGCGTTCGACGCGTCCTTCCTCGTCGACCTTGCCGGAGAGCTCGCACGCGTCGAGCGCTAGACCGACACCTCACCCTTAGGTTTCTCCTCCGGCTCCTCTTCCAGAGGCATCTCCTCCGCGAAGCCCTTCAGCAGCCTGCTTATGAGGACATTGGCCTCGCGCAGCTCTTCCCTGGTCTGCTCGTGCTTGGCCTTCTCTTCCCTCAGTTCGGCGATGGCCCTGTCTGCGCGGGCCCGGTCGAGTGACACGACGTTCTCGTCCTCGACCTGCGCGGTTTCCGCCGCCTTCTCCCCTCTCCATTTCGCGCGGCAGGGTTCCAGGACCTTGCTGTTCGCGTTGAGCCAACCCAGAGTGAGTAGAGGTTCCCGACTGTTCACGGCCTCGATCGTCGGTTTGATGGCGCGTTCGACCAAGTCCATGCCGACCTCGATCGCCAACTGACTGCGCGTGAGCTCAGTCCCCGGGACGAGCGGTGTCCTTCCTTTTGGAGGACCTGGTCTGTAGGGTGCCTTCGGGCCGTTCGCCTTGCCGTTCATCGCATCGTCTCCTCGCGCTTCTTCTCCACCTTGTTCCCGGCAACCCGTCGCTCGCGGGCCGCGATCTCCCGCACAAGAAGTTGTTGCTCCTTCTCCGCGCGGGCGAGATCCTGCTGGACCTGGAATTCGGTCGGTGCGCTGTAGTAGTCGCTGAGCATACTCGACTGGTGGTTGAGCATCGCCTGCACGGCGGCCGCGTGGACGCCTCGTCGCCTCATGTTGTTGGACGCCGCGTGACGAAGGATATGGAAGCTCACCTTACCGAACCCAGCCGACAGGAGCGCGACAAGGTAACCGACGGTCGCGGCTCCGAGGGCTCTGCCGCCCCACTGGAACACGAAGGGTGCTCGTCGCGCTAGTCTCTCCGGCAGGCTGATTTCGCCCGGCACGTCCCTCAGCCACCCATCTTCATGCCCGGTGGCAATCGCCACGTCTCTCGCCAATTGCAGAAGGGAGGAACATGTCGTCGCGGACAAGACGAAACCTTCCTCGCTCGTCCGGCGCTTGGGCACCGCCTTGAAGCCGGGAAGGTTGGCCGAGGCCCCGAGGTCGTGGCGGATGCAGTCGGCGGTCTGGACGATCTGCAGGACCTCCATGCGCCGCGCGAGACTGTCCGCGACGATGTCCACGAAACAGTGTGCGAATCGAGTTCCCATGACCGCCTCGTCGAGAGGCACCACGCACCGCCCCGTCTGCCGGGCCCATCGTGCGATCGAGATGCCATCGAGCCCATGTCCCCCAAGCGGCATCGAACCAGGAGCGTGGGGGAGCTTGTTCTCCAGGACGTAGGCGGTTCTTTCGCGTTGCAGCTGGGGAGGCGACTCCAACGGAGCCGTCACTAGGCCGAGCCGATAGGGCTTGACGAGATGCAATTCGCTGGTGCGGCCGCCTACGTCCGGGAGGCACTCGACGAACTCCATGATAAGGTCCGTGCCATTGCCATGCGACGACACCGCCGTGGCCAAGCCCTGGTGGACCTGCGCGGTGATGGCGAGCGCTCTACGGTCCTCCTGATCCAGGCCGCACCAGCTCGGACACATGTCCTGCCGTGGATCGATCGAACGCCACAGGTCACCCTCACGCCACACTCGCCAACAGGCCAGCTGTCTCGCCTCGGGCAGTGGGCGGCTGTCGTCGTCGAACACCGGTAACGCGACGAAGACCTCGTAATATGGATCGTCGCGCTCGCCTGCGTCGAATCTTTCAAAGTGCTCTTCCGCTTTCGACCGGGCTTCGGCGATCTGCGCTCCACAGGCCTTGGCCTCGAGTGCCCGCGCCGCCACCGTCCGACGGAACTCCCCAAAGCGGTTCGTGACCTCCTCGGCCTCCTTCTTCCTGTTTTCCATGGACTTGACGCGAACGCTCTTTTCCAGTCTGCGAAGCCTGGTCCGCAACAGCGCGTCCCGATGGACGGCCCTCGACAGGAGCGGTGCGATACGTCCGAGCTGGTCGGGATGTCCCATCAGATAGATAGAGAGTCCCCGAAGAACGGCGAGGACGGCCCTCACCCCTTCCACTCGGGCCCTCGCGACGCTCTTGAGCCTGATCGCGTCGTCCAAGACACCGTGCAGCGCACGGACCAGGACCTCCGGAGTGGGCGGTCCGTCCACGGCCATGTCGACGAGCTTGGTGGCGACGAATTCGAACCCCCGCCCGATCCGCCTGTGCCGGGCCCCCTTTCCTTCGGCCGCGACGATCTGCGCCGCGCACGCCAGTTCCGACACATGACCGCATCCCATCGCTGATCCGAGCCATTCCGGTGGCGGCTTCTCCATCTCGTCGTCGGTGACACATGTGCCGGGTAGTGCGAGATCGGGATGGCGCAACAGCATGACGCGGATGTCGCAGCCGACTCGATGGCGCTTCGTGCGCCTCTGCTCGAAACTTTGGAGAAGGCGGCCGGTGAGCCTGTCCACGTGCTCGTCGGGAGCGTCACGTCGGGTCACGAAGTACGCGCGCAGCTCCGTTCTCGTCAGTCCGACCACGCCTTGAGAAGCGAGTGCGAAGTCATCCAGGCCATCGGGCCAAGGATGGTCATGTGGTACGCGCGCGGCGACGCGGATCCTCCTGTGTGCGTAGCTCGTTTCATCGTCCCATTCGACAATGCCGGCGACGTATGCATCGTAGAGGTCGGTCCCGTCCTTCCATGCGGGGTCGAGCGACACCTTCCAGTGTCGTCCATTCCTTTCGACCGGCATGCCTCCGTAGTAGGCGACGCGGGCGGCCTGCCAGTCCGCGAGCCCGAGGCGCATGCCCGCTGCTCGAAGCGACATCGTGAGCGTATCGACTTTGCGGACGACTTGCGCGACCGTCATGTAGCGAGATCCTTCGGGCGGTCGGCGAGATGCGCGAGGTCCGCATCGAGCGTACCCTCGCCGTTCCTTTCGGTCTCTCCGATCACGACCTTCTCATGCGCTTTCATCGCGGCCTCTTCTGCTGCGTAGTCCTCGAGGGCCTCGCGTTCGGCCTCGAGCTGGTATGCCCAGTCTGCATAGGCCTTGCTCTGGTCGGTACTTTGGTCGTGCTTAGTCGCGATCTCCATCAGACCGTCCGCCCGTTCCTGCGATCCCTTGGTGGTATTCGCGAAGAGCTCAAGAACCTGCCGGGTGATCGTCGCCCTACGATAGTCGCGGAGAGTGGGTTCCCGCCTCCCGTCGTTGAACAGGATCGGCTTGTGACCTCCGCGCTCCTGTCTGATCTCGCGACCCTTGATCGTCCAGTATCGCAGGCCTTCGTAGGTGATGAAGGCGTCGAAGCTGGTTTCCGCACTCGGCCGTGGGAATATCGCCACCCTCTCCAAGAACGTCTTGGCCTCTTTCGCAAGCTCTTCGTCGGCGCCGAACAGCTCGTCCGCCTTTACCTCGATCTCCTCCATCAGCGTTCTGGTAGGCTCGATCGGCGACTTTTCTGCGGACAGCCTCTCGACGAGCCGTGCGCGTACGTCCGGTGGCATGACGAACTGCGCCTGCGTCACGTCTTCGCCGCGACGCTTGTTACGACAGCCGACCCGATCCTTCGCGCCCTTGATGACCCAGCCGTAGGCATTCGCATGTATCACGGACATCGGGCGCTTCCCGTTGAGGCGCAGGACGATGTTCGAGTCCTTGATAAGTTCAGGAGCGTTGGCGAGTTCGAGGTCGGTCGTGAGCAAGGACACGCAGGACGCAGGGTCTACCGGTATCGAGATCCTCGCCTCTCTCTTCGGAGCCAAGAACCGCCGACCGATGTGGTCCGACTTCCGGTTCTGCTCCTTCATGAGCGACACGTATTCGATGCGCTGCTCGATGTCGGCCTCGGCGAAGAAGGTCAGTAGGCTGTGGTTCCGGCGCGTGAGCTTGGCGTGCTCCAGCTTGTCATAGAGGAAATTCAGGGCCAGCCTGTCGAAGTTCCCGTACTTAGGTGACGGGTGGGACAGCTGCCGCGCTCCGTCTATCGGTCGCTTGACCCCAAGCGTGTGACCTCGCGCGACTAGGAACTTCAATTGCCTCTCTACGGCAGCTTCCTCGCCCTCGCGCCAGATCGCCCGCCAGTCTTCGCCTGCCTCCAACTCGGTGTTGAGGAAGATCCGAATCGGCAGCCTGAACTTTTTCCAGGTTTCCACCGGCATGGTGGCGACGTCGTCCCTGAGGACCTTGCTCAGGCTTCGCAGGACACCGCCTGGCGAACAGATCGTGCCGTCGTTGAAGACATGGAACCTTGGAACGCCGAGCTCATCGGGCTCGTCGGGAAAAAGGCACAGCGGCATCTGGACGGGACGTTCCATTCAAGAAACATACCGCAAACAGCATCAACGTATCAATAGAGAATCCAGCACTGATGTAGATTCTATAGTAATCACTCGATTTGGGGTAGCTCTTGTTACCCAGAGCGTCCCAACACCTATGGCCTCTATACACTTTCTTTTCTGTCATTATGGCTTCGAAACCCGCTTATAGGCTGGACACTTGCAGATCGTCAAATGTAATTTTCAGGATGACTTACCTCGTTCCCCTGCCCAGCGCACCCCACCGCCTATCAGCGCGCTCAGATGATTTCTGCGCGCCCACTCACCGCCACCCGCCTGCTCCAGCGCCCGCACTCCCGCCGCCCAGACCTGCCCGTCGATTCGCAGCGCCGCCAGTTCGTGGATAAGCAGCAGGAACGTCGCGACCGAGTCCACCTCGCCCTTGAGCACCATGCGCGACCGGCCGTCTCTGCCGTCGAGGTAGGTCTTGGCGTCGATCCCCAGCCCGGCACATCGATCCTGCAGGCTGCCATGGTGGCCACCGGCCGGGACGTGGGGAAACGTGAAGAGGTCTATATGGGGGAGGCGGGGAGCGCGCAGGGCGGCCTCGAGGCGGTATCGGCGGTGACGCATGATCCTGCGGCGGATCACCGGCAGGTCGTGACGGGAGCCGTTGTAGGTGACGAGCGTGGGGTTCGTTCCGAATGCCGCGTCGATCGCGGCGAGTATGTCGGTCTCGTCGCCGTGATGGCTCGTGAGTTCCCCGATCTCCCAGCGTCCGATGGACGGCTCGGTCACGGTGAGGAGCGAGAAGCTGGCAATGCGCTGGACGAATGGACGGACGGCCTTCGCGCTCGTGCCCAAGCCGGTCAGCAGGGCGTCGTCGCGCGTCTCGAGGTCGAACACGGCGAGCCGACCGAGCGGTCGCGAGAGGTCGATGGGTGTCCGCCTCGAGCGGTCGTGCGTTTCGGGCATCGTCGGTTCCTTTTCCATACTTGAATGATCTCGCAAATCCGTTTCCTCTCGGGGATCCCGTCGCCTCGTCTTCGCTGGCGAGAGGCACCGTGTCGGCGAGCAGGGTGCCGATGGGATTGGAGGACGGGGAGGGTGTCGTGGCCGTGGCTAACGCCGACAGGCATTGTTGCCGCTGCGCCTGAAGCGGTGTTAGGGACGCGGCATGGCGAAGGAGACCGAAACCTCCGACGACGATCCGCTCGCCGTGTCGTTCGGTGCCCGCATGGCGACCTTGCGCCGGGCTGCCGGGATCGACGGGACCGAGCTGGGTCGCAGGGTCGGCATCTCGCAGGCGCACGTCTGGCGTCTCGAGGCCGGCAAGGCCGTGCCGAACCTGAGGACGATGGCACGCATTGCGCTGGCGCTGGACGTCTCGTTGTCCTCGCTCGTCGAAGAGGTGGACCTCTCGAGCGTCGAGCTGCGCAACCGGGACTACGTCCGCCGCGAAGGTTGACGCGTCAGATGTCGGGCCTGGGAAGGCGCGGTAGCGTCGCGATCGCCGTAAAGCCTTCCTCCGAACGACTGGTTCTGAACCTGCCGTCGCGCTCCTCACACAGCGCGCGCATGATTCGCAGGCCTCGCCTGCCGGTCGAGGTGGGCTGCGGACCGTCGCACGGGTTCCTGCACTTGAGGCTCAGGTGGCGGCGGGAGACACGCATCGACAGGACGATCTCCTCAGACGGGGTCCCGTGCTTGAGCGCGTTCGTGAGCATCTCGTGCGCGAGCCTCAGGACGGCGCTGGCCAACTTCGGCACGACCTGCACGCGGAGCGTGCTGGTCACGACCCTGATACCTCCGGCGACCAGACGGCCCCTGGCCATGGCGATGCTGAGTTCGCGCAGAAGCTCGACCAGTTCGCAGCCCTGCGCTTCCGGGGCGACGAGGAGCCGTCTGACAGCGACGTAGCCTTCCAGCCGCTCGATGGCGCAATCCACCAGTGGAAGCGCACCGGCGCCGTGCTGCCGGGAGGTGAGCCGCAGTGCGGCGAGCGCAGACGAAAGCTCGTTGGCGGTGCGGTGCTGCTCGTCCCGCAGGATGAGATCGGCCGCCTGCCCTTCGCGCACGTGGGTCCGTCTTTGACGTCTGTTCATCGGTTTCCCTCCTCGACAAGACACCTCTACTACTTTGAAGTATTACATGCAAGAGGGTTCGTGACCGTGGTCGTGATCTCCACGGCGAGAGGTCGATCCCATCGAGAACACCAGGGTCGTCACGTCGGTTCTTAGCAGGGTCGCCAAGTCTCCATGGCTCCAACCTCCGCGATCCTGGTGTCCGGCGGGAGCAACGAGGGGAGATAGGGAAGCTCGACGAGATGCGACGGCAGTCGTCCCACCGCCGCCGCGCGGGCCGTCTCGGACAGGTGGAGGTCGAATTCGCGTATGCCCTATGACGTGCATCTGCTCGAGGACACGCGATCCCTTCGAGACCGGTGCGGGATGAGGCATCATACACCACGTTGGATATCCGCGTCGGCCTTCCTACAACCTGACCTAGAGACGCGACGCAGATCGGTCCTGCGCGGCGAGGCCCCCTGGCTGGAGAAGGAACTGGAGCGGGGCCGGATCGGACGAGCGCGATGATCGCACTGGGCATGGGCGCTGCCTCGGGGGGGCGAGCCCAGGCTTCGGGCCCGACTGTCCGTCGTCCTGATTCGCCGGAACCCTCGGTCGCGCCCGCTCGGTCGAACCTCGGCGGGATGGTTTGGTTAGGGCGACGGCTTCGGGCGCGCACCTTCGGGATCGTCGTCGCCAGGTCGGCATGGACCTCGGGGTCCTGCCTCTGCCACCTCGTCGGAGAGGACGGCGGCGTCACGCGGCATCCTGAGCACGTCACCGGGAAAGATGTCGCCGGGATCGTCGAGGAGGTCGCGATTGAGGGCGAATATCTCCTGCCGGCGATCCGGATCCCTCAGGATCCGGCGCGCTATGCGCCACAGGTTCTCGCCAGCCGCGACGACGTAGGTCGGGAGCTCCGCTTTGCCGGGAGGATCGAAGTCGTGCCGTCGCGCCTCGATCGCCCCCTCCAGGTGCGCGAGCGGAGCGGGGCGGTAGTCCGCTCCGCCGAGCGCCGGGCCCGGCATGAACCAGCGACGCAGCGCCGAGGGGTGGACGTCCTCCACCTCCGCAGGTCCGCTCCGGTCCGCGGTGAGCAGCCGGTCCTTGATCGCCGAGAGCGCCCTCCCCGCCGACCTGCGGATCGAGAGGCGACGCTCGTCCAGGGGTTCCGGCGTGTTGGTCAGCGGCGCATCCGCGCGGTAGCGTATGTCGTCGAGCTGCGAACGTCCCTCGAGGTCCACCTCGAGCCCCATCTCCACGGCACCCTTTAGCACCCAGTGGAGCGCGGCGTTCGAGAGGCCGCGCTCCGGCCCTCCGCCGCCGACCGAACCGTGGTCGCCCGCGAACCACTTCTGCTGGTAGGGCGCCTCGGGCGAATACGGCTCGTGCCCCGCCGCCACGTTGAGCTCGCGCACGTTGCGCCACATCGTCGGCATGAAGTGGACCCGCCGCTCGTCTATGGCGACCGCGTGCCTGCCCGCCTCGACCAGGTCGGACAGCTGGGTATCGTGGTCGGTGTAGCGCTTGTCCTTGTGCCGGTCGAAGGTCGCCGCCACCACCTTCCAGCCGAGCGACCCGACCGTGTCCCACACGCCGCAGTAGCGCACCTTGACCATGTCGACCTCCGCCGCCGGATCGTCGCGCCGTCGCCAGGCGAGTTCGGAAGCGGAGACGCAGGAGGTCGGGCAGTGCCTGCGGCGGAATTCGAGCAGTTCCTCGGGCTCGTCCGCGTCCCTGTCGGCGTGAAGGCCGTAGAGCTCCCACGCCCGCCTCAGCTGCGAGGCGTCCGCGACCGAGATGATCCCGGCGCACTTGATGAAGCCGATGAAGGTGCGCGCGGTGAAGGCACCGCGGCTGAACCCGAAGACGAATATCTCGTCGCCGGGGCGATAGTTGAAGATGAGGAAGCGGTAGGCCTCCTGGACGTTCGCGACGAGGCCCTTGCCGAACGCTCCGCCTCGAAAGGTTTCGTCCGACGCCGTGCCGACGCCCTCGTCGTAGTAGACGATCTGGTCGCGTCCGTCCCGGTCCACCGGCGGCACGCTCTCGGCCAGAAGCACCACGTTGGTGGGATGCTGGCTGGAATCCAACTTGTTCCACGACCCGTCGAAGCAGAACACCAGACGCCGCGTCCGCGGTCGCCTCTCTCCTGCGTCGTGGCTTTCCAGTTCCAGTTCGTCCTGGGTCATCCTGTCATGGACCTCCTACGCTGGTGCGGGGACCGCCCGACGAGCCGTCCCCGCTCCGCATCACTTCTCGCGCACCGTCGTGCTCGGGCTGCTCTTCCCGTGCTTGGCGGTGACGAAGCGGCCGCTGATGGCGCTGCGATATGCGCCGCCGGTGCTTCCGCTCTTGCCCGCGGCCTCACGCACGGTCGTGCTCGGACTGCTCTTTCCGTGCTTGTTGGTGACGTAGCGGCCGCTCTTGGCGCTACGGTAACGACTTCCTGCCATGATCTTGCTCCTTCGCGTGCTTCCGGCGGGCGGACCGACCGATTCGGCTGCCATCGCTCTTGTCGCACGCGAGGGTGTCGGAACATGTCACCCTCGAAGCGATCCAATCATCGCTGGCCGTGTTCCTCGAGCAGGCACAGGGTGTTGACCAGCTTCATCTGCTCGACTGTGCGGACCGGAGTGTCGAGCAGCGACGGGCTCGCGATCACCCGCGCCGCGACCTTCGCACGGGACACGGCCACGTTGATCCGGTTGAGCGAGAAGAGGAACTCCACGCCCCGGGGTATCTCCTCCCCGTCCGACGTCGTCATGGAGACGATGCACACGGGTGCCTCCTGCCCCTGGAAGAGATCGACCGTGCCGACCTTGACGTCGGCGCCCAAGGCCGACCTCAAGGCGTTGACCTGCGCGTTGAACGGGGCGACCACGATCACGTCCTCCGATCGGACCACGTGCAGCTCGCCGTTTCTATCAACATATCGCGCGCCCGAGACGGCCTCGATCTCCGTCTGCACGCGCTCGACCTCCTCCGGCGAAACCTGCGAACGCCCCTCGTGCCGGACGTCCACGATCCGAGCTCCGGCGAGGTCCGTCCCGTCGGGCCCGACGAGCGACTGCGCCGAAGCCGCGTCGTCGTTCTCGAGCCGTCCTTCGTAGACGGCTCGCGAGATGAAGGCGCACACGTCGTCGTGGAGTCGCCGCGTGGTCGGCAGGAAGATGCCCCTGTCGGCGGGGACCGTGCGTTGGTCGCCGATCAGGTATTCCAGGCTGGAGAGACCGCTCTCGCCGGGATGGGCGCCCTGGATCGGTTGCGGAAGCTGCATGGGATCGCCGACCAGCACGATGTTGCGGGCCGCTCGCGACATGGCCGTCACGTTTGCGAGCGACACCTGCCCGGCCTCGTCGATCACCAAGTGATCGAACGCCGCATCCTCGTATCGGGCGAAGTGCCACGACGTCGCCCCGACCACGTCGGCCGCAGCGATCTCGGCCGCCTCGTTGTCCCTCACGACCTGCACTGCGGGGTGGTCGCCGGCGTCCGTTGGATCCGAGACCTTCTGCGCGATACGGCAGTCGACGCCCTGGGCCTCGGCCTCCTCCGCCACCCCCTTGAGCAGGTTGCCGATGGCACGGTGGCTGTTGGACGACACGGCGACGCGGCGGCCGGACCCGACCAGCGCGACGATCGCCTTGGCCGACACGTAGGTCTTGCCCGTGCCGGGAGGCCCCTGGACCGCGAGGACCGTGTCCCGCATCGCACCGATGGCCTCGATGGTCCCTTCGACCAGGTCCCCGCCCTCCGCGACGATCGCGGCCCCCGGTTCGACGCCGTCGATGCGGGGATGGGTCTTGGAGAGGAGATCGACGATTGCGGAGGCGCGAGGGTCTCCCGCGATGATGCGCTCGGTCGTCGAGGCCATGGCCTTGCGGACGATCCGGTTGTCGATGGGGCGCGGAGGGAGGAGGTCGAGACGGTTTGGCAGCGGACCCTTTGCCGTCGATCTTCGCAGGACGACCGTGCGGGCCTCCTCGTCGAGGGCCACCAGGTTGATGCCCTCGGGCATCGTGGCCGGCTTGACGCACGGGGTCTTGCCGACCCTAAGCTTCGTCTCCTGCTCGGGAAAGCGGTATTCGCGTTCGAACGAGCGCTTGTCCTTTATGGCCGGACCCGTCGCTTCGAGCCCCTGCAGGCATTCCAGGTCGTCGAGGAGGTCCTCGCTGTCTTGGGCGAGCCTGTCGAAGATCGCCCAATAGGCCGGCTTGTCCTCCCTCTGGTGGAAGCGACTGAGGTCGAGCAGGAGCGTCGCGACGTCCTCGCCGAGCTTCACGCCCACCGGCACCAGCCTCTCGCGCAGGGCCTCGTCCTCCTCCTCCTCGGCTTGCACCTTCTCGTCGGCCTTCGGGCCCGGCGTGTCGCCGAAGACGGGATAGGGGCCGTCGGGGCGCACTTCGGACACGAGCCAGTCGCGCAGCAGCTTCGTCGATATGCAGTCGGTGCGGTTGTAGTCGCGGATCTCGTCTAGGATCTCCTGTCGCCGGGTCCTTCGCCATTCCTCGTAGGCGACGACGCTGGCGCCGGCGGTCGCGACCTCGTCGTCGCGCTTCGCCATGTAGAAGGCCTCGAGGTCCTTGATGGAGTATCCCTTCTCGGACGCGATCAGGCCGCCCGCCACCACCTTGAAGAGATCGACGAACCGGCGTTCGCGTTGGAGCTGGTCCATCGCCGCCTCGCCGGTCCTGTGCTGAGAGGTCAGCCGTCGCAGTGCCGCTATCTCGTAGTTGGCGTAGTGGTAGATGTGAGCCTTGGGGTGTGCACGCATGTGCGAGGAGAGGAAGTCGAGGAGGTCGTGGGTCAGCTTCGCCTCCTCTGATCGGTCATGCGCCCAGAAGTCCACGAAGTCCCAATCGCCGTCCTTCAGCATCCAGATGCCGTGCAGGTACTCCAGTCCTCCATCCGGATAGTAGGGATCGCCCTCGATGTCGTAGAAGAGGTCGCCCTCGTCGGGTTCGGGAAGGAGGTCGAAGCCGCGGCCGTCGGCCTGGTCGCGCAGAACGAAATCCGGATCACCGCCGGCGCGCCTGGCGACCTGCAACCCGGCCTGGGTCCTCAGACGCTCCCACGTCTCGGTCGTCATGCGCGGTATGCGCGTCGTCGCCTGCGCGAGATCGGTCATTGTGCCGATCCCCGCCTCGCGCAGCTTGTCCCGCTGCGAGCGTGTCGCGTTCGCGACGAGGGAGAGGCTGTCCGTCTCCCGCCAGACCTCTTCGCAGTGCGACTTCCAGCGGCACAGCGCACAGGCCGTTACCGGTTCGGGGCTCGTCGCAGGGCGGTCGTCGATGAACTGCTGGAGCATGCGCCGCGACCGCCGAGCGTAGGCCGATACCTCGTCGAGCCGCACCGTGAAGCGCGAACCGTCTCCGAGTTCAAGGTAGGCGTGCTCCGGCGGACGACCCTGCATGTCTGCGAGCATGTCGCTGTAGAGGCACAGCTGGAGGACGTGCTTGGGGTCGGGCCTGCGTTTCAGCTTGGTGTCGACGACCTCGTAGGACCATTCGCCGAGCTCGGAAGGCGCTCCCACCTTCTCCAGGAAGTCCGAATAGCCTCCCCATACACCGTCGAGCATCGCTCCCTGGAAGATCACGTCCGCGCCGGAGCGCATCGCCTCCAGCGTTGATGCCACACAGTCCTCTATCGTGCGGCCCTTGGTCTCGATCTCCACGACCTGGCGGCCGTCGGCCTTCAGTCGTTCCAGGAACGCCAGCTCGTGCGCATCTCCCTGTGCCTGGAGCAGTGCGGCCTCCTCGCCGTCCACGTCCGGTTCGAGGTCTCCGATCTCGAGCTTGCGCAAGTCGAGGGTCGTCGCGTGCCGACATCCCTTGAACCGCATGAGGTCTGAAGCCGAAAGTCGGAATCTGCCGTCGATGGATTGCATCGGTGTTCTCCTAGCCTGCCTACTACTAGCGCAGGGTGACAGAACATGTCATGGTCCAATTATGTCCCTCGTCAAGGCCAAGGAACTGCTGAAGATAGCCATGCTCGCGACCAGGCGCAGCGGGGTCACCTTGCAGGACATCCGTCGGGAACAGTCCTGTTCGCATCGCACGGCGCAGCGCTGGACGGACGCTCTCGAGGAGGTGTTCCCCCAGGTCGAGATTGAGGTCGACGAGGATCGGCAGCGCCGCTGGATCATCCCCGCACGTCACGTCGCACCGTTGCTGACGCCGAGTGGGGAGGAACTTGCGGCGCTGGGCACGGCGATCGGCGAACTCGAGAGAGGCGACCTGCCCGGCCAGGCCTCGTTGCTGAGGGAGTTGCGGGCTAAGGTCAGGAGCCTCACGCCGGCCACCGGCAGGGCACGACGCGAAGTGGACGAAGAGATCCTGCTGCAGGCTCTCGGCCACGCGGCCCGGCCCGGCCCGCGTCCTCAGACCGATACTTCGATGGATGCCGCGCTCGTCGAGGCGTTCAAGGGCCCGTTCCTCGTGCGGATGCGTTACCTCGGCCGCGAGGGAGGGTCGTCGGTTCGGACGGTGGCGCCATACGGCATGCTCCTGGGCGTGCGCCGGTATCTCGTGGCGAAGGACGTCGAGAAGGGTGCGAAGGCTCCACTGCAGCATTTCCGGGTGGAGTCGATCTCCGACATCGAGGTCCTGGACGATACCTTCGAGCAGGACGCCGACTTCGACCTGCGGAAGCATGCCGAGATCGGGTTCGGCTCCTACGTCGACGAGAGGAAGGTGGTCGACGTCGTCTGGCGGTTCGACGCCGAGGCGGCGCCTCGCGCCGAGAGGTTCATGTTCCATCCGACCCAGACGTTCGAAAGGGAACGCGAAGGCTCGCTGCTCGTGCGCTTCAGGGCCTGCGGCGTCATGGAGATGTGTTGGTTCCTCTACCAGTGGGGCGAGCACGTCGAGGTGCTCCAGCCTGCCGAGCTGCGAGAGATGGTCCACTCCTCCCGGCGGCCGTTCCAGGCGCTGCCATGAAATCGAGATTCAACGAGGCGTCTGCGCACCTTTCCAATATGGCGGAGTTATTGTGCAAGAATATCATACTGATACCTAACACGTAACCGATCTGTTGGGATCGTGAGCAGGGCTCGGAAGGCCTTTTGATCTGATCCATCTTGGACCGGCAGACGGACGGACGGTCAGATCCCATTTCTGAAGGATGGCGATCGTGCTAGAGACGCGCAATGCGTGATAGGTATGAAGACGAAGGCAGTGATCGCTTCTTGTTAGTTGAAGCGGTCATTGTCGGGGCCCTCGTGATTACCGGCTACGTTCTCTTCTTCCGCGGGGCGTTCCGGCAACTGGTCGCATTCGTCGGTTAGGCGCAGACCCGAGCCCGGATCCCGCCCAGGTCATATGTACTTTCGATAGTCTGCGCTGACCAGTTCCCCCGTTTCGACGTATTTGAGGACTTCGCCGACCTTGCGTGCCGCCCTGATCGGTATCGGCAGGCGCTGGTTCATCTGGGTGGAGTTCCAGTTGACCTTCGTGAGCGAGAACACCTCTTCCGCGAGTTGGCTCACCGTGCTCTCGCTGCTGGGATGGGGGCAGAGCAGCAGGGGGTTCGGGTCGTATGTACCCGGATAGGTGCCGTAGTACGGCATACTGCCGCTCGTGTAGAGCAGTCCCTTCCCGTGCAGGTCGACGAACGTCCCGCGAAGCACTGGATAGTTTCCGTCCCGCAGGATGCGCGCGTTGTAGGATTCCTGCACCCAGACGAGATCCTT
This sequence comes from Qipengyuania sp. HL-TH1, assembly GCF_036365825.1. Classification (NCBI taxonomy): domain Bacteria; kingdom Pseudomonadati; phylum Pseudomonadota; class Alphaproteobacteria; order Sphingomonadales; family Erythrobacteraceae; genus Qipengyuania; species Qipengyuania profunda. The sequence continues at coordinate 2,203,656 of NZ_CP142675.1, forward strand.
CAACTCCGTTCCCGCTTCGTCGAGAGCGGCGATGATCCCGTCAGCCTCTTCGTCCTTGAAGCGCGAGGTCTTCAGCACGAAGACCCTGGCGGGTAGCGTCTTGTGGTGCGCCTTGTAGGCATCGAGGACGTTCTCGATGATCTCCTTGGCGTCCTCACGTGCCATGTAGGGGTGTCTGCCGCGGCTCTCGGTCCGCGCTCGCCTACCCTTGAGCACGAAGCCGCGACCACGTTCGTCGAACATCTGCGCCGCGCTGGTGAAGAGCTGCTGCCCGTCCGCTTCGCGATAGAAGCTTATCCCGACGTAGCAGGCGGTATATTCCCCTTCTAGGGGCATTCGGCGCCAGGGAATCCGTCCGCTCCCCTTGTAGTAGAGGCTGGTCATGAGGTTCCAAGTCCGTGCGGCAAGATCCTGGATGTCGCGTCCCTTGCTCTCCTTGATCTTCTGCGGGATCTTTACCTTATCGTCGATGACGTCTTCCCAGACGAGCTGGATCGGGAACCCGAGCGCCATGGCCTTTGCCTTAAGCATTCCGCGGAAGTTCGGGGCATCCGATCCGCTGCTGTCGGATTTCTCGGTGGTCCCCCGGGCGTCCACCTTCGCGTTCCAGACGCGCTCGAGCAGCTTGACCGGCATGGCTATGACCGCGACGTCGGGCCGGCTACCGCCATCTTCCATCGCCTGTAGCTCGTGCATGACCGCATCCACGGCCATCTCGACGGCGCGTTGATGATCTGGTTCCTTGGCAATCTTGTCGAGCTTCGCCTTCGTGAGGACGGCGGTGGCGCCTTCCTCTATCTCGAACCGGGCCTTGTAGGGGCTCTGGTTGCCGAGGCCGGGGAATGGTGGATGCATGTTCGGGTGCTTGTCGGACTTGCCCTCCACGCCGCTGCTCACGGTCGTGAGGAACGTGCGGGTGTCCTCGACGGTCTTCGAGCTGCCGACGACACCGATCTTGATCACGTCGCCGAGGTAGGTCTGGAGCGGTCCCGCCTCCGCCAAGCCTAGGCGAGGATCCTGGTGATGGTGGTGGTCGCCGAATTCCAGTTCCGGCTCCTCGAATATGCGTGTCTTGAAGGTCATCCGAACAGCCCTTCGTCCTCAGGCGCGTCATCCTTCTTCTTTTCCGTTCCCCAGGCGTCTTCGGGCACGCGGACGTCCAGATGTATCGAGGGCGGCGACCCGAACTTGAGGAAGGCCTCGGAAGGCTCTTCGCCACCGAAGAGGTCCATCTCGTTCCTTTCGGCGATCCGGTCACCATCCGTCAGGTAGCGATGCCACATGATGACTTGGCCGCGCAGCGCTGCGCTCTTGTCGAGCCGCTTCTTGCCCGACAGCAGCGGGGCTGCGAATGGGTGCGGCGAGAATCCGTTGGTCGTGAAGTGATAGGTGGGCGTCACGATGAGGTACCACCTGTCCTCCATCAGTTCGAAGCGCGGGATGAATGCATGGTGGCGGACGAAGGAGACCCTCTTTTCGTCGTTCTTGTCCATGAATACGCTGACCACGTCGGCATCGGTGTGCTTCTTCGTCGACTTGTATGCGAAGGTACGCTGGGTGTTCCTGTCATGAGCTCGGAAATAGAGCGCGCGATGTTCCTTGTCCCAGTTCAGATCGGACTCGGTCTGATATCGCAGTGCCTGCCGTAGGAGAAAGCTGAACTTGTTCTGTTCATCGACGTCGTCGTGGAAGGCGAGGTCGGCGGTATCGATCGCCTCGACCTGGTCTTCGTCCACTATCTCTATGCACGACGAGGTCCGGGGATCGTGGAAGGACCAGAACACCCCTTCGTAGATGATCCAGTCGAACCGTTTTGGATCGTCGGCTTCGAGTATGATGGAGAGCGCACGCTTGTGGCTGTAGGGCGTCGATGCGATGAACATCTCGCTGGGGACGGTGACGGGAAGCATGTTCACGATCGCATCCTCGCCACCCCCGAGAGGCGGGACGTAGTATCCCAGACCCTTCTTCGGAACAGTCAGGGCTGCCAGGCGGTTGGCCGTGCTGGCGTCGAGTACGTCGGCCGCCTTGTCGATGTTCAGCCGCCTGTCTCCGGGGTCCGCCTCACGGGGCACTTCCTTCCAGTAGAAGCTGTGGTCGGAGTGCCGGTAGAAGACGACGATGACGGGAAGGTTCGAGCCTTTCCAGTAGGCCACGTCTCCGGGGCGAAGAAGATAGGTGAAGCCGCTGTCGGTCTCGGACGTGTATCTTCCTTCCTTGGTGGACTTTATCTGCACGGCGATCATGCGGGCCATGGGCTGACCGTCGTTCATGACTTCCGCTATGCCGTCGATCCCGGCCTCGAGCCTTGATCGGCAGTCGAACTGCCAACCCATCGTGAGGAAGCGCCCGCGGACCTCGTTTTCGCCGATCTCTCCCGTTATCTGGTTGTCCGTGATGTTCTTCGTCATCGTGACTTTAGTCGACCTCGATCACGTTTAAGTCGAGCCCTTCGCCCGACTTAGGGATGTCCTGGAAATTGTTGGTCAGAATAACCATCGCCTGGCGGTGTTCCTTCTGCAGCAACGTGGCGAGGTTCTTGTCTGACGTCAACGAACGCACGACGACGTTCTGGACCGAGCCGCGCAGGTTGCTCTTCACGGTGAGCTGCTTCTCGCTCTGGTTCACCTCCGCCATCACGATTTCGTTCTGTTCGACGATGGGCGTCGACTCGATTCAGCTACACGGTGCGCCAGGAGCTTTTGCCATCGGAAGCCACGACGCGCAGGCCATCGCGAAGAAGTGATCGGCGGAAGGCAACCAGTGAAGCGGACGTCGATGGATGTCTTCCGGATCCTTTAACGACAGACGTGATCGCGCCAGTAGCGGTCCCATCGCGCGGCGTGGCCGCCGCTGACCATCGCGCAGGACAGGTCGCCGCCCTTGGGGGATACGCACCAGGCTGCCGTCCGATCGCCGCCCGCGCCTCCGACGGACAGGCAGGTCATGGTCGGGCCCACCACCGCGACGTGACCATGACGTAGTCGGCCTATCGGTTCACCGACGAGCGACACCAGGGCATCACGCGCCGTCACCGGGTCGGTGTCCGGGCACGGATGTCCGGGCGAACAGGAGCCGTTCATCTCGCGAGCCGCGATGCCCGACAGCCGGATGCGCGGGCCTTCCTCGCACCAGATCGGTCCGTCGCCGTCCCAGACGGCGACGGGTGTGCATTCGAAGGTCTGACCGGCTGCGACGACCGATGCTGCGAGTAGGAGCAGGCTCATTGCGTCAGACTAGCGGACAGTCACGAAATAGCCATGGCGGATCGCGAAACCGTCAGGGCTTCCCTCGGCGGATCTAGCGCCTCCTTCGCCAGGTCATGAGGGAATACGCGCAACGACCTTTATCTCGAAGTCGAAGCCGGCGAGCCAGTTGACGCCGACCGCCGTCCAATTGGGATATGGAGCCTCGCCGATCTCCTCCGCTCGCACCTTCATCACCGTATCGAATTGGGCCTCGGGATCGGTATGGAAGGTGGTGACGTCGATGACGTCGTCGAGGGCGCAGCCGGCTGCCGCCAGCACGGACTTCATAATCTAGCCTGCTTTAATGCGACCAATCGCGCATTGCGTAAGTTGCAACCGGTCAATGCTTAACCGATCCGTTGCTGCCGTTAACCTTCGCCGGTGACGAAGCGTTAAGTTATTCGCGCCAAAACCGTTATGCTCAGGGCAGTCGACCAACGAAGATAGCTCCTGAGTGGCGATGCCGGATCGCCAATGGACGATCCGGCGCACCATGAGATTTAGGCCGCCTGAGCGAGATGAGGCAGGTCGAAGGTGTCACCCCGCTCCCACTGCTCGGCCTGGATCGCGATAAGTCGGTTGTAGGCCCTCACCATGTCGCCATCTGCCGCCTCGAAGGTCGAAGCCGGTGCTTCGGTAATGTGGTGTAGTTCGAGCCCATCGTCGAACCTGTACGCGCCCAGATTGAAACCGTCTGGTACAAGGGTCGCGCGGTCGTCTTCGCCAGTCAGGCAGAGCATGCAGCTCTCAATGTAGTGCATCCCCCCTCCCATCTGTACGACCAAGCCGATTTGCGGAACCGTCGGGCACTCTGCAGACTGATGAACCCAGATGAGCGGGCGGCCGGTTGTCTGAACCCGGGAAGCGAACTGCATCAGGCCGAAAGCGTGTGGAGCCGACCCGCTCAGCATGATGTCCACCTTGTTTCGGAATTCAGTGAAGCGTCCGGGCTGACCACCCAGCAGGTGTGCAAAGGCGGCGAGGTAGTTGGCGATGCGCTTCTGTTGTTCGGTCTCAGTCATTTCAAGTCTCCATAGGCCGCGGGGATCGCGTGCCCTTTTCCGCTCTCTTCCAGAGAGCCACCTCCTTTCATTCTAAAAAAGTCTACTCTCACGCCCGCAGCCGCTTGGCGCCCTCATGCCGGCCACTAACGTCTGACGGTAGTTTGTTTCAAAGCGGACAACGCTGACATATGGACCGAATGGCCGCCGCTGAATAATTCAGGTGAATTATCCTTCTCAATGGGTCTGAGGGCATACCAGCCCTGGACGATGAATGTCTGAAAGAACGGGACCGCCAAGGGGAAGCCGGCGCCGCGCCACAGGGCTTCTGTGTCGGCGGGGGATACGACGCCGAGAGTGGTTCGAAGCATCCCTTCAAGCTGAGCGAGCGATTCGTCGGATGCGCCCATCAATCTCTGCACCTGTTTCCAGTTTTCGAGCATCGTCGGAAATTCAGGGGCATCAAGGGCGGCACTGATCTCGGCGCTTAGCAAACAGCCACCGGGCTTCAGCCTGTCGTGTATGGCGCGGTAGAAAGCGGGGCGTTCGTCCGCCTTGATGAAATGGGCGACAAGAAGGTTGACGGCCGCATCGAAATCGGTATCGGCCACATCGCTGGCATGCCCCTGAACAAGGCGGCAACGGTCAAGAACGCCCGCATCCTTCAGCCTTCTGCGGCCAACCTCTAGCATCTCTGCCGAAGGGTCGACGCCGGTGAATGTCCATCCTTGGGCGATCGTTGGCCAAGGCAAGTATATCTGCCCCTGTTCCGACGCCGACGCGCAGGATACGGGCCTGTTCCGGCAGCCGGTCCAGCACCAGTCCCATCGGAAAGTGCAGCGAATCCGCTATGGGCTGCAAGCCGCTGTTCCGCTGGTCATAGGCCTCGGCCATCTCCCGGTCAAAGAAACCGGACGTGCTGAAAGATGCATGGTTTGTCATGTTCTGTCGCGTCACCCCAAAGCATCACACAAGTCTCACACTGCCAGAACGGCAACAGTCACTTTGACGTAATGTGATATCATCTCTATGACAACAGTTGGCTTCTTGATTGTCGCCCTCACTGGCGTGAGCAGCGACGGGGATAGCAGCCAGCGCAAGCGCCAGGGCCGAAGATGTGAGAAGTCTATTCATCGGAATTGCCCCGTTGAAATGTCTGTAATGGAGATGCGCAGGCGCTCCTTCAGAATCGGCAAAAGAGCGCGGAGACGACCAAGCGATGACTCAGAATTGGCGTGCGCGTGCTCGCACGCGGTTTCGCCAAAAGCATCAGGTCAGAATGTCAGACAGTCGCCGGGGGACCGCGCAGAGGCGGACGAAGATAGGAGGTTTGCCAGAACGGCAGGTGCTGCGTTGGAGCAAGGCCGAGTATGAGAATGAGGGCAAAGGCGAGCGCAAGCAGCGACGCGTCGGCACCGCCGAGCGCAGCCTGAGCAAGCCCGGAGAAGGCGCAATGGCTGGCCTTAGCTGCGCTGTCGGAATGTTTGCTGCCGCTCGGCTTGCCGGGAATGACCAACTGCATTTGCTTGAGGCCACTTGTCGCATCGGAGCAGATCGAAACAGTGAGAGCGTGTCGCTGGACGCGGAAACCATGAAGCCCGCAGGGATCACAGCCTTGATGCAGAACGCCAGCAAGAAAAGCGCCAGCGCAAAGTGGCGGTGTTCTCGAATCAAGGCGCGAAGCGTTCGCATTTCGAGCCTGCCCCTCAGAATTGAACCGAAGACTTGTCAGCCGCCATATGGCTTCGAGGCCCAGTCCGGAGCGTCCCACTTTAACCGGTGGGGAGGGATCCGACTACACCGCCGCTGAGCCATTGATGCAAATTCCCGTCGCTACGCCCAAGGCGCTGTTGGCAGACAGTGGCTATGACGGGGATCGCTTCCGCGAAAGCCTGCTGATCCGGGGTATCCTGCCGATCATCCCACCCCGCTCAAACCGCAAGGTGCCAAAGCATCCCGATTATCGCCGATACCGGGATCGCAGCCGCGTCGAGCGCATCTTCGGCAAGCTCAAAAAGCAACGGCGTATCGCCACCCGATATGACAAGACCGTCCTCTCCTTCGAGAGCTTCCTCAACCTCGCCGCCGCCAAATAAATCGCATACGTTCGCCCTTCGCAGTTTCATTCGATTTGTCTGAAGGAACGAACTTAGAAGAGAACAAAAGGATCGCAAAATGTAAGAAGCGATGGACAGCCACCCAAACGTTGCAATCTGGCATATGTCCAGCCGCTCGACGATGAACTGTTCTATGAGGCGCTTTCAAAGATCGTTCGCGAATCGAAGTTCAGCGCCCAAACGATGGGCGAGTATATGCGCGAAAAGACGGTGTTCATGGCGCTAGCGAAGATAACGAAGTGTTCGCCGACGTAACCGACCGGCGCATTACCGAAGCTTACGCCATTCACGAATTCGTTCGATTGGGGCTTTTAAGCAAATGCCCCGGCCTATCAATCCGAAAATAGGCCAGGGTATCGTATCTGCGTAGTCCTTGGACTGGCGCGGGTCATTCGTGCCGAAGCGCTTCGATCGGATCGAGACGGGAGGCGCGCGCGGCTGGATAGTAGCCGAAGGCGATACCCATGACCGCAGAGAAGAGGAAACTCAGGAGGTTGATGACCGGGTCGAAGACAAAGGGCACGTCGATAACCCCGGCAAGGCCCCAGGAGAGCAACAATGCGAGGAAGATGCCCACCAGTCCACCCAGGCAGCACAGAACGATCGCTTCGGTGAGAAATTGCAGGCGGACTTCGCGTGAAAGGGCACCGATTGCGAGACGAATGCCGATCTCGCGGGTGCGCTCGGTCACCGATACCAGCATAATGTTCATGATGCCGATGCCCCCCACCAGCAAGCTGATGCCGGCAATCACCGCCACCATCGCGGTCAGCGCGCCGGTGGCACTACCGATCGCCTGATTGATCTGGGCGGTATCGATGATGTTGAAATCATTGTTCGCGCCGTCCTGCAGCAGGCGTCGCTCGCGCAGGAGGCCGATCAATGCCTCCTGAATAGAGGTGCTAGAATAGGCGGCATCGTATTTCACGACGAAATATTGCAGGTCGTCGCTGCCGGTGAAGCGGCGTTGCACCGTCTTTAGCGGCATCATCACGGTGTTGTCCTGATCGGAATTCGGGCCGCCGCCGCCCTCGCCGCGCTCCTCCAGCACGCCCACGACTGTGCAGGAGACCTGGTTGACGCGCATTTTCTCGCCCAGAGGACTGCTTCCGGCGACGAAGATGGCCGCGACGATCTTGGTTCCGACAAGACAAACGTCCTTGCCCGCCGCCATCTCCTCGGCGGTGAAGGCGCGCCCATCGGTCACGTCGATCGACTGCGCGCGGAGGAAATCGTTGTCCACGCCCTGCACGGAAGTGGACCAATCCTGCCCGTTGTGAATCGCGGTCGCGCTGCTCGAGACGCTGCCCGCCGCCACGTCGACGCCGGCGATCTGCTGCTCGACCGCATCGGCATCGGCCTGTTCGAAGGGGCGTGGGAAATCGCGGTCGCCGCTGACCGGGGAGATGATGAAGACGTTGGAGCCAAGCGAGGAGATATCCTCCTGGACCGAGGCGGTGACGCCGTTGCCGAGCGTCACCATGGTAATGACTGCGGCGACGCCGATGATGATGCCGAGCGTGGTAAGGAAGGAGCGCAGCAGATGTCGCCGGATCTCGCGAAATGCGAGCAGAAGCGTCGCGCCGAACATCAGGCTGGCTCCACCGCGGCGGCACCCTGATTGCGCTCTATGCGTTCGACGAGCCCATCGCGGAAATGGACGATCGTGCGCGCGAAGGCGGCCATTTCGGGTTCGTGCGTCACCAGGAGAATCGTGATCCCTTCCGCGTTCAGGCGAGACAGGAGCTCCATGATCTCGATGGACCGCTCGGTATCGAGGTTGCCGGTGGGCTCATCCGCCAACAGCACATCGGGCTCCGTCACCAGCGCACGGGCGATGGCGACGCGCTGCTGCTGCCCGCCCGAGAGCTCTGCCGGAGTGTGATCCGCCCAGGGCACGAGGCCCACCTGATCCAGCGCGCGCAGTGCGGCTTCGCGGCGGACGGCCTTCTTCTCCCCACGATAGAGCAGCGGCAGTTCGACGTTCTCGATCGCCGTGGTACGCGCGAGCAGGTTGAAACCCTGGAACACGAAGCCGAGGTAGCGCCGCCTCAGCAGGCTGCGCTCATCGCGGGAGAGCGACTGCACCTCGACACCGCGAAACCTGAAGACGCCGCTGGTCGGGACATCGAGGCAACCGAGGATATTCATCGTCGTCGACTTGCCGGAACCCGAGGGGCCCATGACCGCGACGAAATCGCCTCGCTCGATGACGAGATCTACACCCTTGAGTGCCTGAAACGCCGCAGAACCCTCGCCGAAGGTCTTGGTGATGTCCGCCAGTTCGATGAGGGGGGCGTCTTGGCTCACGTTTCGGTCGCCTTCTTGCCGGTGACCACCTTCATTCCCGGCTTCAGTTCTTTCGAGGTTACCACGGTCAAGCGTCCGTCGCTCTCGCCCGTGACCACCTCGACGGGCTTGAGGGTGCCATCGTCTTGGATCACCTGTACCCGCTGACGGCTGCCCACGCCGATGGTCGCCTGCTGCTCGTTCTGCTGGAGTCCGATCTTGGGGTTGAGCACGCCGCCTTCTTCTTTCTCCTCCGCATCGGGCTGAAAGCGAAGCGCGCTGTTCGGGACCAGCATGCGTTTGCCGGTGCTTTGCGTGGCGATCGTGGCGGTCGCGGTCATTCCGGGGCGCAGCAGCCCTTGCGGGTTGGCGACGGAGAGGCGGGCCTCGTAATTCACGACCGAAGCCGAGGCGCCCGCAGCGGAAGACGCCTGCTGCGTCGCGGTGACCGCGGTATTGGTCGAGGCCTGGTCGATCCGCTCCACCTGCGCGGGGAAGCGCCGTCCGGGATAGGCATCCACGGTGAAGGTCGCCTTCTGACCCTCTTCCACCTGCCCCACATCGGCCTCGTCGATATCGACGCGAAGCTGCATCACAGCGAGGTCCTCGGCAATGATGAACAGCGTCGGTGTGTTGAAGCTTGCCGCCACCGTCTGGCCGGGCTCCACCTGTCGCGCCAGCACCATGCCCGAAACTGGGGAGCGGATGACCGCGCGGCTGCGGCTGGTGAGCGCGGTGGAAAGCTGGGCCTCGGCGGCGCGGACGTTGGCGTTGGCGGAGGCGACGGCCGCGCGGTCCCGCTTCACGGCGGCATCCGCCTGCTCGAGCTCGACGCGCGAGGGCACCTTGCCGCCCGATACTTCGTAGACGCCCCGCAGCCGATCGAGCTGCGCCACGTCCACGTCAAGCGTGGCCCGCGCCTGCGCGACCTGTGCCCTGGCCGCATTGAGATTGGCCTGTGCCTGCCGGATCTGATCCTCGATCACGTCGGTATTGATCTGCGCCAGCACCTGCCCGCGCGCCACCCGTTCGTTGACGTCCACGAGGATGCGATCGATCCGCCCCGACACCTCGGACCCCACCTGGACCTGATTGGTGGGGCGCAGATTGCCGGTGGCGGTGACCGTGAGATCGAGCGAGCGTTCGATAACCGGTTCGGAAATATATTCCGGCTTGTCCCCATCGCCCGAACAGGTCGAGACGGCGAGGACCAGAGTCAGCACGATCAGCGCCGGCAACCAATACTTCATCCAGCGACGCCAGCGCGGGCGCGATTTCGTGCCGAGGAATTCCTCGATCTGGTCCGGCCCCTTGTCGGCGGCAACCTCGTTCATCGCGTGATATCCCCGTCCATGTCGCCCGCTGCTCCACGCAGCGCGCCCGTATCCCATCCCCCGCCGACCGCCTGTTGCAGCGACACGAAGGCATTGGCCCGCTCCGCGTTGGCGGCAGCCAGCGCATTGCGCGCCGCAAGCAGCTGATTTTCCGCCGTCAGCAGCTTCTGGAAGTCGATCAGCCCGGCCTGATACTGGCTGCGCGCCAGGATCGCGGCGGCATCGGTCGCGTCCAGCGCAATCGCGAGCGCCGCCACCCGCTCGCGCGCCTTGCGCAACGCGACATCCGCGCTCTCGACATCGGCCAGCGCGGTGAGGATCGTCTGCTCCCAGGCGGCCAGCGAGCCCTGCGCACGCGCCTCGGCGTTGTCGATCTGGGCGCGCGTGCGCCCGCCGTCGAAGATGAGTTGGCTGACCCCGGCGAACAGGCCGCCGGTGATGATGTCGAACAGGCCGTCCTCCCCGAAGGAGGCGGTGCCGATATTGCCTGTCAGCCTTAGCAGCGGGAGCAGTTGCGCGCGCGCGACATCGATTCGCGCGGTATCGGCGATCAGGGTCGCCTCCGCCTGCCGCACGTCCGGGCGCCGCCGCAGCACCTCGGCCGGCGCTTGGAAACCCGCGATCTCGGGAGGCGTGGGAATGCCCGTTCCCGCTGCCTCGAGCTCCGCACGAACACGCCCCGGCGGCTCCGCGATAAGCACCGAAATGGCATTCGCAGCCTGCGCCAGGTCGCGCTCGAGCGCAGGGATCGTGGCCGCAGTCTGCGCGCGCTGGGCGCGGGCCTGTTCCACATCCAGGCTGGATACCAGACCGGCCTGCAATCGCCACTCGGCGATCTGCAGGTTCTCGTCCTGAATGCCCAGCGTATCGCGCGCGATCGCGAGCTGCGTGGCGAGAGCGCGAGCAGACACGGTCGTCTGCGCGACCTGTCCGACGACCAGCCGCTGAAGATCCGCCAGGCTGTACCCTGCCGCGAGCAAGTCCGCGCGCGAGGCGGCGACATCCCGGCCGATCCGGCCGAACAGGTCGATCTCCCACTGGGCGTCCGCGCCGCCCGAGAATTGCAGATCGGTATCGGCAAAATCGCCGACGTCGCGCTGCACGCCCGCACTGGCCCCGATCTGCGGCAGATAATTGGCGCGACTGGCGCGCACCGACGCCCTTGCTAGCGCGACGCGCGCGGCGGCTTGTATGACATCGCGGTTATTTTCGAGGGCCTGCGCCACTAAGCGGTCGAGTTGCGGATCGCCCAGAAGCGTCCAGTATTGCACCGGATCCGTTGCGACCGGCGGAGTGGGAACCGACCAGTCGGAAGGCACCGCGATCCGCGCGGCCGGCGCCGGGCGGCCGCCCATGCCTGCACAGCCGGTGAGACCCGTCGAGGCTAGCGTTACGAAGGTAATGACCGCTTTAATCGGCAGCAAACCCGGATCCCCTTCAAGTCGTTGACACATATGTCTTGGTCGCTGGCGACGTATAATTCCCTATCCACACGAAACCAATGACATTCGACCGGCTACACGCCCCCTTTGGGGCGACCCCGCACAAGATCACCCCATGGGAATTGATAGAGATTGTTGCCGTTCACGCGTTCAGTCTCCCGCGCCACGCGGTGGGCGTGGTACATTTCCGCGAGATATTGCAGGCTTGTCGAAGCCAAGTTCGTTGGCGAGTAAGTCCCCTTCCGCGGCCGGCAGCCGCGCCAGCACGTCGGCGATTATGCGTTCCGGATTGGCGGACTGTCGGCCGCGGAAAGCCCCGCTGCGATACTGGTCGGCTAGCACGCTGCGTATGCTCGTACCGCCTCGCAAGTCCGACCGGAGAAGCGCGCGCGGCTGCGCCAGATAGGCGTCGGCAAGATTGGTCGAGCGCCATAGCCCGTCGGTGCTTGTCCGCCGGCCGCCCTGATCCTGGCGAGCTCCGGCGAGCCGCTCGACCTGCCCGGATGCGGCCGCCTCGTCGGCGTGATTGGTGAATGCGAGATATTGCGGAATCGCTTCGAGCACCAATTGCTGTCCGGGTTGCTTCTCTGGCGCGATGGCGTAACCCCAGATGCGGTGCGCGATTTCATGTGCAAGCACATGGCGCAATACGGCGCTGTCCGCGCCTTCATCGAGAAGATGGTCGCTCAACGCGATGCCGGATAAGTAAGACTGGCCGAGCGCGATCGTCTCGGGCACTTCCGCGATCCAAAACGGGCTCGTCCCGCCGATGTCGAAATCGCGGGCCAGCGCCCGCCATTCTTCGCAGAAGACGCGCGCCAGGATACCGGGCGCCTGGCGCGAGCCCGGAGCCAGATAAATTTTCAATGGCGGGCAGCCTTGCCCGCGATCGAAGCCTGTCACAGCGAAAGGAGCGGCGGCGACGAGAAAGTTGCCATACTGGCTCGGCGACACCGACAGCGCAAACCGCCCGTTCCCCGACGTCCGGCCATCGGCGAGCACCCATCCCTGAGGCAGCGACGCGGTAAGCGTCCCGCCCGCACGATCCCCGAGCAGGTAGTTTTCACCGGCTCCGCATCTCGGCTTGTCGTCATCGTCGGGAATCGCGCAGGCCGCGCTTCGCGGCATCGGGACCAGGAGCGCCGGCGTAAGAAACGTGCCACGTGCGAAGGATGTCGTCCATGCGGCCGGCAGCCCTGTTCCGGAGCGCCCGATCCGCGCGGAATAGCGCACAGTGACCTTGGCACCCGGCTCGATCGCCTGATCAGTTGCGATCGATACGAGCCGCCGGTCGGGCGAACGCCAGATACGCTTGCCGCCCGGTGCGGAAATTGCCGTAATCTGGAGCAGCGGCGCTTTTTCGAGAAGAATGCGGTTCATTGGTGCGGCGGTTTGATTGACCAGCCGCACCGTACCTTCGATCGTGATCGGTTTCGCTGGGTCCTGCAAATCGACGGCCGCGGCGAATCGTGTCATGGTCAGCCGCGCGCCTTCCGATTTGACGCCCGGGGGCAGGTCCGCCGTAGCAGCGGGGACCCGTGCGCGCTGCCCTGCCATCGTGGCATGGAGCCCGAAGCCGAACGTGAGACCGACCAGGGCGAAGACCATGCCGGCCGCCAGGCCAAGAACCCGCGATCTGCGGTCACACGCGCCACGCGCCGCAAATATCAGCGCCGCCAGGGCAGCCAGAAGGGCCAGCCAATACGCTCGGGCGACCCAGGCGGCCGCAGATCCCACGGGCCAGGGGTCGAACGTGGTAATCCGCTGATCGGGGGTGGTGCCGAAGCCGATCCACTGCACCCACCCGGTCGGCTGTCCGACCAACACGACCAGCGCGATATACAGGACGACTACCAGAACGGCCAACCATCGCCGCGCGAACACCAGTAGCGCCAGTTGCGCCAGACAGACTTCGAGCAGCAGGTCCGCTGTCAGTCCCAAAAGGGCAGCGGGCCTGAAGAACGGGCCTATATCGGCGCCGACCCAAAGCAGGCCGATCGCGGCGACGGCAAGGGTGAGCGCGAGCAAAACCGCAGCCAAGAGTAAGCATTTTCGCAAGAATGACCAAAGCCGCTGCGCCCCTTCGCCGCGCAATCCCTTCGGCAAGATAAGAAGGGCGCAAAAGATCGCCGCAAGCGGGGCAATATCCGACACGACCTGCAGCAGGGTGATGGGCCCGGTGCTCACCGGATAGCCGTAGACGCTGCGCTGCGCGACACCGAGCAGCAGGAATATGGCCAAGCAATACAGTGCGACGCCCGATAGGGGAGAAACCCATCGCCGCCGATGCCCCCCCTTCATTTGCGAGGGGACCTTGGAACCGCGCGGGCAACCAGAAGAGCCAGGCATGTCAGCATGACCAATTGTCCGCCCAAGGCAGCGACACTGGATTCGGAAAAGCCGAACACTGCGAACGGGCGCGGCACATCGTTGAATCCCGTCAGATAGATCAACCCACCAAGCACGGCGACACCCAGAATCGGCGAGGCAAGATGGCGATGCGTCCAAACCAACCAGATGGCCGAGGACACCAGCCCTGCGGCGGCGGTCAACGCCTGGAGCGGGGGGATGGAAAGAAGGGACGGGCCGGCCGCAACCAGCATCGGTACGGCCAAGGCGGCAATATGAGCAATTACGCTGTTCGATCCGCAAAAGACGGCCAGGCTCGGTTCGAAGGCGGATGCCAGCCTGGATTCGGCGAGGCTGATCTTGCGCATTAGAAGGATCGCAGCAAGATGCGTGAGGATCAATCCGATAGCGGGTGCGGCCAGGCCCGCTGCGCACGCCACCAGAGCGACAAGTCCGGCGCCGGGCGAGCGTCGCAACAAGCGTTCCGCTTCCAACAGCGCGCCGTGCACCAAGGTTGGCGGCGGGACCCCGGTTTGGCGCTGTATCGGCCGATCACATTGCTGCGGCCTGGGCTCGGGAATGGCGAAAGAGCGCGGTTTAGCCGGCTCTCTCCCCTCGGTTTTCAGCGCGAACGGCCCCATCAAAGCTGCGATGCTCAGCCCCAGCAGACAGGCAATGGCCGCGAATGCGAACTGATGTGATGCGGCGGTCAGTGCGGCAGGCTCGATGGTTTGCCAGGTCCTGGCGGCTGCGCCGGTGGTCGAAACCAAGCCAATCGAAACACTGCCCTCTCCCACGCCGGGTGGCAGCGCGGCGCGCACCAGACGGAATCCTGATATGTCGAGCGGGCCGCCGATCGAGACAATGATGCATCCTGTCCACCACGCGAACGCCAAAACGGCCCGCAGGATGGCCGAGCCGACAAAGCTTTCGAGAAGGACGGCGACCGGAACGGAAACCGCGACCGGCAGTGACAGCAGGGCAGCAGATGCCGCGATGGCCCGCGCGCCAGGAACGCTGCCAAACCGAAGCCACAGAGTTGCATAAAGCAGCGTCCAGCAGGCGGCGGCAAACAGCGCCGCAAAGCCATAGAGCCCAAGCCCGCGTCCAAGCCCGAAGGAACCGGCGGGAAGACCTAGCGAGCGGAGCAGGCCCGTAACGCCACTAGCGCGGTCGCGCGCAATTCCGAAATTCAGAAACAACGGGAAAATCAACAGCAAGAAGATCGACAATACCGCGCTGATCGCGAGCATCGCGGTATCAGGAACAAGTTTGAGCCAGCCGCTGTCCGTCGAGATAATGGCGTAGCCGGCGCCCGGACGCGGGATAAACGCCGCGGCAAGGGCAATGAGTGCCAGTAGGTGATAGACCGTGCTGCGCGAGCGCTTGCGCAGAAGGATTTCGGCACCGGCGATGATCGCTATGCGTTGCAAGGAAGACCGCTTAATGCCGTGAGCCCGATGCAAGATCGCCGACATCGAACCGCCGCGCGCCACGTGCCAGCATTTCGTCCACGTGATGTGTGCAAACGATCAGGATGCGATCATCGACCAGCGTTGCGAGCCAGTCCAGCAAGGTGGCGCGCCCGGGCGGATCGATTCCCGCAAACGGTTCATCCAGCAGACCGAGAAGCGCACCGCTCTGTCCGACATAGGCAAGGCCTAGACGCTGGAGCATACCCTGGCTGTATGCACCCAAGGCGACTGCGGCCTCGCCAAGCCCCACCTGCGCCAGCCCGGAGGCGGCCCTATCCCTGGCCTGCAGCTTGGGCATGCCACGCAGACGCAGAATGTAGGTCAGGAATTCGAAGCCGGACATTTCGGGATAGGCGCTGAAGTTTTGCGGCTGAAAAGCGAGGTTGGCGGCGTAATGCCGCCGGTCGCCCAGCCGGTCCCAATTGCCGAGACTGACCGCGCCGCCGGATTTTGAATCCAGCCCCGCCAGCGCCTTGAGAAGAGTTGATTTGCCTGATCCGTTGGGTCCCGTCAACGCTACAAGTCCCGGTCCGAAATTTGCCTCGTCGACCGTGAACAGTTCCACGCCATCCGGTCGACGAACCGTGAATTGGCTGATTTCCAACCTGGCCGCCGCGTGCTCCACCTCGCTCATCGCGCGACGCCTTCTATCGCGAGTTCGGGGGGAGCCCCCTCGTATACGATGCGTCCGTCTTCGATTCTGATGAGCCGATCGAGGTCCTTCAAAAGGTCGCCCTGATGCGCCACGATTAACACGGTTACGCGGCCTCTCAGCCCGCTCAACGCCTGCTTCACCGCCAGTTCGTTCGCCACGTCGAGAGAGGCCGTGGCCTCGTCCAGCACCAGCAGCCGCGGATTTCCTGCCAGAGCCCGGGCCAGAGCGAGCCTTTGCTGCTGACCGCGAGAGAGATTGCGCGCGCCTTCGTGAAGCACGAAATCGTATCCGCCGAAGTCCATGATCGTCCGTTCGATGTGAACCTGTCGACAGGCCTCTTGTACCCGCTCGAGCGAAATGCCGGACCTGCCCATGGCGACATTGTCATAGACCGATCCGGCAAACAGAAACGGGTTCTGGGGCACGATGGCGACGTCTTCGCACCGGGGAGGCCAGGCGCCGCCATCGCCGACAATCGTGCCGCTGGAAGGACGAAATATGCCGCAGACAAGACTTACGAGTGTCGATTTGCCCGATCCACTTGGGCCGACAAGGCCGGTCACCTCCCCCTTGGGTATGTTGCAGTCGATGCCTTCGAGCGCGTTGGTGGACGATCCCAGATAGGCGAAGCTCACCCGCCGAAGCGACAGTCCTATCGGACCAACACCAAAGGTGGGTGCGCTTGCCTCCGTATCCTCGCGATGCTGGTAGGGATTGAGATAATCGGCGTGCTTTTCATAAATGATCGCTGCCTGGCGTAGGCGCCCCAAGGTCACGCCGACCTGACTGATCGACGACACCAGGATGACCGCGTAGGTGACGAAGGCGATCAGCCCGGCGATTTCGAGCGCCCCCTGTTCGATCTGGATCGCGCCGAACCACAGAATGGCAAGCACCGCGAGCGAGAAGCACACCATGGAGACCGGGTTGACCAGCGCGATGATCTTGCTTTGGCGTACGATCTGACGCCAGGTTTCGTCCAGTCTCGCGCCGAACTTGCGCGAGAACCAGGCCTCCCTGCCATAGGCCCTGATCACCAGTGCGTTGGCGACTGCCTCGACAAAATGGGCAACCGCCTCGGCACGGGCGGATTGCACCGCCAGCGACGCCTTGCCGATCAAGCGCACGAACCCGTAAATCAGGACGGCAACCAGCCCTACGCTGACAAGCGTGACCGCGCCCAACTGCCAATTCACCCACAGCATCGCCCCCAGAGCGCCGACGGTGAAAAGCGAATGGCGCAGCAGCGTGATCAGCGTGTCCGATAACCCCGTCTGGACGATCGCAAGGTCGGATGCGAATTCCGAGGCCAGCGCGCCCGATCGCTTAGCAACCAGCCGGTCGATGTCGTCGGCCACGATATTGTCAAAGAAATTCTGCCGCAACAGGTTGCCGAGGCTCTCCGAAATGCGCGCGAGCATGTAACCGTAGAGCGCCATCATGGAGTTCTGCCCCAGCATGATCGCGGCGATTATCGCTGCGACGGCGATTGCCGATCGCGGAGACCCGCTTGAGACCCGCTCGACAAACTCTCCAAGAAGCGGCGGCATAAACAGGAACAGCACGGTGCTGACAATCAGTAGCGCGATGGCAAGCGCATAGCCGCCCGCCCGGAACCGCATCAGCCGGAGCAGGGAGGTGATTGCGTTCACTTCCGGCGCCCTGCGACCGCGAGCGCGGTTGCGAACATCCACAGCGCGTTCAAAGTGACCGGCAGGCGTAATTCGCGATTGCGGGTCGCAGCGTCGGGATATCGGTCGGAAAAGGGATCGGAATAGCCATAAAGCCCGTCCGATCCGCGCTGCACCACAATGAAGTGCAGACCTTCCAGCGCGCTCTGCGCATCGTGATCGTGGACCAGCATCGCGCGCAGCATTCTACCCGCGATGTCGATGCGGTAATCGCGCAGCAGTGCCAGCATCAGGGCGCCAAGCACCACGCCAGCCTCCGGTTCGAACCGTATGCCGCCGGCAAAACCGTGATCGACGATATCAAGCAATTGCTCGTCATTGGCATCAAGCAAGCAATCGGCCGAAACGCCGTGATTACCATAGGAGGCTGGCGGCCCTGCGGGCTTGACGGCGCAGTCCGCGCGTTCGAGCATGGCCTCGAGCATCCTGATCCGCCCGGTCTGCCGGAACTCGGCGGGTTGGCGGGAGAGTTCGGTGCGCAGGTTGTCGACCATGTCGCCTAGGACCTGCGCCGGAATGCTCGCCATATGCAGCTGCTCGATCAGGCCGGCGAGGATCAGCGGGTCCATCCCGATGGCGTTGGGATTTGCGGCACCAAGCACGGCATCTCGAATTCGGCTCGCCTGATCGGCGAGTGTGTCGGCAGCGATCGCGCCGGACTGAATATTATGCAAGCAAGCCATTGCGAGCGCGGCGAGCATTGCCCCCTGCAGATCGGCTTCAGGATCGAACATCGCTTCCAGCGCATTCGCGGTCCGCGTTGCTTGGGCGAGAGTCAGCAATTCGTTTGGTTTGATGTTCACGCCGCTACTTCCTTCTCAAGAAGACATAGATGAGCCAGCGTGCTGCGGATCATCACACCTTGACCCGAGATGCGCGCGCGATCGTCGATCTTCTGGGCATCCGGCGGGCCGGGCAAAAGCGCTACATCGTCGCCGACCAGTTCGCGGATGCGCTGCCGGGCATGCCGGATGGTCGCGGTCGGAACGCCATAATATTCGAGGCCGAGCAGCGCCGCGACTGGCAACCAGTTTAGATAACCCTTGTGAACGGCGTGGAGCAGCAGGATGTGGGCGAAGCGTCGTGGCATTTCGGCGGCGGACATCAATCCCAGCCGCGCGAGTTGGGCGACGGTTATCAGGGCATTGAGATCGTAGCTGTCGGTCTTGCGCCTGAGGGTTCGCTTATCGAGATTGTTCGCGATTTCGCGCGCCGTCGGTCTACCGGAGACGACCTCCACGCCTGTCGAAGCGAAATGCGCCCTGACCGCGGCATTCCAGGTCAGGGGCAGCTCGGTGCGTCCGATGATGCCGCTGGCGATCAGGCGGGAAATCGTCGCACTGTCCTGCTGCTCGTAGCCATCGGCTCTTGTGGCGAGCGAATGCAGCAGGGAGATTGCGTATTCGTATTCCGACGAATTGACGAGGATGTTTTCCAGCAATCCCGACCGCAGCCAGTCCAGCGACCGGTTCCGGATCGCGGTTACGTAGGTGACGAGCTGCGGTTCGCCCTCGAAACAGATGATGAATTCGGCCAAGGCCCCGGTATCGAGCAGGCTATCCTTTCCGGTTACGGCATTTCCCATGCCATCGAGACAAGCATCAAAGGCGCGCCTGGTATTGGCGGCCAAGGTGGCACGATCGCCCATCAGATCTCCTCCCAAAAGGCGAACAGCATCGTCATCACGAGAGTGGTGTGGTACAATTTGCGGAATTGGCCCGGTTCCCTGGCCTCGTCGTCGAACGCCTCCTGCGTCGGGGCGACCGCGCCGCTGGGGCAGCACATCGCGGTTATCCTTCGCATACCGCGACGAAGTAGCGGGATTTCATAGCTGGTCGCCACGAAGCCACAAAAACCCCAGCACAGCAAAACCTCGCCAAGAATGTCTCGATTGTCCGCACGAAGCAGAACCGTCACCAGGCACAACAGCGTCCTTCGCAACCGAGCAATTTCTTCGCCCGACAGCACGTTGTCAATATTGGTGAAGCCGAAATCGGTTAGATAGAATATCGCATGCGTCAGCGAATACATGTCGTCGAAGGAAAACCGCGGGATCTGCTGCGACTTGCCAAACGATGTCAGAGTGAATTGATGGAGAAATTGGTCTACAGGCGTTTCGAAGCCGACCACCCCCAACGCGTACATGACATCCATGGAACGATAGGGGATTCGGTCCATTCCCTCAAAATATTCGCATTGCCAAAGCTGTTCGACATAGTCCCGCTCCAGTGTCCCCTCGATCCCGTGCGCCTCGAACAGTTCGAGCAACATAGCGAGCGGGGAAGCGGCAGAGGCATCGAATGCACCCAGAAGATGCCAGTCGAATTCCAGTGAATATTCTATGGCCGCCTTTGACAACAGCGACAGATCGTGATGGTCGATGCCATATCGTTCGAGCACACGCACCAGCAACACCAGTTCACCCAAAGGCTTTATGCGCCATGGCAGGTCGACCTGCTTGCCTTTCAGTTCCTCGTGTTGCGCCGCCATGCTGAAACGACGACGATGAAGCGCCAACCATGCAAGCGCGGCCGCGTATCTGCCCTGTTGATCTGATGCCGTCTCGGCCTGCCTAGCCGTCGAGTATCGCTCCAGCAACCGCATGGTTCCCCTCCCCCACTCAGTCTTGGTTTCGCCCCTTAGGGCAAGAAAAGCGCAAACAGTTCCGGATGGACTGGCCGCGGGAGCACCCCACGGCCAGGACCATGTGTGCGTCAGTGAATTATGACGAAGACATAGAAGGTCGAACTATAGACGACAGTCGACCTGGGCTCACTGCTGTTCAACGCGTTGGACATGTTGTCCATCTCTACCGTGAGCGCGCCATCATTGAGGAAATTGAACATAAGAGAAATTCCTTTTTGCTATGTCGCTATCAGTAGGGCATTATCAATACCCATGTATGGCTATCGTACACTATCATCGCATTTGGAGTGACAGCATTCAAAAAGCCCGATGAGCGCGAAACCTTTTCTACAGTCGTATCGTCAAAAAGGTTGAACATCGTAGCACCTCCAATTCAAAAAAGGCACAGTACGGCGCGCCGATCCCAATCGGGCTTTGGAAAAGTCAACGAAAAGCCCGCATATTGGGTCGACGCGACCGCTTTAGTCCTTGACCACCACTGCGTACCAATCCCAGGCGACAGCGCGCACGCTGGGGGTGGCCAGATTCACGCCGAGGTTCGCGGCGTCAGCCTGCACTTGCTCGGAATTCGCAAGAAAATTGAACATCACTACTACTCCCTGTTTACATCGCCATCGCCAGATAACGATGACAAACAGAACAAACGCGAGAAAACGATTCGGGTCAATGAAAACGTTTCAAACAAGATATAATAAGCGTATAAAAGCCCGAATAACCCAATATACATATGGACATCCGCACCCCAATCGATGCGTCCGGTTCAAGCTGATGGCGCAGACCTCAATGCCCTTCTTTTCAGGCTTCTTCTGCAGGCCGGCAATCCTGAAGAATATCGCAAAGGCGACGCGGGCAAGCACCTCTATCGCATCGTGTTCGGTGATTAGGCCACGGAGTCGAGACAGAGTTGCTTCGTACGTCCGTCGGGCGGTGTCACCCGCTTCGTTTGCCTTAGCAATTCTTTCGGGCGTCCATCACCGTCTCTTCGGCATACCCTCCCAATCGATCACGCTATCCCCACCTTCACTACGGTCTGACGCTTCCTTCGCCGTCGCGAACGACGGCAGACCGTTCGCGCAGTAGAAGGGTGCAATGTGCCGACGACGACGATGTGGCTCAAGACTTCTGCGGGATTTCTCGCGCGCTTTTAACTTTGGGATCGGAGGCATGTCAGCGGAAGCTCACCTCGCGTCAAGGGCGTGCGAATAGTAGCTATCCTGAATCGTTCTTCGAAACCTGCCAGTCCGCGCTCGGCCCAGTTGCCGCCAGGTTGCGAGGCAGTGCCGGCGAAAGTTCATTGTAGGGTTTTGGCGAAAGAACGGCCGTTGAGCCCGGCGCAAGGAAATGACCGGTCAGTCCCAGACCCTGCTATTCAGGTTGATCGAAAGGGATGTCCGCTTTAGGGTCACCGGCTGGCAAGATCTAATGACCGAGAAACAGACTTAGCACAGCGGTACTAGATGCGAGATAAATTCCTTGAATGCACGTTTCTTCGTCCCGCGTTATGACCGATCATAAGCTTCCGTGTAAGCGACAGGTAAAATGCAGCGAGGCCAGAGTATCGGTGCCGCTTTCCGATCGCTCGAGCAGACTGCGAACTGGGTCTGGCATCATCAGATGGGCGAACGGAAACGTACTGAGCCCGCTCTGAATATGCCCCCCCTTGCCAGCACGGTGAAGCTGACTGCGGAAGTCGCTCTCGCGGCGGGACAAGCCCGCCGCGAAATGAAGGGTGTGCCCCTGGCCTTGAACCAACTCACTAACTGTTCCGAGGAACACTCTAGGCTTTCACGGCGGCTGCAGCGTTTCCGCCGCAGAGCCATCAGGTTCTTCCAAATTAGGCCACACCGCGTCAGTTTGAACAGGTTCGCTCTCTCGCGAAGCCAACATCTGCCTGACCAGATCGACGGTAGCCTGCATTTGCTGGATTGCGTTGGCTCCTCGTCCAGCCAGACGGCTTGCAGCTGCATGAGACGCCTTAATTGTGCGTAAAGTCCTCATGCTGCGTTACCCCATGCAGCCTTGTGGTCACGCCATGCATTGAGCGCACTGGCGTAGCCCTTGTCGGAGCAGAGCCGCGCATCGACCTCGGTGAGACCATTGAGTGTAAGCCCTCGCGGAAGCACAACGACATGCACATGGCTCCCATTGCCGTGTAGCCCCGCGCAGCTCGGCACATGGCCGATCAAGATCACAGGGAACCGGTGAGCGAAGTGCGACCGCGAAAATGCGCGAACCCTTTCATAGGCGTGGTGCCATGCCTCGTTCGGATCGAGGTAGATTTTGGTCTGGATCATGGCATGCTTCTCGAAGGTCGGCAGGGCTTCATCGAACCGTCGGGTCAGGAAAGCGAGGTCGACGTAATCAGCAGGCGCTGTTGGAGGCAGCAGGACTTCCACTTTCGTGGCTTGGCCAAACTTCGGATCATCGCCCAAGCGCACCTTGCGATCGATCCAACTGGAGACGCCTTCGCGGTCTCTCGTCTCCTGGTACCAGTACCGCGTGAATGCGAAGTCCGGATGCTCTTCGCGCACGTCATGCAGGAACGAGTTGAGCTTCCCCGGAGCAGGTGACTTCTTGGCTGCGCTGCGTTTCTTTGCTGGTGAAGTAGCCATGCTCAGTATCCCCCTTCGAAGGAGGGTTTCTCGGCCGCTCGCATTATGCCGGCGTAACGCTGGTAGCCTGTCTGGAACGGGGGCAGTTCGCATGGTTCGAGCCCATCGGAACTCAGGCGAAAATAGGGGCCTGAGCCAGCGCACGGGATAAGCCACAGACCGCTGAGGTCGAGCCGCCAAGCGACATATTGGTGCAGCCACTCGCCAGCCTCATTCAACAACACATCGAACGAGGCGCCGTGCAGGGCATCGTAGCGAAGCAGGACAAGATCCATACCCGTGATCTGCGCCATGAGCTCGCATTCGGGGTAAAGCAGCGGACGATCGCACGAGGTTGCAGCAAGCGCCAAGTTCGCTGACGGAGAAGTAACCACTCCCTGATTGAGTTGCTCGTCGAGAGGCTCGCCTCCTCGCAGCGACATCCCGCAGGCTTCGACGAGTGCTCCTAGGCGACTACGCGTTCTGTGGGCTGTTTGCGGGAGCAGGGGTTCGCCCATCACCGGGCGTTTGAGTGTGACCAGATTCATATTCTATCTTCCTTGGAAAGAAGCCGTTCTGGCCGAGGGCGGCTTCTCCTATTTTCACCATTTTCTCGGCCTTACAGCCGATCACTTCCTCCATTGGTTAGTTCGACGCGCCGGCTCTCGGCGCGCCCGGATCAATTACACTTCTCTTTCGTGGCACAGACTACTGGCGCTGACTTAAGGCACCGCTTGCTGGCGCTGAGCCTCGCGTATGCGCAGTTCTGGGGGGGGGGGGGAAACGACAGATCACCGAAGAGGCTAGCCTCACAGCGCGGGGTCGCATTTCACACTGGATGATCTGCCGTTCCTCTATGAGGTAAGCACGGTGATCACGCTTCACCACCTAGGTGTTCTGCACAGTGTCCCGATGTCGAACACCACGCCGACAGCCCTGCGAGCGCTTACGAATTCTTGTGCCCGCGTCTAATTAGGAAGCCCGCTCGACGGCGCGGTGCAAGCAGGAAGTTCGAACTGCGCAGAAGCCTCTAGGTGAACCACCAAGCCAGCCCTACGCCTATTGCAGCGAGGTGAAGGCTCAGGAGCACAAAGAACTCCAGCGTAGTTCCGAAGCCTTTGCGGCTACGCTTAGCCACCGGGACACCACGGCTCGCGTCGGCCGGACCAGGTTCGAGCCAGACCCTCTGCGACTAATTGAGCACCAATAGAGCGGCCTGAACGATGTAGGGTAGCGAGCGTACGACCGTAGCGATCCTGGCCGGTACGGGCGATCTCAAAGGCGCCGGCATTTAGGAGCTGAATGAGCCTGTTCCTAGCCCGCAGGGCCAGCGCCCTCTCGTATTCGCAAGCGCCGTTTAGCTCAGGCGTATCGATATCGGCGATCCTGATCTTCTCGCCTTCAAGCCAAACTGTGTCGCCATCGTGGACGCAGTGGTCGCGAGGACCGGGAGCACAGACGGCGAGCGCAGCAGCAATAAGAAGCATGCGAGCAACCTAACCCGGAAAATGGCATTTTCCTACTCAGAACAAATATGGAACATGGTGCTCGTTGAGTCGGAGAGTTCCATGATCGTTCTAAGCCCGCCGATGCTCGCCGCTATAGCGTGCGTCATTACCGCCTGTGCTGCTCTCGTATGGTCGGTTCGACGTAAACCATGAGTTCGAAGCGTCTCGATACGATCGCCGATTATTCGCGCCACGGCTACGCGCTGAGGGTCGACTGCCGCCACTGCCGCAGGATCGCTGTGCTCAATCCACTCAGCATCGTGTTGCTCTGTCAGCAGCGCGGTTGGTCAAAGCAAATGTCTACGCTTGAAGGTCGCTTGCGGTGCTCTCGGTGTGGGAGCCGCGATACGAGACTGGGACCAGCGTTCGGCCAATGAGAAAGCTTTTCATAAGTGGCAGCTTTGCGCCCCAATATCGGTCGTTCGATAGACATTGCAAAGTCCCAAAAAGCTGCCGTTTCGAGGTGGCACGGGCTTTGTCCTCCTTTCAAGGACTAATCAACTTTCCGACTGTAGTGCTTCAAGATTGTCGGAATTCCTGTTCCGATAAAGCCAGTCGCAAGAAGATATGAGGCAGAGACGCGCTGTCACTTCAGCGCTTGAGCGGATATGCGTCCAGTCATCGGCAAAATCTTGGCTAGAACCATGTATGAGGCGGCTTCGACCATCGCCATAAATCTTGCTGATTACACTCTTTGTGGTGCGGCCGTCCTTGAAGAGCGGACCGTCCGGCTTGTAGCCTAGCCGAGCGCCAAGCAGTTTCACGATTGCATATTCGCCCTTGCCCCCCACGAGCGCGTCCATGCTGGCTGCGAATTTTGTGGTCGCGATTTGATCAAGAGGCTCGCGAGTTGCTTCATGAAACCACAGCAGGCCCATGAAGATTGCATTCATGACCTTGGGACGATCAACCGGGCGTCCGGGCTGGACATAGTTGAGTAACGCTTCCCCAACCTGATCCAGCAGCCATTGGTTTTCGGTCAGGTTCGAGACAAGTTCGCTATCCGTCCAGCGCCCAACAGGCAGTTCGGACTTTGCGGACGAACTGCCAGGGTATTTCCCTTTGCCGAAGCTTACTGTGTGGCGGTTGGGCAGCTTCCGATCGTAAAGAAGTTTCATCCACTGCACGCCTTGGGAAGGGCGTTCCCACATCAACGACACAGCCGACATGGCGAGCCGTGCGGCTAGCAGACCTTTTTCTTCGATGTTCTTGGATGAGAGGGCATCGGTCTCGATCGTGCAGGCGACGGGGCATTCTCCGATTGCCTTGAGGATTGCATTTTCGGTTTGGGAATCAGCCGAGCCTTTGCGTGCCCGCATTGGCTTGCCCGACCAGATGGCTTCAAGTCTGCGCGCGCTAGTGCACGAGAGCTTGTTTCTCGCGACAAGTCGTTGGCGCCATTGTTCTCGTGTCTCAAATACTACAGGGCCGACCCGCAAGGGATAGGCGCTCTCGCCCTCGAAGAGATGGCACCCCACGGTCAACTCGATTGGCTGCCTGTGGCGAAGCACATCCTCGTTGAGCCGCTCGCGAATCTTTTCTTCGACTTCGTCCACGAGGCCTTCGTCGGGTCGGTCAGAGTCCGTTTTGGCAAGCACATTCGCAAAAGCGTATTCGACCAATTTCGCGAATTCATCGATCTTGAAGCGGGGTTTTATCGCCGGATCATTGCTCCACCATAGCCTTGCATAATCGAAAACGGCGACTCGGAGAGCTTCTGTCGCTTTGAGATGTTCGCCGTTACCCAAGGCCAGTGTTGGCGGAAATCGCAGTTCTTTGATCGGACCAGGCTTGGGCGGCGTCCACTTCTCAGTCTGCGCCTTACGCAGTTCTCTCAAGATTGTGCTTATCAACTGTTTCTTTGTGGACATGGCCTCGATGTGGATCTCCTTGCATGGTCGGTGAACATTTGGCCCCACCGCATTGACTCAACGCTTTAAAAACTTCGCATACATACTGCCCTCGACGGGGCGAAGGGATGCATGGCGAGGCGTGAGCTGTCGTAGCTCTAGTGGCACGGTATGCTCGACCTTTATTCTTAGACCAGACCAGCTAAGTTCCTCAAATGTCGACACCACCCAAAAACTTCACGTGGGAACGCGGCCCATTTACCAAATGCGCTAAGTGCGGCGAAGATACCTTCGGTTTTTTAGCGCGGGCAAGCGAACGATTACTCATCGTTGCTCCAAATGTCGCTACCGCATCGACGATCAACTTCCGGAGGTGGATAAGAAGGTTCTCTACTTCGACCAGTTCGCGTTCAGCGAACTTTTCAAAATCGAAGCTGGCACTCGCCGCCAAGACGAACTGACCGACTTTTGGCAGGAACTACATCAGTTGGTTCGTCGGGTCGTGCTGCTCCAACAAGCGATCTTGCCGCACTCCAACATTCACAGCAACGAGACCATTGTCTCCCCTTGGCCGACTGAGTTGCGGGAAGCATACGAAGGCATTGGCGGCGACTTAGCCCTGCTCGACACTACATCCATCCAGTTACAAGATATTGGCGAATTCGCGTCAGCTTTCATCGAGGAGCGCGGGCCGAACCTCGACTTCGCGGTTGACCGAGTCCTGAACGGGCAACGCAACGAATGGCTCGATGATATGCGCATCACGGTGAATGCCGACTATAGCCGATTTGCAGACGGCATACGCGAAGGACGGGACGATGTTGACAAGAGCATCGAAGGGCTAATGGAGCACTGGCGCGCCAAAGGTTATGGCTTCGATGAGGTCTTGGAAATTGAGTCAAAGGCGTATCTCCAAAGCCGACAGTCAGCGTTGCTAGACTTCTTCCAGAGGTCCGAACGTGCTGCGCAAGAAGGCGATATTATGTCGACCATCAACCTTAGCATGAGCCCGATAGTACAGGAGTTTTCTCTGCTGCGGCATCTTTTCCTCAAAGCAGGGGCAAAGGAGGAGAATCTGGTCGAGCGGATAAACCAATTTTGGGCTTGGGAACGGAATTCCGAAATGCCGACGGGGCGCATCCTGGCCTATTTGTTCGCGGGACTTGCGGGTCAAGTTGCAGCGGGCCGCAAGCGTCCAGCGACAGCGAGCTTTATGAACGACGTGAATGCGATCTCGGCCTATGCCCCCTACGTGGATGCGATGTTCGTCGATAAAGAGTGCGCAACGATTTTGACGCAAGGTCGACCAGCTGCCGAGCTCAACTTCAAGGCGCGCATCTTCTCGCTATCGAACCGAGATGATCTGCTTACGTATCTGGCTGAAATTGAGGCAGCGGCGACAAACGAAGTCAGGGAAATGGCAAACCTGATTTACGGTATCGATTGAAGCCATCTCTACCTCAAATACTGGTGACGCTGCCCCAGCGAGGCCTAAGTCGCCGCGCGCATGTAGGAGGGGTTCGCTTTCGCCTAGCTCTGCACAGTCAAATTCGGGTGCTGCCAGTCCTCGCCTACATACGCGCCCCACTGCCGCAGCAGTGTTCGGGCGACGAACGAAACATCGCGAACCTGCTTGTCACCACTGAACGTCCCCTCAAAAAATGTACCGACCGCAGCCACCTGCAAGTCAATTGCATCGTTCACGCGCTTCTCGAGCTTCTTCCCGCGACCTGCGCCTTCTCTGATCCATGCAAGTGTATGGATCAGGACACACAGCG
This sequence comes from Qipengyuania sp. HL-TH1, assembly GCF_036365825.1. Classification (NCBI taxonomy): domain Bacteria; kingdom Pseudomonadati; phylum Pseudomonadota; class Alphaproteobacteria; order Sphingomonadales; family Erythrobacteraceae; genus Qipengyuania; species Qipengyuania profunda. The sequence continues at coordinate 2,231,630 of NZ_CP142675.1, forward strand.
AATAGCGGAACGCGAACATGCTCATCGCGTCTTTGACCTTCATAGGTTCCGCGCCTTGCTTCTGCTGATTATGAATCATGAAGTTACGAGTGGCCTCCAGCAGCAGGTCATTCGCCTTCAGTCGCGTCGCCTCAGATATCTTCTGCTGAGTTGCGATGGCGCGCCGTTCCTCGCGAGTGAAATCACCAGCCGCACCAACCAACGTTTCCTCCCAATTGGCGACCTCCTCACGCAAGCGTTCGATCATAGTGCTCGCGTATGCTTCTGCCTCCTGCATCATCGGCCCAAGATGGTCCGGCGGAGGAACGCGCCTTAGGTCAGCCGCAAGTTGTCCTAGCCTCACGCTTTCGGCGTAGTCGATCAGCTTTATCGCATCACCTTTGGACCGAACTTCATCGTCGAGAATGTCGCCAACAGGGCGCAGCGTGAAGACTTGGTTCGGAAACTTCGCGGCAATGGCCAAGGACTCACGCGAGGTTGTCAACGCGTTCTTCTTCTGCATCTCGATGATCGTCCAATCGGAGAGCGCAATGGCATGATTCCGGTCCATCGCTAGGAATTCTTCCATCGCTGGCGCGCGCATTAGGTTTTTGTCGAAAACGATGGTGATCATGCAGTTGTAGTGATGCCGAACGCCCAGAATTGCAATTTGAGGTCTCAACGTGGCAACGTTGCTCCGGATTCGGGCATGATCACATTGGCGAAAAGGCTTTCTAATGCGATACCGTAACCTGCAACCAGTCTGACCCGAGTATCCCGTTGCAAGCCTGCGACCTCGTCACTCCTAGAGCTGAGTGTCTGCTTCGGCAGGTCGGGGCGCCAAAAGCCGTCAGTCTCCTTACGGCCCATTTCCTTCCATTCTGGCACTTTTCCACATCCGATAGCAGACTGAGTGTAGGCATATCCAACCTGTTGCAATGCGACCGACCGCCCATTGCGTAAATTGCAATTGGCGGAGACGAACAGCTCATATGCTGACGTTACCTTGGTCAATCAAGAACTGCTTGAATAATCGGCCTGCCAGATTTTTTATCAGGCACCCGCATGGCATCATGCGCTAATTGCTCTCGCGTCGCGCTCTCGCTCACGGAGCGTCCATGGTCGATAGATATCCTGCTTCAGGAGACCAATAGCCCCAGAAACTTTTCGACCATTCATCCTTCATGGTAATGAGAAGAGCTTTACATCGCCGTCGCTCCCCTCCAGACCTTTGCATTTCGGGACTACGGCGCATTCTCGTAACATTTTTTAAGGAATGGACTACCGGGTTCGAACGCACGAAGAACAAGGGTTTGAAATCGGAAAAATCTACTAGGTCGAGCAAACGGTAGTTCCCCGAGGAGCCTGCAGCACAGATCGTCGCGGGAAGCTCCTTGTCCCAGATTGCAAGCATGGAAAAGCCGTTCTTGCTTTCACGGAAGCGAAACCACCTGTACTCGAGGTCAAGCGTTGCTCGTTTTGCGAACCGTGCATGCTCCATCGATCCAGCTAATAACGAGCCCCGTTTTTCGAGCACGATGTCCGTTTCTGACCAACAATCGTACTTGGACCGAAACCTTATCTTCTGGTGCTGGTGCTTGTTCAAGGCACCTCCGGACTGAGCGATCCCCGGCTTGAGATCGACGTCGGAAAGGAAGTTCGCACAGCTTCTGCTGATCATTGCCCGGGCCATAATCTTTTCGCGCACTTTTCGCATTCCAGCCTCCTTCAACAAAGATATGGACACAACGGATCAGCTTTTCAGATTTATTTTGTTGCATTGGCGGAAAGGCTGCTTGTCCCCCTGTCTCGCAGCGACTGCTAGGTTGTCTTCTATTGCCTATCTGACCTTCATTTCGCCGATCCACTTTTCGACCGCGTCGAGCGCCCGTTTGAATGCGAGATCGAGGGAGCGCGCGCGGCGCCAGTGCGCGCAACATTTCAGCATGCTCTTCCAGTTCCGATTCCTGACTGTATGCGTTAAGATGCCGTAAGCCAGATCTATCTCGCATGCGGCAGCCGCGCACGAGGCAACAACCAGGACGGCGCAGGAGACACTGTCGCTTTTAACAGTGTCGAACACTGCTCTAGAGGTCGCCCGAGCTCATCTCCCCCTCCCCCCAACAGCATGATCGCTACCGCCTCAAGCAGCTGCGATGATTATGAGGGGATGTCTGCTTTCACGAGATGACCATTCCAACAGTGGGCAGTCCGGTCACGGCCCACTTCCCGCCATTTCTAGAGGCCCTCCACAACATTCACCCGTACGGGTGTAGCCGGACACAACCTGCTCCAATCCGACCAACCGCTTATCGCGTAGCCCGCAATCGGCCGAATACTAACGGTTCAATCACTGCCGTTAACCTTCGCTGGTTAAGAAGCGTCAAGTTATTCGCGCCAAAACCGTTATGCTCAGGGCAATCGACCAACGAAGATAGATCCTGTGTGGCGATGCCGGATCGTCCATGGACGATCCGGCGCACTATGAAATCTAGGCCGCCTGGGCGAGGTAAGGCAGGTCGAAGGTATCACCCCGCTCCCACTGCTCGGCTTGGATCGCCATAAGTCGGTTGTAGGCCCTCACCATGTCACCATTTGCCGCTTCGAAGGTCGAGGCCGGTGCTTCCGTGATGTGGTGCAGATCGAGCGCATCGTCGAATCTGTACGCGCCCAGATTGAAGCCGTCTGGTACGAGGGTCGCGCGGTCGTCTTCGCCAGTCAGGCAGAGCATGCAGCTCTCGATGTAGTGCATCCCCCCTCCCATCTGCGCGATCAGGCCGATCTGCGGAACAGGGCATTCTGCAGACTGATGAACCCAGAGGAGCGGGCGGCCAGTTGTCTGGACCCGGGAAGCGAACTGCATCAGGCCGAAAGCGTGAGGAGCCGTACCGCTCAGCATTATGTCCACCTTGTCTCGGAATTCAGTGAAGCGTCCGGACTGGCCGCTCAGCAGGCGAGCAAGGGCGGCAAAGAAGTTGGCGATGCGGTTCTGCTGTTCAATCTGAGTCATTTCAAGTCTCCATAGGCCGCGGGGATCGCATGCCTTTTTCCGCTCTCGTCCAGAGAGCCACCTCCTTTCGTTCTTAAGAAGATCATCAGTCGGCCACGGCCGCTTTGCATCCTAATCTCTGCCGGTTAGAGTTAGACTTGCTGATCTAGGAAACTGCCACTCTTTAGATTTTAGCCCTCATTGCAAAGGAGTGCGCTGTGCGACGATTAGACCGTTCTGCGGATAGGTCGCCAGGCGCTATGGCTGCAATCGGAATTGCAGTTTGGCGAGGTCGTCGGGCGTCGTCTCAGTTCCGAGCAGGTTTTGCGGCGCTCGCGCGGGTCAGCATCGGTTTCCCCCTACCGCAGGCGACTAGGCCTCGAGCGGCGACGGCGCTACAGCGATGATTTCGCCGGTCGTCACCAGCACGATCAGGCCGCGCGTGGTGCCGGTCATATCCAGATAGGCCCGCACCTGAGCGCGGTAGTGATCGACCGTCTCAGGCGTTGGCTGGACGTCGCTCTTCCAGTCGATGACCACCTGCGGCGTCCCATCGGGGGCCCAGCCGATGGCGTCGACGATGCCGGCGGACGCCTGCTCAACCTCATTGAGGAATGTTGACGCATAGACCGGGAGCTCCGGGCTGAGGACGGGACGAAGCTCTGCGATTTCGGGCAAGGCAAGCGTGCGGGAGACGCAGCCGACAAGTTCAGCGGGTGAAAGGCCCTGTGACGGGTCTTCGACCGCCGGCCAGCCGAGCGCCGCGATGAGCGAGCGCGCCCGATCGGTCAGCGCGGCGCTGTCTGGAGCGGTCTCGCCGGTCAACACCTCTTCGAGAAGCTTGTGCAGGATCAGGCCGCGCTCGCGTCCCCCCTGTATGCTGGGGCGTTTGGCCTCGTCATCGGGCTTGCGCTCGTCGCGCGCCGCCCAGATTTCCACCGCTTCCGAGGTAAGCACTGGGCCGACGCTGCTTTCGTCACGGCTGGGCGCCAGCCAGGTCAAGCGGCGATGGCGCTCGGCGATAGCGGCGGCTTCCACTGCAAAGCTTTCGCGGGTCTGCTGGTTGCCTTCGCCCGCCGCCACGGCGCCCATCTCCAGCGGCAGATGAGCCACATCGAGCGCCGGGAGGTCGCCGAGCGAGAGGTCGAGCAACGAAATCCAGGCCGACTTCGACGGCGAGGCGTCGAGGCGAGGCAGAACCAGCAGCTCGCGCGCCCGAGTGGCGGCGACGTACCAGAGGCGGACGCGCTCGCGATCGAGCTCGGCGTTTTCCGCGTCGCGCACTTCGTCATAGCCGGCCGGTTTCACGCCGAAAACCGGGCAGTAGAAGGCGTCGCTTTCGCGATCAGTCACCGCGTTCTCGGCCGGCATGATGCCTGTCATCGTGTTCACCGGCACCACGATCGGCCACTCAAGGCCCTTGGCCGCGTGCATGGTGTAGAGCGCAACGGCTTCTTCCTGCGCGTCGGGCCGCCCCTCGACGGCGCGGGCTTCATCGGTCCATGCAGCGGTCATGGTCTCGGCAAAGGCGCGCAGTCCCCGAACCGCGAAAGCGGAGGTCAGGCTGAGATAAAGATCGACATTGGCGAGCGCCCGCTCGGCCTGGCCCCGGTGGCGGGCGAGCAGCATCGGCCGCACCCGCATCACGTCGACCGCTTGCGACAGCAGGTTGTGCGGCGTGGTATTGTTGGTCCGGCGATTGAGGACTTGCAGCTTTTCGATCACCGAGCGCGCCAACGGGTGGGCGATCGCACTGGTCTCCACGCCGAGGTCGAGGCGCGGCAGGGCTTCGGGATATTCTTCGGACCGGGGCAGCGCCCAGATGATGTCGAGCAGTTCTTCCTCGGTCAAACCGACCAGAGGGCCGCGCAAGAGCGCGCCCAACGCGAGCGTATCGCGGCGATCCGCAAGGATGCGGGTCAGCGCGATGAGATCTTGGATCTCCTGTCGCCTGAACAGGCCTTTGCCGGCCTGGGTGGCGACCGGAATGCCGTGGCGCTCAAGGGCCTCTTCATAACGCCACAGGTCGCTTCCGGTCGGCGCGAGCAGGGCGATGTCACCCGGCCGGCAGACCCGGCTGGCATCGGAGCGACGATCGATGATAATCTCGCTGCCGATCAGGCGGGCGCACAACTCGGCGACAGCTTCGGCTTCCGCATCGCGTTGCTGCTCGGCGCTCGCCTTGCCGTTCTCGTCGGCGACGGTGACATCCAGCGCCGCGACGCAGGGAGCCTCGCCCCGGTTGGAATGGAACGGGTCGAGTGCGGTGAAACCCGGCTGGCCGTCGCTCGATAGCAGCGTTTCGAAGCGCTCGTTCACATAGGTGAGGATTGGCGCGCAGGAGCGGAAGTTGGTGGAAATCGACAGGACGCTGTCGGCATCCTGCGCGATGAAGGCGTCGCGCGCCCGGACATAGGCGCTGACATCGGCGCCGCGGAAGCGATAGATCGCCTGCTTGGGGTCGCCGACCAGGAACAGAGCGCCGGGGCGGATCTGGAACTCGCTCCACTCGGCGGTCGCGCGTCCGGCGGGCGGCTCCCCGCATAGCCGCCAGAAGATTTCGGTCTGCAGCGGGTCGGTGTCCTGGAATTCGTCGACGAGAACCCGTGTGAAGCGCGCGCTCAGCGCGCGGCGGACCTCGTCATGATCGCGCAGCAGGTCCCGCGCGGCGAAGATTAGGTCGTCGAAATCGAGCAAGGCGGCCGAACGTTTGTAGTCCCGGAACCGCTCCAGCACCGGCTGCGCCTGCGCGATCAGATCGGCCAGGACGTGGCTGGCGACATTCTGGAGTAGGAGCTGCCACGCCTGACAGCACGCCGCGTAGTGGCCCTCGGCCGCCGCGTTGAGGCGGTCGCCATCGGCTTTGGCCAGGCCCTCGCGCTTGGCGGCCTCCACCCATTTGCCCTTCTTTCTGAAGGCCAGAAACGAGCCGCTCTTGGTGCAAAGATCGGGGTGCGGCGGCGTCACCAGCAGCCGGATGAGTCCGGCCGGCGTTTCGGCGGTCGCCGCATCCTCCATCGCTTGGGCCATCCCGGCGAGCCGCTCGGCGAACGTCGCGGTCTCGTCCTCGACCGCGGGCGCGGTCTGGATGAAGTCAGAGAAGGCCGCGGTCGCATCATGGAAGGCGCGCAGATGCGGCGCGAGCGGCGTCGCGGGCGGCGCCGACACGGTGCGCCGCTTGCGCAGGTTGGCGATGATCTTATGGATCAGCCCGACGGTTTCGCCGGGGCTTTGCAACACCATTTCGGCGATGATGCCGGCCTGGCCGCCGGAAAGCTGCTCGCGCAGCCAGATGTCGACGATCTCGATGAAAGCGAGGTCGGCCTGGTTGCTGTCCATCACGTGGGCGCCCGGGTCGATGTCGGCTTCGACCGAATAGGGCTTGATCAGGCGCTGGCAGAAGCCGTGGATCGTCGAGCAGGTGATCTCGTCGATCGCTGCCGAGGCCGCCGCGAGGTTGGCCTTGTGGATTTCCGACAGACCGTCCGGAAAAGCGATCCGCAATTCGGTCGGGACCGTGCCCACTACGAGGTCGGCGACGAAGTCGCGGACGCGGATCAAAAGTTCGCTCGCCGCCAGTTCGGTGAAGGTGACGGCCGCGATCGATTTGGGCGCGACCCCTTCGGCCAGCATCGCGGCGATGCGGCCGGCCATGACGGCCGTCTTGCCCGAACCCGCGCCGGCCTCCACCAAGATGGACCGGTCGTGGACGCTGATCGCAGCGCGGCGGGCACTGTCGTCGCGCAGGGCTTTGCTTGCGGCGGTCATCACTGGGCCTCCCAGACTTGCGCGGCGTCGCCGAACATATCGGTAGCGGCGGGCAGCTTGCGTTTGCAGTAGGTGGCGCCAGCGTTCGCCGGCAGGGCGAAGGCGAGGTGGTCATATGTTCCGCCGGTGTCGGGCCCGATGAGGGCGTGCCCGGCGGTCAGGTTGGCGCGCGCCGCCTGCAGATAGCCGGTGATCTCGACCAGGGTGGCTTCCGGATCGGAGAGCTGGAGATCGACCTGCTCGCGCGGGAAGAGCAAAGAGGCGCTGATCGAGATCTCGGATCCGAGCAGCGCCTTGACGGCAAAGGCGTAGAGGCAGCGCTGCAACTCGCGGCCGCCGTCGACGCTGATATCCTCCCTAGGCGGGCGCCCGGTCTTGTAGTCCCGGACCAGGGCGCGCTTGCCGTCGCCCGAAAGGTCGAGACGGTCGATGTAGCCGTTGATCCGGAAGTCCGCGTCGGGGATTTCGACCGGGATGTTGGAATCCCAGGGGCTGTCGGCGTCCGACTTGGGTTCTAAGCCGCCAAAGGCCACTTCTCCATAGGAGCGGGCGTCCGGCAGCCGCTCGTCGTCATAGGTGAGCGCGCGGCTCGTCAGAATGCGGGCGTCGTCGAGCGTCCGGCGCCAGATCACCTCCGGCGGCACAGCGCGTTCGCTCTCCCAGACCCTGGCGATCTCGCGTGCGGCCTCCTGCACGGTGGCTTCGATCTGCGCCTCGTCGGCGTTGGCCAGACCGCCGTCGGCCTCCAACTTCTGGAGCGCCAGATCGAGCGTCATGTGGACGAGGTCGCCCATGCCCAGGGCGTCGAGAACCAGAGGATCAGCGCCGCTTTGGGGCATTCGCAGCCGCATCGCGTAGCGCCAGACGAAGCCGAGCGGGCTGCGCAGGAGGAGGCGAAGCGAGCTTGCCGACTGGGTGCGGTCGAGGATGGCCAACAAGAGCGGGTGTTCGGCGCGCACCAGGCCATCGTGCGGCGTAATCTCCTTGCGGTGCCAGTTGCGCCAGCAGGCCGTGGCGGCGACCGCCTGGGGCGCGTCGGCAAACTCCGGCGGGCGCGCCATCAACCGATCGGTCTCGCTGAAGGCATGAGCTGGGACCGCGTTGCGGCGGACGTAGGTCTCCTCGCCATAGGCGCCGAGCAGCGAGCTGCGGCCGAGGAGCCGCCCTTCACCGTCGCGGCGCGCACGCGACAGCACCACCTGGCGCTCGGTCGTGGCGAGGATCGTCTCGAAGTCCCGGCGATCGGCCGCCGCGACCGGCAGGGGATCGAGATCGGCGGTGGGAATGACGTGGTCGGAGATCAGGCGGTCTTCGGAGATGCTCCGCGGCCAGCGCGACGAATTAAGCCCGATCAAGCGAACGAACCGGCGCGGCGAGGCCGCCAAGGCGCTGGCGGGCATCCAGGCGACCGAGACGCAGGCCTCGAGGCCGTCGTCCTGCTTGAGATTCTCCAGCGTCGTATCGAGCGATCCGGTCGGCCCCGCCAGCAGCGCCTTGCGCCAGATTGCCAGGGCGCGGCCGCTGAGCAGCGCCGCGCCGATCTCCTCGGCGGCGCTGTGGCCCTTGCCCAGAAGCTCAACGACGCCCCGCAAGGTAGGGGTGTGCTCTTGCTCGTCAGGCCAGTCCGCAGCGGTCAGGCGCCCGAGCAGACGCGTCCAGGCCGAGACCGACGCAAGCGGGGCTTCGGTCGGCAAAATGCGCAACCAGCCCGCCGGCAACGTCTGGAGCGGACCGGCCTCGGACCCGCACAGCGCAGCGAGACGGCGCAGCCGGGTCTGCGACAAGCCGCGAACGAGGATGTCGGCGAGCGCGGCGGCCGCCTGACCCTCGCGAGTGGTGGTGACCTTGATCCCGTGGATGAAGTGCAGGTCGAGGTTCGCGTCGGCGCGAAGCGACAGGAAATGGTCATCATATTCCGCCGTCGAGGCGGCGGCGATGGCGATTTCCGCCGGCTGGGCCTCACCCGAAGCCAGTAGCGCACGCGCCCAGCGGATCGCCTCGATGGCCTCATGATACGCCGTCGATGCGCTTTCCGCCCGAACCTCCGGGGCCTGCGGCGCATCGCGCGCGATGGTGACGCCGGTCGCCTCGAGCCAGGGCGGCGTGGGCCGAGGGCCCGCCGTCCAGGTCACAGGGGTGCAGCCGGTTAGCGCCGCAAGCAGCGGCCGCCAGCACGGCGACAGCTCGGTGATGCCGACGATCTCGACCGGTCCGAGAACGGCCTTGGCGTGAGCTAGACGCTGACAAGCGGTCGCGACCAGGTCGCAGGGCCGCATCATGCCCGGTGGCAGCTGCGCAAGCACCGCCGCTTCGAGTCGCGCAATTGAGTCGAGACGCGGATGCTCGTGGGAGCGGGAAGCGAGGTCGATGCTGGCGCGCCAGGTCTTGTGCAGGGTGTCGGCCGAGGCGTCGACCATGCCGGGCAGGAGCTTGATGCTTTCGAGTTCGCCGAGCGAGGTGTCCGGCAGGACGGCCTGGATCGCGGTGCGCAGGCTTTCGTCGTCGATCGGCCTCGAAAAGCCGCCGGCGAGGCGGGCTGCCAGCTGCTCGAACGACATGATCTGCAGGCCGTGTCGGCGGTGGCGTGCGGCGTCGAGGCGAAGCTCACGCATCGCCATGCGCCCGTGGGCGACGATGGTCCGCCGGTCGGTCATGCAGGTCATCGTCCTCGTCTCTCCGCCCTGTTCCTCGGCACGGTTCCGCTTGACGCGACACCGTGATGAGAATAGAAAGTAAACGCGTATTGCAGATATGTCCATATAGTTTTTATCTGGATCCGCTGGAGGACAATTTCGGATGGACGGCCTGACCACCTTGAAGTGGGGCGTGGAGCGCCGACTCGAGTTCATCGAGTTCCGCCTGTTCTGGGAAGGCGGAGTCAATCGCTCGGACATCACCGACATGTTCGACGTGTCGGTGCCGCAGGCGTCGAAGGATTTGACGCTCTATCAGGAGCGTGCGCCGCACAATGCGCTCTACGACAAGAGCGCCAAGCGCTACGTCGCCAGCGAGCAGTTCGAGCCGCATTTTCTAAAGCCCGATCCCGACGGCTATCTGTCCCGCCTGCGTTCGGTGGCCGAAGGCCTAATCGATCTGTCGGATTCGTGGATCACCGAATTTCCCGACACCGACATCGCGCTGACGCCGCGCAGGGATATCGATTCGGCCGTGCTGAGAACGGTGCTGAGCGCGGTGCGCGATAACCGTTCGATCGATGTCCACTATCAGTCGATGAGCAAGGACCGACCCGATCCAATCTGGCGGCGGATCACGCCTCATGCCTTCGGCTATGACGGCTTCCGCTGGCACGTGCGCGCCTACTGCCACGTCACCGACAAGTTCAAAGACTTCCTCCTGCCGCGTATTCTTGGCGTCGGCGAGATGGGTGACGGCGGCGGGCACTCGCTGCAGGACGCGCTGTGGCAGGAGCGGTTCGAGGTCGAGATCGGCCCGCATCCTGACCTGACCGCAAGCCAGAAGGCGGTCGTCGCCAAGGACTTCGGCATGGAGGGCGGCTCGGCCATCCTCACCGTGCGCTACGCCATGCTGTTTTATGTATTGAAGCGCCTGGCCCTGCTGGGCGATGCGGCGAAGCAGCCCGCGCGCAGCCAGCATATCGTCGTCGTCAATTGGGAGGAAACCGAGGTGGCCTTGGAGAAGGCTGAATTCCCGGTTTAGTTGCGAGAGCAGATCAGCAGTGTGTTGCGCGGCGGAAGGGACAAGCGGCATCCTTCGTTCCCCAAGAGCCTTCGGCTTTCTCATCAGCTACCGTTCCGCTCTCGGGACAGTTCCTGCCAAACCGACCACAACCCAGAGCATAATATTTAGCTAGGTGTAGCCGGACACAACCTGCTCATGGACGTACGGCCGCGTGTAACAAAAATCTGAACGGGATTTGTTCATTCTATCTTAAGCGATTTGTTCTGAACTCATTCGTAAGCATATCGATTTCCATTACGATGCAACCTCTGTCCGCGTGGACCTTTTTTATAGTCGCGTCGAATTGCAACCCTTCAATCTGTAGCAAGGTACATAGTGGCCGTCCGACACAGGACGAAAGGGTTGTCGCAGGTAGATTGGAAGGGTGCGAAAGTATGACCCTTCTGCCATCGATCCAGCACCGGCCTTTGCGCAATTCGAGCGAGCACTCGAGCGTTCCTCTTATCCAATAGAACCGCCCCGCGGAAAACGGGAGAGAGCCATCGACCGATGTGAAGGGTTGATCACCATCGTCATTGAAGAGCAACGGCAGGTCGTCCGGGCTCATGCCAGCGAGCTCGAGAACATGGGCGGCAAGACCTGTAATCTTTCTTCGATGAGATCCCGATTCGTCAACTGTCAGGGCAGCGACATTGCGATCATGTTCGCGAAGGTCGAAGTCAATCGCCTCGATCAGCTCTTCGATATCGGAAGCAATCCGCCTCGATCGGGTTGTCGAAAAATCGTGATCGAGGCGAAGAAACTCGGCATGCAGCATAAGGCCGTCATGAGACCCTTCCGCGAAATCCATCCGTTCTAAGGAAGCTTTCGGCCTCTTTGCAAACCGGGGCAGGAGTTTGCTGTAGGTATCGACCCAGATCTGATCGTACATCGCCGCGTCCGCGAGCATCAGTCCGATGGATCGGGCAAGCGATGCCTCAATCGCGCGCTCGTCCGGATGGGACTGGGGATCTATCGGAATGAGCAGCCGAGGTCCCGATCCAGATGCCTGCTGGAAGTCGAGCACACTTACGGCTATATTTGTGAACCGGCGACCGCCTGCCAGTTCTATGGGGAAGGACTGTTCGAAACCCATCCGACGCAAGACTTTGCGGAAAGTATGCTCGTGCCATTGAGTGTTTGCCCAAAACGCGCGCCACCTCATCTGATCTTTAGTTAATACGATCTTCTGGACACGGTCCGACTGCATCGATGTTGGTGAGTTGGACATAATAGCACCTCTACCGGCAAGAACTTACAACCGGTTATAGGATGCTCGCGTCTAGCAGCCCAAGCATCTTCAAGCTCAGCGTTCGTGATGTCCGCTTTGCGCCCCATTCCCAGTCATTCCGGCAATCGGCGCGCGCACCTGAAAGCGGTCACCTATTCTGATCTCCGACAGTGGCAGTCGGGTTGTCGCAAGCGGCAAGCACTTCCTGCAATCCAACCCATTTTTCTATTGCGTTGCAGCAGAAGATCGGGCATTTCTCGACGTCATCGGATTCACCCAGTGTCGGGTGCCTGACCGTCCGATCAGACCTTAAATTTGTTGGCAATGCAGCCGCTCGACCGATCCTTCAGGATTATGCGTCGTAGCGGCTTTTTTGCGTTTGGCGTTCACGTCTGGAGACTGGGAATGCGTTTCATATGCGGGAAAGCGTCGGATGGCCCGACCTCTGGTGGGGATGGGTCGTGAAGGTCAAATACGATAGCCAGTTCCGTCCAGGGACAGTCTGGCTTGTCGGGGGCGGACCCGGAGACCCTGATCTCCTGACGCTGAAAGCGGAGCGGTTGCTTCGGCGTGCGGACATCGTCTTCTATGATGCGCTGGTCGGCCCCGGTGTTCTGGAGTTGATCGGGCCGGAAGCCGAATGCGTGTCGGTCGGCAAACGGTCGGGGCGGCATTCCAGGGATCAGCGCTCGATCGATGCGCTGATCGTGGAAGCGGCGCGAACAGGCAAGCGCGTCGTACGGCTGAAGGGCGGCGATCCGTCCATCTTCGGGCGGGCGAATGAAGAGCTTGAGGCGTGCCGGGCGGCGGGCATTCCGGTGTTCGTCTGCCCCGGCGTCACGGCAGCCAGTGCGGGCGCGGCGGACCTCGGCCTGTCGCTGACCTTGCGCGGACTGGCGCGACGGCTGACCCTTGTCACGGCGCATACGAAGAGCGGCGCTGCGCCCGACGTGGACTGGGCCGCGCTCGCCGACCCGCAGGCGACGCTCGCCGTCTATATGGGAAAGGCCGCTGCAGGCCACGTCTCGCGCGGGCTGATTGCTGCGGGACTTGCACCCGATACGCCCGTGGCGCTGGTCGAGAATGCCAGCCTGCCGGAGAAGCGCGAGTTCTTCACCCGGCTCGACCTGCTGCCTCTCGCCGCAAGGTCCGCCCTGCGCGGCGGACCGGCGGTGATCCTGATCGGCGAGGCATTGCGCGGCGCAAACAGCCGGCGCGAGCTTGCCGGAGAGGAGGCGCAGAATGTCGCAGCCTGACTCTGCGATGTCCTTCATCAAGGCGTCCGAAATCTGGCTGCCGGAAGGCGAGACGCTCGTCTTCGGTGCCGGGGATTACGGGCCGCTCGCTGCCTTCGCCGATGTCTCCTCGCAATCGCAGTTTGCGCATGGCGAAGGACTTCCGGGCAAGGCATGGGCCGAAGGATGTCCCATCGTGCTCGACCAGTTCGATGGTTCCTATTTCCAGCGGACGGTGGCTGCGCATGAGGCGGGGCTGACCTGCGCAATCGCGATCCCCGTTTTTGCGGACGACGCGCTTAAGGCCGTTCTCGTCGTGCTGTGCGGCGATGACGCCGGGCACATCGGAGCCATCGAGGTGTGGGAGGACCGCGACGACCGCCTCCATCTGGAGGCCGGCTATTACGGCGCAGCGGAAGATTTCGGTACAGCATCGCAGGATGTCGTGTTCGCGCATGGCGAGGGTCTGCCGGGCGGCGTCTGGTCTGCGCAAATGCCAGTGCTGATGCGGCAGATCGGTTCACGCCACGGCTTCGTGCGCGGCGAGAGTGCGAAGGCAGCGGGGCTGACGCACGGCCTCGGCATTCCGGTGCAGGCGCCGGACGGTCGCACGCGCATCGTCACGCTGCTGACTGGGGCCGACACCCCCCTCGCCCGCCGGTTCGAAATCTGGGACGCCCGCCCCGAACGTGTCGGCCCGCGCCGCGCGGCAGTGCGGATCGACGGCATTTGCGAGCGCGAGGGACCGCTATGGGCCAAGCAGAACCCGCCGGTCGATATTGTGACCATCACGGCATGGCAGGGGCCGGTCGGGCAAGTGCTCGGCTCCGGCCTTCCGCACATCGTCGGCAACGGAACAGGGCTTCCGGCCGGCTATCGCAGCATGGTCGCCCTGCCGGTTTATCACGGCGAAGACCTCGCCTTCATCACCGCCTGGTATCTGTAAGGGAGCGCAAGGCATGGAAAGACTGGTCGTCATCGGCGCAGGCATGGCCTCGGGACGGGTGCTGGAGCATCTGTTCGAAGCGGGCGCGCCATTCGAGGTCACGCTGTTCAACGCCGAACCGCGCGGCAATTACAACCGCATCATGCTCTCCCCCGTCCTGTCTGGCGAGAAGGCGTTCGAAGAAATCGTGACGCATGACGATGGCTGGTATGCCGAACACGGCGTCACCTGCCGCTTCGGCGAAAAGGTCGTTGCCATTGATCGCAGCCGCAAGGTAGTGGTCGGGGAAAAGGGCGAACTGCCTTACGACAAGCTGATCATCGCGACCGGCTCCGCCCCCTTCATAATTCCACTGCCGGGACACGATCTGCCCGGTGTGGTCGCCTATCGCGATCTGGAAGACACCAATGCCATGATCGCGGCATCGGCCCGGCCCGGCGCGAAGGCGGTGGTCATCGGCGGCGGCTTGCTGGGGCTGGAAGCGGCGGCGGGCCTGCGGCTGCGCGGCATGGAAGTGACCGTGCTGCACCTGATGGGCCATCTGATGGAACGCCAGCTAGACGAAGCGGCGGGTTATCTGCTGAAAAAGGATCTGGAGAAGCGCGGCATCGAAGTGCTGCTCAAGGCCTCGACCAAGGCAATCGAGGGTGATGGCAAGGTCGAACGGGTAGTTCTGGAGGACGGCACCGTGCTAGATGCGGACATCGTCTGCATGGCGGTGGGCATCCGGCCAGCGGGGCAGATCGGTGCTGAGGCTGGGCTGACATGCGGCAAGGCGATCACGGTAGATGCGCAGATGCGCACCAGCGATCCCGATATCTTCGCCGTGGGCGAATGCGTGGAATTCGACGGCAATCTGTTCGGCCTGGTTGCCCCGCTCTACGATCAGGCGCGGGTGCTGGCGAAGACGCTGCTGGGCGAGGACGATGCCTTTGCCATGCGCGAACTTTCGACCAAGCTGAAGGTTACCGGCTGCGACCTGTTCAGCGCGGGCGATTTCGCCGATGGCGAGGGGCGAGAGGATATCGTCTTCCGCGATCCGGCCCGCGGCATCTACAAACGGCTGGTGATCGAAAACGACCGGCTGGTCGGCGCGGTGATGTATGGCGACACGGCGGATGGCAATTGGTTCTTCGGCCTGATCAAGGACCAAACCGATATTGAGGAGATGCGCGACACGCTGATCTACGGCCCGGCATTCCAGGGTGGCGGAGGCGCCTCTGCGGACCCTCTGGCAGCCGTTGCAGCATTGCCGCTTGAAGCGGAGATCTGTGGCTGCAACGGCGTATGCAAGGGGCAGATCGTGGAGGCCATCGGGGCAGGAGCGGACACGCTCGACGCTTTGCGCGCGCAGACAAAGGCCTCGGCCAGCTGCGGCACCTGCACCGGGCTGGTCGAACAATTGCTCGCCGTCACTCTGGGTGACAGTTTCGATGCGGGCGGCGCGAAGCCGGTGTGCGGCTGTACCGATCTGACGCATGAGGATGTGCGTCGCCTGATCAAGGCGCGCGAGCTACGCAGCCAGCCAGCCGTGTGGCAGGAACTGGGGTGGAAGACGGTCAATGGCTGCCCGACCTGCCGCCCGGCGATCAATTTCTACCTCCTGGCGGAATGGCCGCTCGATTATCAGGACGATGCCCAATCGCGCTTCGTCAACGAGCGCAACCATGCAAACATCCAGAAGGACGGCACCTATTCTGTGATGCCGCGCATGTGGGGCGGAATGACCACGCCGGACGAGCTGCTGGCCATCGCGGCGGCGGCGAAGAAACACGGCGCCGCGGTCAAGGTCACCGGCGGCCAGCGGATCGATCTGCTGGGTGTGAAGAAGGAAGACCTGCCGTCAATCTGGGGCGATCTCAATGCCGCTGGGATGGTTTCGGGCCACGCCTATTCCAAGGGGCTGCGCACGGTTAAAACCTGCGTCGGGACGGACTGGTGCCGCTTCGGTACGCAGGATTCCACCGGCCTCGGCATTAAGCTCGAAAAGAAGCTGTGGGGTTCGTGGACCCCGCACAAGGTCAAGCTGGGTGTATCGGGCTGTCCGCGCAATTGCGCCGAGGCGACCTGCAAGGATGTCGGCGTCGTCTGCGTCGATTCCGGTTATCAGATCGGCGTTGCGGGCGCGGCGGGCATGGACGTGCGCGAAACGCAGCGACTGGTCGATGTGGCGACGGAAGAAGAGGCGATCGAATGGACCGCTGCCTTCGTCCAGCTTTACCGCGAGCACGCCAAATATCTCGACCGGCCATACAAGTGGGTGGATAAGGTCGGGCTCGACTGGGTGAAGGACGTGCTCTCCGATCCGGCCGAGCGTGCCGCGCTGAACGAACGCTTCGAAATCTCGCAATCGGTCTATCGCAAAGACCCCTGGGCCGAGCATGCGAGCGAGCCCGAGGCGGAGAAGTTCCAGCCCATTGCCGATCTGACCATGGAGCCTGCCGAATGACCTGGACCGATATCGGAGCCGTGGCCGACATACCCCTGCGCGGTGCGCGCCGGGTGAAAACGGCGAAGGGCTGCATCGCCTTATTCCGCACCGGCGAGGAAGAAGTCTTCGCGACCTCCAACACCTGCGCGCACAAGCAGGGCCCGCTGGCCGAGGGCATCGTGCATGGCCGCAAGGTCACCTGCCCGCTGCACAGCTGGACGTATTCGCTCGAAACCGGCGAGGCGCAGGGCGCGGACGAAGGCACGATTGCGACCTATCCGGTGAAGATCGAAGCGGGGCGCGTGCTGCTGGATGTGAGCGCGCTGGCAGAAAAAGCGGCGGCATGATGCAGCATGTCGAAGCCGGCGAGGTTCGATCGACCTGCCCTTATTGCGGGGTCGGTTGCGGCGTCCTGCTGAAGCCCGATGGCACGGGCGGTCTGGCGGTGCGGGGCGATCCCGATCACCCGAACAATCGCGGGCGCCTGTGTTCCAAGGGATCGGCGCTGGGCGAGACGGTGGGTCTCGCGGATCGCCAGCTTACCCCGCAGATCGGGGGACAGGATACCGATTGGGAAGAGGCGCTGAACCTCGTCGCCGCCGAATTCCTGCGCGTGCGCGAGGAATACGGCCCCGATGCGACGGCGTTCTACGTCTCGGGCCAATTGCTCACCGAGGACTACTACGTCGCCAACAAGTTGATGAAAGGCTTCATCGGCAGCGCCAATATCGACACCAATTCCCGGCTGTGCATGGCGTCCTCCGTCGCGGGACATAAACGCGCTTTCGGGACGGACACCGTGCCGGGCGTCTACGAGGATCTGGAAGAGGCAGATCTTGTAGTGCTGGTCGGATCCAATCTGGCATGGTGTCACCCGGTTCTCTACCAGCGTATCGCCGCTGCCCGTGCCGCGCGACCGCAGCTGAAGCTGGTCGTCATCGATCCGCGCCGCACGGCGACCTGCGCGGAGGCCGACCTCCACCTGCCGCTGGCGATCGGTAGCGATGTCGCGCTGTTCAACGGCTTGCTGGCCGAAATCAGTCGGCGCGGCGCGGTCGATACGGACTATGTCGCGGCTCATACCAGCGGGCTGAAAGAAGCTCTGAAGGCTGCCCGAGGAGACGATCCGGATGCGACCGGCCTCGACGAGGATGAGCTCGCCGCGTTTTACGATCTGTGGATCGGCACGGACAAGACCGTCACCGTCTACAGCCAGGGGGTGAATCAGTCTTCCGCCGGGACGGACAAGGTCAATGCGATCATCAACTGCCATCTCGCAACCGGGAGGATCGGCAGGCCTGGCACGGGGCCGTTTTCCGTGACCGGTCAGCCCAATGCGATGGGCGGGCGCGAGGTCGGCGGGCTAGCAAATATGCTTGCCTGCCACATGGAGCTGAAGGACGAACGGCATCGCAAGGCGGTGCAGCAATTCTGGAACGCTACGGCCCTGCCGCGCGAGAACGGCATGAAGGCGGTGGAGATGTTCGATGCGGTGGCCGATGGCCGCGTCAAGGCGCTGTGGATCGTCCACTCGAACCCCGCCGTGACGATGCCCGATGCGGACCGTGTACGCCGCGCGATTGCCGACTGTCCTTTCGTGGTCGTCTCCGACATAACGCTGCGCACCGATACGGCGCGGCTGGCCGATGTCTTCTTGCCCGCCGCTGCATGGGCAGAGAAGTCTGGCACGGTCACCAATTCGGACCGCACGATCAGTCGTCAGCGCGCCGCCTTGGCCGCACCCGGCGATGTGAAACCTGACTGGGCGATCATGGCGGAGGTAGGGCGGCGCATGGGCTGGAAAGAGGCCTTCGCATGGGACGGGCCCGCGCAGATTTTCGACGAATATGCGCAGCTTTCGGCCATTGCGGGGAAATTCGGGCTGGACTTCGATATATCGAGCATGAGCGGCAAGGACGCTGCGGCCTACGACCAGATGGCTCCGCTACGCTGGCCGCAATCGCCTGATCAAAAAGGTGGTCGCTTCTTCGCAGACGGTCAGTTCTTCCACGCCGACAAGCGCGCGCGGATAGTGCCCGTGAGACACCGCGCGCCTAAGGCCGCGCTGAGCCGCAAGCTGCCCTTCCGCCTCAACACCGGGCGGCTGCGCGACCAATGGCACACGATGACGCGCACCGCGCTCTCGCCGCGCCTTTCCGCCCATCTGCCCGAACCCTTCGTCGATATGCGTCCCGAAGATGCCGCGCGGCTGCACTTGAAGCCCGCCGATATGGTGCGGCTGAGCAATGCATGCGGCAGCGCAATCCTGCGGCTGCGCGAAAGCACCGAAGTGCAGCCCGGCACGCTGTTCGCGCCGATGCACTGGACTGGCGAGAACGCCCCAGCATCGCGGATCGACGTGCTTGTCCCTTCCGTTACCGATCCGCTGTCCGGCCAGCCGGAGAGCAAGGCGGCATCGGTCCGGGCGGAGCGGTTTGCAGCCGGCTGGTATGGCTTTGCCATAGCGCAGGACCGCTTTTCTCCGACCTGCGAATATTGGGCGATGGCGCGCACCAGTGCCGGCTGGCGGGCGGAGCTGGCTGGGAAGGAGCGGCCCACCGACCCGGAAAGCTGGGCGCGCGCGCTGTTCGCCTTTCCCGATGCGCCTGCCCAGGTGATGGTGGACGAAGCTCGCGGCAGCTTTCGCATGGCGTTTTTCGAAGACGAGACTCTGCTCGCCGCGATTTACCTTGGCCGACAGCCCGTGTCGCTGATGCGCGACTTCCTTGTCGGCCTGCCGGGTAGCGATGCGGTATGGGCGCTTGCCGGGCAGTCGCGCGGGGACATGCCCGATCCCGGCCCGGTGGTGTGTTCGTGCTTTTCCATCGGTCGCAACACCATCCGCCGCGCGATCGAGAGCGAGGGGCTCACCAGTGTCGAACAGATCGGCGCGGCAACCTCTGCGGGGACAAATTGCGGGTCGTGCAAGGCGGAGCTTGGCCAGATCCTCGCCGCGATGGTCTCAACCGAGCCGGCCGAATAGGATAACCGCCAGCACCAATGCGGCAAGAGTCGCGATCAGTGCCCAATTTCGCCACATCTCTTTCGACCCGCGTTCGATCAGCGGGACGAACTCGGTCCGCATCAACGCCGTGCTCTCGCCCGCGCGGCCCAGCGCGCCGACGAATTCCGACATCGCCTGCGGTCGCGTGGCTGGATCGTGCGACAGGGCGCGCTGGAGAACCTGCTCTACCGCGGGAGGCAAGTCGGGGCGAAGGCGGTCGAACACTCCGCGGAGCCGATCCTCTTCGCTAGTCGAGATACGCGCAGCCCCCTCGCGGGCGAAGGGCAGTTGCCCGGTCAGCATCTCCCAGATGATCGCGGCGATGGAAAACAGGTCGGACAACGACTTCGCCTCGCCGCCGGTCAGCAATTCGGGCGCGATGTAATTGAGCGAGCCTTCGGGCCAGTCCGCAATCGGCTCACTACGCAGATCGGCGAAACCGGTCACCTGGGCGGAACCGAAATCGATGATCTTGGCCGTGCCATCGGCCGCGATGATGATATTTTCAGGCTTCAGATCGCGATGGACGATATTCATACGATGAAAGACGCGCGCCGCCGAAACGATCGAGCGCACCAGCGGCAATATCTCGTCCACCGAGGGTTCGGGATGATCCGCCATCCACTGCCGCAGCGTAGTCCCCTCGACAAATTCGGCGACGAAATAGAGGAAGCGGCTGTCCTCGCCCGGCAGGATCTGCATGACCTGCCGGTCGCGGATGCGGCGCCCGACCCATTGCTCCAGAACGAACCCCTCGAGATAGCGCAGATCACCCGCGAAATTGGTCGAAGGAGCCTTGAGCACATATCGGCCCTCGCGTTCGGTCCGCTCGACCAGGTAGACATGGCTGCGGGTAGACGCGTGCAGCACTTGCACCACGCGCCACCCGTCGAGGCGATTGCCGACCTCCATGACCGGCGGAATCGTCCGCCGCGTCAGGCGGCTGTGCGCTTCCGACAAAGTCTCGGACGGCAGCGCCTGAGCCAGCACCATCAGGCAGGACACATTGTCCGTGCTTCCGGCCGCCAGCGCTGCATCGCACAGCGCGCGCGATGTCGTTTCGAGGTCGGCGCGGTTGCCAAGAGCCGCCTCGCGAAGGATGGCGACCATCTCTTCCACGCCCAGCGAGCCGTGGATGCCATCGCTGGTCAGCAGGAACAGATCCCCGTCGCACGCAGGCTCCAGCCGGTAATCGACCTTGATATCGGCATCGATGCCCAGCGCGCGGGTGAGGACTTCCGACTGGCCTAGATAGGGCGCGCTGTGATCTTCGGTCAGCAGCGTCAGCTTGCCGTCTCGCAGGCGATAGCAACGCGTGTCGCCGATATGGACGATATGCGCGGTGGTGGAGCGCAGGATCAGCGCGGTGAACGTGGTGGCGAAGCCTTCGTTATCGGCAATCCCGCTGCGATTTTGCGAATGAAACCAGCTGTTGAGCGAGCCGAGCAGACGCGACGCGCAGTTCTGCACCGTCCAGCTTTCGGGCGCATCGTAGAAATCGCGGGTGAATTGCAGCACCGCCAGCTGAGCCGCCCGATCGGCATTGCGCGCGCTCGACAACCCATCGGCGATGCACGCGACCACGCCGCGCAGGTGCCTCTGATACTCATTGTCCGGCACCTTACCGACGATGGCATCGTCGTTACGCGCCTTCTGCCCCGCGGCGCTGTGGCCGCCCATGGCAGCCTTCAACGCGTTGGAGGGGAGCTGTTCGTGCACGGTTTTCCTGTCGATATCCGGCAAACGACAACTCCCCTCGCTTAGACGGTTCAGGCCGATTGCGGCGTTCGCCCGACCTGGATCATGGTGACGCTGCCGTCTTCATCCACCTCGGCGATCTCGCCCGTCGGCTCTTCGAGCAGCAGCAGGGAGATGAAGCCGATTACGGCCGTCCCGGCAATTACCATGAAGAAAGTCGAGGCATCGACCACCGAATAGACAATCAGGTAAATCACCGCGCCGACGTTGCCGTAAGCTCCGGTCATCCCGGCGATCTGCCCGGTCAGCGAACGCTTGATCAGCGGAACCACGGCGAACACAGCGCCTTCACCCGCCTGCACGAAGAAAGAGCAGACCATCGCTGCGACCACCGCAAGCCATACCGGCCAGGTAGGATCGACGATCCCCATCAGGGCATAGCCGACCGCGAGGCCCCCGGTCAGGATCAGCAGCGTCGACTTGCGGCCAAAGCGGTCGGACAGCAACCCGCCGCCCGGACGCGACATCAGGTTCATGAAGGCATAGGCCGAGGCAACCATGCCCGCGACGACCGCCGACAGACCGAAAGTGTCGGCAAAGAACAGCGGCAGCATCGAAACCACCGCCAGCTCCGAACCGAAAGTGGCGAAATAGAGGATATTGAGAATTGCCACCTGCTTGAACTTGTAGCGCTGGAATTCCGGCACTTCGCCGGTCAGCACATTGCGATTGGCGCGCACGGCCAGCATGGCATCATAGGCATAGAGCATTGCCAGTCCGACATAGACTGCCAACGCGGTGCCCTGGGTGAAGATATCGACATTCGTCAGCCGCCAGGCAAGCGCGCCCAGCGCGAGGTAAAGCGGCACCTTCATCACCAGCAGCAGCCACAGATCGCCCTTGGAGGTTACCTCCATCGCAGTGGCATTGCGCGGCTTGAAATATTTTGAGCCTTCGGGAACGTCGCGCACGCTGGCGTAATAGATGAAGCCATAGACCAGCGACATCGCCCCGGTCAGCCCGATCGCCCAGCGCCAGCCGTCGTCGCCGCCAAACCACAAGGCGATCGTCGGCAGGGTAAAAGCCGCAGCGGCAGAGCCGAAATTGCCCCAGCCGCCATAGATGCCCTCTGCCGTGCCCAGCTCGTTCGCGGGAAACCATTCCGACACCATGCGGATGCCAATGACAAAGCCTGCCCCAATGAAGCCGAGTGCGAAGCGCGCTAGCGCCAGTTGGAGGAAGCTGTCCGCAAGCGCGAACACGAAACAGGGGATTGAAGCGCCGATCAGCAACGCGGAATAGACCCGCCGCGGCCCGTAAAGGTCGGTCAGCATCCCGATCACGATGCGCGCGGGAATGGTCAGCGCGACATTGAGGATCAGCAGCGTGGTGACCTGATCCTTTGTAAGGCCGAGCGTCTCCTGAATGGCCTGCAGCATTGGCGCGAGGTTGAACCAGACCACGAAGGTCAGGAAGAACGCGAACCAGGTCAGATGCAGGGTCCGCATCTTTCCGGTGAACGAGAACAGATTGAACGAAGTCGACATTGATCAGCCCTCCAGTATCAGAACGAGATTTCGGCTTGCAGCCAGAGTTTTTCGGTATCGACGGCGAAAGTGTCCGCGTCGTAATCGGCGTATTTCACCAGCAGGGAGACCGGACCGGCCTTGAAACCCAGTGAAGCGTCCCATTCGGTGCCGAGGTCTTGGCTGCCGAAGTCGCTGTCGAACTGGTGATAGGTGACGCTCGCGTTGAACCCGGGCAGCAGGCGGATGCCGCCGAAACTGCGCCCGACCGTCACGTAATAGTCGCGCACGCCGAAGGTCGGCGTGTTCAGGAAAACATCTGCCCAGCCATTGAAGGCATGAAGCGTAGCCATCGGTGTCTGGAAGGCTGCGACGCCGCCATCACTGCCCAGTTCCTCGTACCCCGCCGTGAGGCCGAAGCCAGCCACGGTCGCGCCCAGCTTCACGCTGTAATAGGGCGCGGTATAATCTACCGGATTGGCTCCATAGTCCGACTGGGTCGCGACGCTCGCCTCCGCTTTCAATGCGAACAGGCCGGGCAGTTCCAGATCGGCGTTGGCGCGCAAACCGTAGGTCTGGCTG
Organism: Qipengyuania sp. HL-TH1; assembly: GCF_036365825.1. Taxonomy (NCBI): domain Bacteria; kingdom Pseudomonadati; phylum Pseudomonadota; class Alphaproteobacteria; order Sphingomonadales; family Erythrobacteraceae; genus Qipengyuania; species Qipengyuania profunda. The sequence goes on from NZ_CP142675.1 coordinate 2,254,718, forward strand.
GAGAATGCGATGCGATCGTCGTAATCGATGAGATAAGCGAAGGCTTTCGCATCCACGCCCGCGACTTCAACCCCGCCATTCAGGAATACGAAGTCGCCGTCGAAATGCTCATTCGGGCTATCGACGCCGAAAATCGTGCGCTGGCTGACTGCGTAGGTCGCATCGAATGTGGCTGGACCGATGGTCGCCTGGCCGCGGATGGCATCGAAGGTCTGTTCGTTCTGCCGCCACCCGACATTGCCCACAAAACGGGCATTATCGAGTATGATGCGCTGGCGTCCAATCGTCGCGCCGTTGCCCTCGTCCATTACCGAAAGCTGAAGCCGATTGAGCTCGAAATTCTCTGGGTCCGCAACCACCGGAAACGGCTCGATGCCGTTGAATGGCAAGGTGTCGTTGTAATCGTCGGCCAGCGCGAGCGTGCCTTCGGCTTCGGCGATCAGTGACACGATCCCCGCCTTGATCTCCGCCCCGGCGCGCAAGCGGGCGGTAAGCGCCCCGGCGTCGTCCAGCCCACTGGCCTGATCCACGGCTTCGTAGCGCAGCCGCGCGGCCACTATGGGATCGATCGTAACCCCATCTGCCACCTCTATCGGCGGGAGTGGGCTCTCTTGCGCGAATGCAGGACTGGCGATCGATCCCATCACCGCTCCTATCGAAAGTACCAGACTCTTTTTCATCGAACTGCCTCCGATTGCTCGGCCTTTGGACAGTCCCTCCCGCACTTCGTCGGGGATCGATTTCCCGCACGCATACAAAAAAGCCGCTGCGACCCGATCGGTCGAAGCGGCGACATTGCCACGCATTTTCGAAGTTCTCGCTCCGACACTCCAGTGAACCCACCCTTGGGCACACGCCGGAACAACACTTTAATATGTGATTCATTGGTGCGATGCAATAGACCGTAACTGCAAGCCGCAAATGCACGGGGCCGTTGACTTTCGCAAAGCCGCTGGCTCACATCGGCGTATGCACCATCCGAACTTCGCGCAGTAGCATGACGGACTTTGCGACCATCATCGCTTGCGGCGGCAAGGCCACACGTTTCGGCGCGGACAAGCGACAGCAGGCACTTGGCGGACAAACGCTTCTGGAAAGAGCCATCGCAAGAGCCGCGGTTTATGGCGGCCCGGTTGCCCTCGCCGTCACCGAACGGACGCAGGCTCCCGAAACGGATCTGCCGGTGCTCGTCGATCCGCGGGGCGATATGGGCCCGATCGGGGCGCTCGCCAGCGGTTTCGGCTTCGCATGCGAGGTCGGCTGCGCCCACGTGCTGCTGATCGCCAGCGATCAGCCGTTCCTGCCCAACGATCTGCCTCGGCGACTGGCGGACGCGCGCGGAGACGCAGGTGTGGCGCTTCCTGTAAGTTCGGGGCACGACCAGAATATGGCGGGTCTTTGGCGATGCGACCGGCGAGCGCTCGACGCCTATCTTGCGTCGGGTCGGCGTTCGTTATGGGGATTTGCCGAGCAAGTGGGAATCGCGCGCGTCGAGTGGGATGAACAAGGCGCCGATCCTTTCGCCGATATCGATACGCAGGCCGATCTGATTGCCGCCCAAGCGCGGATCATAAGGGAATAGCACGAACCATCGCCCCTGCTGCCTGCGCTTGGGCATGCGCTTCGCGCCAGATCAGCCAAGTGCTCTGGGCCAAGGGGGCTTGAGCGCCGCTTTCCTGATTGGCAACGGGCTTCAGCCCAGCCTGATCGAGGCGCGCCCGAAGGAAGGTTTCGCGTGACCCGCCTGGTTCCAGAGCCGCCGCCAGCGGTAGCGGTACGGTCTGAATCTCGGCCGGAGCATCCCCACCTTGCAAAGCGATCAGCAAGGGGGCCGCAAACAGGCGCGCGGTCACCAATGCGGAACCGGGATTGCCCGGAAGGCCGAGCACATATCTCCCACCAGCCGTGCCGAACCACACCGGCTTTCCGGGCTTGATCGCTACCTTGGAAAAGGCAAATTCCAGCTCCGCACCGGCGAACATCGGCTTGGCGAAATCGCGCTCGCCCACCGATGCGCCCCCGATGACGATCACGCAATCGGCCAGCGAAAGCGCATGGGTGGCGATGTCTTCGAGCGCGGCAAGATCGTCTCCTGCGCGGAATATCTGCACGATCTTCACGCCATAACGCTCTGCCAGTGCAGCAACCCCATAGCTTGCCGAATCCGGTTGGCGGTTGGCACTGGCCGCAGCCGATCCGGGCGAGACCAGTTCTTCTCCGGTCACGATGATAGCGACCCTCGGCTGCCGGGCGACCGCGACGTCGGCCTTGTCCGCCCCGGCCAGTGCGATCATGGCGGCAGGCGAGAGACGGGTGCCCCGCTCGATCATAAGCGCACCTGCGGCGAAATCGCCGCCACGTTTGCGGATGTGCCTGCTCGGCCCGAACCCTTGCCCGAAGGTGACCGTATCCCCGCTACGCTGCGCATATTCCTGCATCACGACGCAATCGGCGCCCGCAGGCACGTGCGCGCCTGTAAAGATGCGCACCGCCTGTCCCTCACCGAGCGGAGCCGTGAACGGTGTGCCTGCGAAAGCTTCGCCGACTACCTTCAGGCTTTGGCCCGATCGCGCCTCGTCGAGCCGCACCGCATAGCCATCCATCGCCGAAATATCGGCGCGGGGTGCGTCGATCTCGGCGTGGACAGTCTCGGCCAGCACCCGCCCGCGCGCATCGGATACCGCGACCCGCTCGCTTTCCAGTGGGCGGACCATCGACAGTGCCCGCGACATGGCTTCGTCAAAAGCGATCATGATGAGTGCCTCTTCGATCAGCCGTGATCTTCGGCAGTTTCATCGCTGGCCCGCAACATAGGCTTCGACTTCGTCGGGGTCGAATATCCGACCATCGAAAAAGCCATTCGAACTCAAGGTAATCCGGCCTTGCTCGGCACCCACGGCAAGCGAACCGTCAATGCTGCCTTCGACCTTCGAACTTGCCCCGGGCAGCAGGTCTCCGGTCCCGCGCAGGGCCTGCCGATAGACATCCGGACGAAAAACGCGCCCGGCGCGCTCCGCATCGCCAGTGTCGAATGGCTTGCCTTCCCAGAGAATGAGCTGGGAATAGAGCCACTTCGCCTGGCTGATCCACGGGAAGTTCGCCGCTTCGTTGTACTGGAACATGAAATCCGGATAGGAGCTTGTGCCCCTGCCTGCCTCCAGCACAATCTCATCGGCGATGTCCCGACCGATTATTTCTGCCGAGCCGTCGAGATATTCCGGTCGGGCGAGAATTGCGGCGGCGCTTTCCCTGTTCGCCGGATCGACGAACCATTTGCCCGCCTGTCGCATGGCGCGAATCAGCCCCTCGACCGCCTCGGATCGTTCCCCAAGGCGCGCTTCCTTGACCGCCAGAACCTTTTCCACGCCCCGCCGCCAGATCTGCGCGGTGGCCAGAACGATCCGCCCCGCGCCGCGATCCACGGCGACCGAGTTCCACGGCTCGCCCACGCAAGACCCGTCGATCTCGCCCGATTCCAGTGCATCCGCGCTGAACGGCGGGGCCACGGTGACGATCTCGATATCGACATCGGGGCGAATGCCGCAGGCGGACAGCCAGTATCGCAGCATGTAATTATGCGAGGAATGGCGATGTACCACGCCGAACCGCAGCGTGCGGCCATTCGCAGCCGCCTTCTCAGCCTGCTTCGCCAACGCCGCGCCGACAGCGGCCGGATCGCCGAGGACCGGCTCGGGACAAACCGCATCCGCCAATTCGGTTCGCAGGGTGATCGCATTGCCATTGAGGCCGAGCACGAATGGCGCAGCAAGCTTCTGTGGCGGTCGCCCGATGCCCATGGTCGTCGCGATGGCCAGAGGCGCGAGCATGTGCGCGGCATCGGTATGGCCATAGAGCAGTCGATCGAGCACGGTCGCCCAGGTGACATCGCGCGTCAGTGCGAGGTCCAGCCCCTCCTCTTCCGCAAATCCCAGTTCCCGCGCCAGAATAGGCAGGCAGGCATCGACCAGCGGCAGGAATCCAATGGTCAGTTTCTCGCTCATCGATCCCCTTTCATCAGTTCGTGCGCCGTCACCACAGCCTCGGCGATCGCTGCGATCCGCTTGTTCGAATCCATCGCCTTGCGTCGCAATTCGGCATAGGCTTCGGGTTCGGTCCAGCGTCGCTCGGCCATGAGAATCCGCTTGGCCTGATCGATCTGATCGCGCTCGTGCAATCGTCCGCGCGCCTTGGCCAGATCCTCTTCCAGACGGGCGAAGGCATGGAACCGCTTGACGGCCAGATCCAGCAAGGGCCGGATACGCGGTGCGGAAAGCCCATCGACGACATAGGCCGATACGCCTGCATCGATCGAGGCCGCGATCGCCTGGTCATCGGTTTCATCGACGAATATCGCGATGGGCCGCGCCAGCGCTCGGCTGACGGCGAAATATTCTTCCAGCACGTCGCGCGCGGGGTTGCCGAGATCCATCAGCACGATGTCCGGCTCGATTTCGGCAATGCGGGACAGCAGACCCTTGCGCTCAGAGAGAACGAAGATTTCCGAGCCTTCGAAGGCGCGCAGGCCTTCCTCTATTATGGTGGCCCGTGCCCGGCTCTCATCAATCACCGCAATCCGCATCCGCTGATTGTGCAGCGCAGCATTGAGATGCGCAAGCCGCAGGTAGAAATAATGACTTCGAGCAGCTCCGAGGCAGTATTTTTCCGACGCACATTCCGGTGTCAGCGAACTCTGGCACCTGCAGCGCGTCTGTGCTCCTGGCCATCTCCATTCGTGAGCAAAGCCGAGATCGGAGACCAGCTTGCGTGCTTTCGATCACCTTGAATCCAGCTCATGTCGAAGGCTGAGGAAATCATGCCGTAGCGGCAGAAAAGCCGATTTTCTCACCAATTCCCGACTGTCAGCTAACGGCCCAATCTCTGCCATTTGATCGGCCTATTCACAGGCTTCCACACGACCGGTGTAGCTGTATCCAACCTGCTCTTGACCGCGTCGCCGTCGATTGCATTACGCGCAACGGCAGCTTCGCGCCCTCATGTCGGCCATTTGAGCTCGCTTGAATCTTTTCCGAAAGCTGCCTGTCGTGAGCATCAGCCCAGATGGCAGCTTCGCACCTTAGCAACCACTCCTTGCGATCGGCGTGCTGTCCCCCCCGAGAGTGGGCGTCGGTTCAGCACAAGGGATCGCTGCAAATGTGCGCACCTATTGCGACCGCCTTGGTCGGCAGCGCCGAGGCATTGCATAACAAATGCAACGATAACGGGTCGGTATCCTCGCTAGAACGGGGATAGTTGTGGGGCTGCGATTAATAGAACTTATACAGTTCTCGCGCCTTCGCGTTGGGATTGTCAAATGGCTCGGAGAAAAAGGGCAAAAAGCCGTGTGCATTAAGCTACAATGGCGAAATGCCTCGCCAACTCGTTCGTGATGCGGTGCAGCTGCCGTGTTTCTCGGTCGATGCAGCACAGGGTCGTGTCCACTTCGGCGACAGACACGCTGCCGCGGCTGAACTGTATTTCGAATTGCGAGCGGGAACCACGAAAGCCCCTGAGGAGGACTTTCGCCTCGAGCTGGTCGTCGAGAAACGCCTCGCTGCGATATTTGATGTCGTGGCGCAGGGCGATCCATGCGATCTTTGCGACCTCCTCCGCCGGCGCATGTGCGACCCAATAGGCGGTGATCGCCTGCTGCACCCAGGTCAGATAGACCGCATTGTTGACGTGATCGAGCTCGTCGATCGCATCAGGGCCGACCGTGATGGGATAGACGAAAGCCGAACCGCCCCCCTGCCCCCTCTGTGGGTTCATGGGCTCGCGCCTTCTTCCCATGCGCCATCGCCAATCCAGCGCAGCGCCGTTAGCGAGGGCATGAACATGTATTCCCCGCCGCGCAGCCGGTTGAAGGTGGTCACGCCATCGATTTTTCGGCGCACCGGCGTTTCGGGAATGGTAAAGGTCCCGGGCGTCTGGTGCAGGCCGACGACCGGATCCCGTTCTTCGCCCAGATCGACGAAGTTGCCACGGTTGATCCATTCCTGCTGGAGAAATTCGATCGTATCGAAGGCCCTGGCGCTGATGAAGATGAAGAACAGCCCGCGATCTTCCTGCGCATCGACTTCGGATGTCACGTCGCGGCTCCATTTCGGTCCATAGGTAGACGAGCGCCTGATAATGCGGTGGATGTTCACGTCGCTGAGGATCGTAAGCTGGCTGTCGCGCGGATTGAGGCGGCGCATGTGCGCGGCGTGCGGACAGACAAGGCCGCGATGATCGTCTTCGTAAGAGAAGTCGTTGTTGCGCTGCGGATCGGCACCGAGCTCCGGATCATCCCGTTCCGGCGCAAGCGGCAATGGCGCACCGCTCTGCCACCGGCCGAACATTTTCGCGGCGATATAATCCTGCTCGGCTTCGTCGGCGGATTGTCCGCGCAGGAAGTCGTTGAAGGCGCCGACCCGGCTCTGGTATTTGCGCAGCACGATGTATGACCCGTTGCGCCCAAGCGGTTCGGGTTGCGGCATGGCGAGCGGGCTGCCGGTCTCACTGTCCTCGCCCAAGATGAATTCTCCAGGCGCGATAGCGCGCTCCTGACCGGGCAAGGGGTCGACCCCGCTCCCGTCGACCAACGGCTGCGAAATGCTGTCGCGAAAGCCGAAGGGGTTCTTTGCGTCCTCGTCGGCACCGAAACGGTGCGTACCGATCAGCGTGATGCCGGTGGATTTTTCCAGTTCGGCCTCGGCCTTTGCCAGCACGCCGTCGAGCGCATCGTCGTCGCGCGCATAAATGGTCAATGCGATATGGCAGGTGCCGGGGCGATAGGGATCCTCCCATGTTTCGGGCGCGTTTTCGCCTAAATCGCGTAGTTGCTCGGCACGAGCGGCCATGCCCTGCTGGAAGGCCAGCGGAAAACTCCCCAGCGAGGTTTCCGGCAGCCCGAGTGCCTTCAAGCCATCGTAGCTGATGGCGACGCCGGTCCACGAATCTAGTTCATCCGTCCACCCCGATGCAGCAGGGATATGGGCGGCCAAGCGTCGTAAAAGATCCCGACCACCCGCGGCCTCGTCGACATGGATCATCGAATGGATGCCGACATAGGGTTCGGGCCGGGATCGCAGGATCAGCGCCTGGATATCGTCGAGCTGGAGCTTGACCTTGTCGGGACGGAAGCGGGCGGAAAGTTCTTGGAGAATGCCCATGTCAATAATCCACGCCCTCGGGTTGCGCGATAGCCGTGCTCAGCTCGTCGAGAGCCTGGCGGGTGGCGGGATCCATATCTGCATTCGCCCGGGATTTTTCGAGGAAGTCCTCCAGCGCGTGCTCCATCCGCTGGTACCGGCGAGTATCCACAACGGTCACCTGCGGATTTGCGACGAACCAGCCCGATGCATCGATCTGGTGATCGGCGATGAAGTCTTTCACCTCGGGACTGTCGATGCCCGGCCATCCTTCGATGTTGGCGAAGAGCAAGTCCATCAAGCCGGGAATCTTGGTGGCGAAATCGTTGATGTAAGTGTCCCAATCGCCATCATAGGTGGTGGCGAACAGGATCCGCGTATCGTCGTCGAAGAAAACGAAGCGCATATCGTGCAAGGTCGACACGCGCTGCGCGCCGTCCATATTGCCGTTGGTCAGATCGAAGATCCGGCGCAGGCGATCCGCCCCGCCCGGCTTCACCTTGGCGATAGCAGTCAGTTCGGACACATTGCCCGACTGCATGCCTGCGCGCCCCGCCTTGTTGGCAGTGCCCTTGTAATCGGGATTGTGGTCACGGATCATCGCTTCCAGCGCAATTTTCGCCAGCTGCGGCAAGTCTTCTGCCAGCTCGCGCGCACGGCGGCGGATTTCTTCGGGCTTGCTCTCATCGGCAAGACGCGGATCGATGCTTTTGGTCATGGCGCGCTCCTTTTGCGCTTGGTGGTCAATCGGGAATGTCGGACAGGGCCTGCGGCTCTATGCGCGGGCGATCGTTCTGGGTGTGACGATAGGCGCTGGACCGTTCGTAGGCCGCGCGGCGAATGCGCATGATGCCGCCCAGCGGACGATGCGCCTCGACGCCGTTCCATGGATTGAACGACAATACATCGTCGCCGAACACCTGGCGTGGCGGGCTGTAGGGGCCTTGGCTGTCGAAGCGCAGCGTGGCGACGGCACGATGAGGAGACTTTTCCTCTTCCCACAACACCGCCGCATCTTCCACCGGCATCGTTTCGAGATCGGTGCAGAGCTGCGCGCGCAATTCATATTCGGCGCCGTTCGCGCGGAAAAAATTGCCGATCACGTCGCGCATAGTCGAATATTGAACGTCTCCGAGATCCCGACCGGTCAAATCGCGCACGGATCGGGATTTCGGGGCGAGCGACAGTTTGGCTACATGGTCGCCGAACCGGACAGCGGCCTGCGTATGATAGGTTTCGCCGAGAGGATGATTGTTGTCGCGCGCCAACCCCTCGAGCGTCGCGCTCGGCACCTTGCCCACCGCTTCCAACGCATCCTTCGCGCCGCGCGCCACGCCGGCAACGAGCCGCTGAAAGAAGTCGGGCGCATGCGCGTTCTTTTCGAGCAGACCCAGCATCTGCTTGTATTTCGGGATCGTGCCGAAGGCGAGCACCGGGAAATTCACCATCAGGAAATCCTGGTTCTCGCCGCCGATGTCGGGCGAAAGCCGGTCACCCGGAACGCCGATCACCTTGATCGCGAAACCGCGCGGGGCCGGAACCTCGTCCGAATGGATATCGCCCGGCGCGGACGAAAGCCGCGCGACGACCTCGTAGGTCTTCGGAGAAGCGAAGATGCCCTGCGCAAGCTCAGCCGACAGACCGTCCTGCACGGTCATGCTACCCTTAAGGATCGCGTGCGATTTCGCATGGGCATCGCGATGGGCGTGCCGATGCCGTTCGAACGCGTTGCGCGCCGTCGCATTCATCTGTTCGACGATCTCGCGCGTCAGCCGCTGTTCGTCGGGATCGACTTGCTCGACATCGGGGGTGAACCGTATGGGCTGCATGGGCAACAACTCCTGCCTGTTTCGCCTGCTGGAAAGGATCGACGGGAAACCGATCCTCTGGTCGGGCATTTGAAATATCAAGTGATATCTGAAAATTTGGTTCCGAAAATCAGGACTTTTGAGACGGATCGAGCACCATGAGCGGCGAAACCACCAGCAAATCGCGTCGGCAAAGCCAGGCGGAAACACGCGCCAAGCTGATCGAATCGGCCGAGCGGCTGATGATCGCCCATTCTATCCCGGCACTTTCCGTGCGCCAGCTCTGCGCCGACGCCGGATTTACGCAAGGCGCCTTTTATTCGAACTTCGAGAGCAAGGAGTTGCTGCTGCTCGAAGTCATGGAAGGTCACTTGGCCGAACAGCGGGACCGACTGGAAGACCTCGCCGCCTCGATCCCGGAAGCCGATATCGACCAGGCCATGCAAACGCTTGCTGCGTGGCTAGCCCACATCCCCGATCGCCAGGCCTGGGCGGCGCTGGCGCTGGAATTGCAGCTCTATGCCTTTCGCAACCCGGAATTCCGCGCGCAGTACAAGGCTGCGGAGGCGCGTGTAACGGCCCAGTTCCGGGTTCTGATCGAAGGCCTGGCCGCCCAGTTTGGGCAGCCACTCCGCTTGCCCGCCGATGTCATCACCGAAACCTTGCTCATACTCTGGCATACCGCGGTCTTGCGATCGGGCGACGGCACCCAGCCGGAAGAAAGTTACGTGAAGGTCTTCAGGCAGATCATGTTCGGCGAACCGTCAGCCGGATAGCGTTGCGTGACCGCCACCATACCGCGTAAGATCTTACGCATTTTGGGAGAATGTTTGGCGCGCGAGTGGCGGTTTTTCAACAGCAGACGTGCTCACCATTGTGGTACAGGTAACCTCCTGCGCTGGAGAGCTGTCCTGTTTGCCCGAGCAGGCGGGTAGGACACGCGCGCGCCTCCAGCGTCAGATATCGAGGCACAGCAAGAAACCGAAGTCGTAGCATATGGCTCGCTCGCGTTCAGCGTGATCAGTATTGCGTAGCGGCTATCGGTTTGGGCGGTTTGCTTCAAGGCCACAGCGCGCGCAAAACCTCGTCCACCAACGTGTCTTGCGCCTGCGCGCCCACCTCTCCCGACCGCATTGTCGCGGCCAGCCGTCCTTCGGTGGCCAGATGCGCCAGTCCGTGCGCGGGGGCGATGGCGGCGATCAGGCGCGGATCCAGTCGCTCGAACTCGGGGGTCGGCACGCCGAGGCCGCGTGTTCCGGCAGCGGCGGCGGCGAGCGGGCGCATCGCCCGATAGGCCGCAGCCCGCAGGTCATCGTCCTCCAATTCGATCAAGTCGGTGCGGCCCATCAGGCGGAAACGGCCCGTGTTGTCGCGCGCGAACCTAACATAGACGGCGGTCAGCGCGCGCAGCGCCGCGTTGCCTTCCAGCCCCTCTGCCGCGCCTGCCAGTTGCTTGCCCAGTGCCTTGTAACTGCGCCGCGCCACCTGCGTCAGCAAGCCCGCCATGTTCTCAGTCGAACCTTCGCAACGCTGGCGGACCCGACCCGCCGGGCGCTGCTCACGCACCTGCGCGAAGGAGAGTTGACCGTGAGCGATCTCTCGGCGCCATTCGATCAGACCCTCGCCGCCGTTTCCAAGCTCCTGCTTGTCCTCGAGCGCGCCGGGCTTGTTGAGCAGCGACGTGAGGGGGCGCGTCGCCCGCGCCGCCTCGTCGTGGCGCCGCTAGCCGCAGCCGAGGCCTGGATCGCACGCTACCGCAAGTTCTGGACGGGAAGTCTGGACAGTCTCGACACGCATCTTCGCAGCAACGGCAAAGACATCGATGGACAAGGATAAGCAGCATTCTCTCGAACTCGAGCATCGGTTCGACGCCCCGCCGCAGGAGGTTTTCGCGGCCTGGACCAATCCGACGGAAATAGTGCGCTGGTGGGGACCCAAAGAGTTCAGGACTACCTCGTTCGATGCCGACGTCCGCGAGGGCGGCGAATCGCGCGCGGTCATGGTCGGCGAGGACGGGAAGGAACTGCCGCACGGTGGCCGTTATCTGACCATCGAGCCTCCGCGCCTGCTCGTGTTCACATTCCGTTGGGAAGAGCCCGATGCCTCTGAGACGGAGATGCGGATCAACTTCGAACCGGACGGAAGCGGCACGAAACTAACCCTTACGCAAGCTCCGTTCGACGATGTCGAAGAGCTTAACCGCATGCTAGTGACCATCCCGACCCTATCAGACAAATGATATTACGGTCGTTGCGGAATGTCGGCAATTGCGATCCCAAACCCAGAAAGCGGACTGACCGCTGGCGGCCCATTGGCGGACCATCGAGTGAGCTGCCTGGCGGGTTGAAGTCTCACGAACGACTATCTTTCGATCGCACACGGGCAGCGCCAGCCGGCCAACACTTCGGGCAGGGGCCGGGACCGCGATATTTGTGGCCGCGCCTACATGTTTTCCACCCGTTGTTGGCTTCCATTCGCGTGTTGCCTTCCTTGCGCTCACCCAATCTTTTAACTCGAATGCTCTGCGCCGAGCATGCTTTTCAACTCTTCTGCCTTCCGAGGTTCGAGTCCCGCTGCCGCGAGGACTTCGCTCGCGAAGCTCGCAGGGGCAGGGGCCGGAGCAGTGATGATGTCCTTATCGCGAACGGCCTTCGGCTTATCGACGTACCTACCTGTGCCCGAGTACGCTTCGACGTATTTCCTAAGATAATCAGGCCCGTTAGATGTGTGGCTGACATCATCGAGCATACCGGCACGGGCCAGGGCGATCGTTCCACCGCAAATGCCAGCGATGATGCAACCTGACTGACGCGCTTGCCTCAACTTTTGACCAATTTTCAAGCCATCGTCAGCCTCGAAAGCGGGACCCCCGCAAACCACGACGACGCCATCGTCCGGTGCTTCGAACCTCGCAGTTTCGGCGATCGGTAGGCCTGCAGCAGACGTAAGAGCGCCCCCCGTTGGAGATACGAACCGAAATTCCGCCTCGTAAAAGGCACGGCCAGCACCGCACAACGGTGCAATTTCCCAGTCCGAATAACCTTCTGTGAGGACAACTGTGATGGGGCGCATTGATGAACCCTTCGGCTTCCCGAGTTTTTGACGATAATACCCAACACCAATCCGTGAATGGTCGGCCCGGTTCCATCCCCTTGGGGAAGTTCGAGTAAGAGCAGGGCATGTCCTTATGACCGCTTGAAGGCTACTGCGACCGACGATGAAAGACTGTGGTGGGGTCGTTAGCGGGAGGGCGGCTTTCCGCATGTCAGCCCCAAGACCGGACTGGCGGCTAACGGCCCAACTCCGGTCATTCCCGCCGCTCTGATCTTCGTATCCACAGGATTCATACCTCTGGGTGTAGGTATATCGAACCTGCTCTTGACCGCGTCGCCGTCGATTGCATTACGCGCAACGGCAGCTTCGCGCCTTCACATCGGTCATTCGGGCATAGGATTTCTCAACCCAATAGCGGTCGCACCTTCGATCCGAGCGACGCTCCCTGATGCCGTATGCTAGCGGTACGCTCCTCATGCTTGCTTTTCAGAGCATGTTTCACGGCGAACGCAGAACCTCTGCGATCTCCTCCCGAAGGTCTGCATCGCATCTCCATAGTTGCGGTAAAAAAGCAGTCGGTCTTTAACCGAGCGCACGGACATGTTTCTCTCCATGAACGGAACAGAGAAATCCGATCGGTCATCTGCCGACGATTCACCGATGGAGCGGCGACGCAGTCCCTCTATGACGAATTCCGTGTAGATGGAGGCGTCAATCTAGGGTTCGAGAAGTTTGGCGGGCGCATAACGGGCGGTCGCGCGTTTAAGGCAATGAATACGTTGGCAAGGAGAGTGCGTGACAGAGCGAGCCCCAGCCGAACTTGAAAGGGTTAGCCGTCAGTATCGACCAGCACTGCTCGCGTACTTTCGCCGCAGGGTGTCGAGTCATGCCGAAGCCGAAGATATGACGCAGGAGGTTTTCATTCGTCTCGCCCGCAAGGGCGAGGATAATCTGGAGGTAAGCGAGCCCTTCATTTTTCGCATAGCCGCAAATATTTTGCGGGATCACGCACGCCGCCAACGTGTGCGTCACGCCTATCGTTCGCGGGTTCTTCAGGACACAAGCCTGGGTATCGACCCGCTTGATCCGCACCGCTCCCTTGTAGCGCGCGAAACACTGGGAGCGCTGTGGTCAGGCATTCAGGCCCTGCCCGAGCCCACTCGCCAGATTTTCGTTCTCTACCGTGTCGAGGGAATCGACAAACAGACGATCGCCGACAGTTTCGCCCTCCACGTGCGCACGGTCGAGAAGCACATTACCCGCGCCATGGTCGCGCTCGCACGCCGGATAGAGAAAAGACCATGAGTTTTCCCACCCAAGATGAGGGTGTGACCCCCTTCGAAGAGCAGGCAGCGAAGTGGTGCTGCCTGCTTGCCGAAGACGCACTGGATCTCTCCGAACAAAGGGAATTCGACGCCTGGATCTGTGCCGACCCCCGCCACGAAGAAGCGTTCGAGAAAATGGTTCTGGTTTGGCAAGGGGCCGATGCGATAGCGGAAATGCCTGGCTTCCTCTCGCTGCGCGCGCAGGCGTTAACAGCGATGGAAGAGGGGCAGCCGGATTGGCATGAGCCAATGCCCAAGCGTTTTGTATACATGGGCGCGGGTTTTGCGGCCGCTGTCATGCTTCTCGCCGTGCTGACCGGCCTGGTGTTCATTGGGAACCAGTCCGAAATCTATACGACCGGTATCGGAGAGCGCAGGGTCGTCAGTCTCGAAGACGGCTCGAAGCTCTCGCTCGATGCTGCGAGCAGTGTCGAGGTTACTTATTCTCGTGAGCGACGCGCCCTTTCGATCGAACGCGGACGGGCCAAGTTCGACGTCGCCAGTGATCCGCTGCGTCCGTTCATTGTAACCGCGGGCGACAAGACCGTTGTCGCAATCGGCACCGCCTTCAGTGTCGAACTTCTGCCTCAACAGATCAGAGTATTTCTCTACGAAGGGCATGTCGCGGTGCTCGACGAGGCCGAGGCAACCGATCTGGCGGATGCGTCCAAGCTGTTGGCAGACGGCTCCTTGAGCGATCGGGTCTTCATGCCCGGCCAGGAGCTGATCTTGTCCACAAAGGCTCGCACGGCCACGATTGCGCCCGGCGATGTGGAGCGTTCCCTTAGCTGGGAGGGCGGTCGATTGAGCTTTATCGATGAACCTCTATCGCTCGCGATCGAACGGGTGAACCGGACCTCGGACACTCCGATAGTGCTGGGTGATGCGGCTGCCGGACGACTGATCATCAATGGCGAGTTCGATGCAGGCGATACTGCCGCCTTCGTCAGCGGTGTCGCCTCTCTGTACCCCGTCAGGGTCAGCGCGGACGAGAAGAAGATTGTGATTTCGAGTGCAAAGTTGAAACTGCCCGAAAAATAATCGGGCGTGAATCCCGACCTCGTGCGTCAGATGGTGTGAGGGCGATCCACCGATCGTACCATGAAGACCACAATCCGGGGGGAAATCATGTCCATGCGTACTGGCCTATTTTGCGGTCTGGCTACAATCGTGGTTGCGGCTAGCGCCACACCCGCGCAGGCTGAGCAACAAACCTACAATTTCGAACTGCGCACGCAGGATATCGGGTCGGCGCTTCGCGCGATCGCCTCGATCACGAAGTCCCAGGTGATATTCGATGGAGACGAAGTTCGCGGCAAGCGCAGCCGTGCGGTCAAAGGTAGCTATTCGACCGAGGATGCACTGGATCTGGCACTGCGTGGCACCGGCTTGGTGGCCCAACCGACCGCGCAGGGCGTTTACGTAGTAAAATCCAGCCCGAAAGTGCCGCGCGCGCAGGGCCCTCAGGCTGCGCGGTCACAGGTCCAGTCCGCCGACGACTATAGCAACGAGATCGTGGTGACTGCGCAGAAAGTCACCGAGACCGCATTCGACGTGCCGATATCCATCAGCGTCAAAAGCCAGCGGGAAATCCGCAACCGAAATGCAGAGACAATCACCGATCTGCAGTACACGGTTCCTGGCCTTTCCATTTCGGAGTTCGGACCGGGCCAGCAGCGCATCCAGTTCCGTGGCGTGTCTTCGTTCAGCGGTCTTGCCCAGATCGGGCAGTATCTCGATGAAATTCCGCTCAACACCGAAGCGCCCGACCAAGGGCCCGATATTCGGCTCGTCGATATTGCACGAGTGGAACTGTTGCGCGGTCCGCAGGGGACCCTCTACGGCCAAGGTGCGATGGGCGGCACCATCCGCTACATCACCAATGATCCCGAGCTCTCGGCTGTCAGCGGATCGGCGCTAGGCGAACTCAGCGTCGTAGAAGGCGGCGAACTGGCTTGGCGTGGCGAAGGCGTGTTCAATCTGCCTCTGGTGGAGGATCAGCTCGGGCTGCGGGTAGCCGGCGGCTATACCAGTATCGCTGGCTGGATCGACAATCCCCGCACCGGCGAAGAGAACCTGAATGGTGGCAGTTCTTACTTCGTGCGCGGAAAACTGTTGGCCAGGCTTGGCGAGGATCTCATCGCGACCCTTCTCGCGTCGCACCAGGAGATCGACACGGGAGGCAACAATACCGCAGACGAGGATCGTCAGGTCTATTATGCGGTTCCGACCCCGATCAAGAATCGGATCAATCTTTTCAGCGCCGTTCTCGACTACGACCTGGGCGCGGTATCATTGGTGAGCGCGACAAGCTGGCAGGAGCGCAATGGGAGCAACGTCACCGATATCACCGATATCCTGGCACCAACCGTCGAGCTTTTGCAGGGACTTCAGCCGGGGACATTGAACTCCTATGTCTTCAACGGAGCTTCGAGTTTTCGCGCCTTTTCGCAAGAGGTTCGCGCTCAGTATGATAGCTCGACCGGACTGCGCGCTCTCATCGGGGCTTTCTATCGCAACTCGAGAAGCACGAGTCTCGTATCCGGGGAAAGCGACCCGGTCACCGCAGTCCCGGCCGACTACTATTTCGGCGACACCGAAGGAACCTCTGAATCGTGGGCAGTTTTCGGCGACCTTACCTATGAACTGCTCTCCGGACTGGATTTGAACCTCGGTGGTCGTTATTTCGAAGACAAGCGGACGACCAACTCGGCCACCAGGATTTTTGGCACTCCATCGCTCGATCAAGGCGCAGATACCTTCAGTGCCTTTACGCCCAAGTTGAACATATCTTACCTGGTCAGCGACTCGCTCAACCTTTATGCGACCGCATCCAAGGGCTTCCGGAGCGGCGGCTTCAACACGACCTCGGTCGGCGGGGGAACGGTCGTCATACCGCCCTCTTATGATCCCGACTCCGTCTGGACTTACGAGTTGGGTGCCAAATACGAATCGTTCGACAGGCGTCTCACCGGCGAAGTCGCAGTGTTCCGCAATGTCTGGAGCGACATCCAGTCCGTCGCGACCGCGCCCAACGGGTTGAACACCTATACCGTGAATGGTGCCAAGATGGCCGGCAACGGCATCGACGCCCAGCTGACCTATCGCCCGGTTCCTTCGCTGACGCTGTCTTTGACGGGCGGTTGGAACAACATGGAATACAAGACGACGACCGTGGAGCATTTTGCCGGCGACCGCGCCGATTACGCACCGCGTTACTCGGGATCGGCGTCTGCAGAATACCGGTTCGATCTGGGCGATGCGCCGTCATTTGCACGTCTCGACTATCAGTTTGCCGATGGAATTCAGGTCTGGTTCCGCAGTTTCCAGGCGGTTCCGGCGCTGTCGGAAACGCAGCACCTTCTGAACCTCAACGTCGGCACCGAAATTTCGGGGTTTTCCATTCAGTTGTTCGCGAAGAACATCCTCAACGAATACGGCGTTACCTATCCCGCCTTTGGCTCGCTTCCCTATCCCGGCCGCCCGATACCGCGTTCGTTTGGCGCCCAGGTCAGGGCCAGCTTCTGAGAGAGCAAGTTCAGGCCGCCCGTAGCAATTCAGGTGAGAAACTCATGAATACCAAACGCCATTACGGCCTGCTTGCAGGCATGTGTGCGATCGCGCTTACGTCCGCCCCTGCACTTGCCCAGACGGCGGAGCAGCAGCACACGTCGGTAGAAGAGCCGGCAGCCACCGCTGAAATGGAAGCGCGTTACGAGCGGGCGGCTATGCTCGCACGGGGGGGAAGCCCCGTTTCGCTGAACAATCAGGTCATCCCGACCTGGATCGGCGGCGAAGACCGCTTCTGGTATTGCAAGCAGACCGAAGCGGGCTGTACCTATACCCTGGTCGACGCGCGCACCGGCAATTCACGGCTATTGTTCGATCACAGCGACCTCGCGGCCAAGCTTACAAAGAAAAGCGGCAATATCTTCCCGCCCGACGACCTGGGCATCACCGACCTATATGTCGATGGCGATGGAACGATCACCTTTTCCGCATTTCAGAAGCGGTATTCCTACGACAGCAATGGAGTGTTGAAAGAGTTAGGGGATGCGTTGCTTTCCGCGCCGGTGGTTTCCCCCGACGGGAAGCTGGAAGCCTATGTGAAGGACTGGAATATCTGGGTTCGAGACCTCGAATCCGGCGAAGAAAAGCCCATTACGACCGATGGCCAGGAACGCTATGCCTATGCCACCAAACCGGGCGCATCGAGAGGGTTCACTTGGGGCAGCGAGTTGCGCTGGGCCCCGGATTCGAAGCGCGTCTTCACCGTGCAGACCGACGATCGGCAGGTAAAAGACGTCCCCTTCATTCAATATGCGCCCGAAGATGGCGTAAGGCCGGTGGCATTCAGCATGCCCTATGCCTTCCCAGGCGATCTGCACATCCCGATGTATCGCATGCTGGTGGTCGACGTCGAAGACGGCAAACAGGTGCCCATCAAATACCGCGACCTGCCAGCGGGTCGCATGCTCGACGCGCCCTTCAACGGCGGCCGAGCGTGGTGGGGCGGCGATGGCAAACGCGTGTTCTTCGTCGATGTCGAGCGCGGAGAGAAAGCCGCTCATCTGATCTCCGCCGATGCAAGCACGGGCGATACGACCGAGCTGTTTAGCGAAACCAATCCGGACGGCTACGTCGAGCTGTCCGACAACGTCTATGAAGCGGCTTCGATCGTTCCTTTGCCCGAACGAAACCAGGTGATCTGGTATTCCGAGCGAACCGGCAGGCCACAGCTCTATCTGTACGATCTTGCCACCGGCCAGCTCGTGCGCAAACTGACCGACGATGCCTATGGTGTCCGTCGCATCGTGAGCGCGGATGAAAGCCGTGGCGAGGTGCTCATCTCCATTTCCGGCCGGGATCCGACCAAGAACCCCTACTACGAGGAGATTCTTCGCATCGATCTCGATACCGGGAACGGCGAAATTCTCAGCCAGGGCGACGATCACCGATTTATTGCGCCGGACGGGCGCAACGGCGTGTCCTTCGCGCTTCTGCTGGGCGGCGCGCCGCGCGGCAGCGGCGTTTCGCCAAGCGGCGATTACTGGGTGGAAACGCGCCAGCGGATCGACCGGCCGGCGGTCAGCGTGATCAGGACGCGATCCAGGCGGGAGGTTGCGACGCTCGAAACCGCAAGCCTGAACCATGTGCCCGAGGGCTTCCGCCGGCCCGAACCGGTGCTGGTGAAGGCCGCAAACGGCAAGACCATACTACAAGGTGCGATTTTTCGGCCGAGCGATTTCGATCCAAGCAAGATATACCCGGTCATCGACCTGATCTACGGCGGTCCGCAGGCGGCGGTCGTGCCGGTCGCGCTGGACGGACTTGCCAATATGGCGATGCCGCTGGCTGAGCTAGGCTTCGTCACCGTCATCATCGACGGACGCGGGACGACCGGCCGCGACCGGGAATTCCATGAGCATTCCTACGGTGCCGTCGAAAAGGCGAGCGAGGTCGAGGATCATATCGCAGCCATCCGGCAGCTCGCGCAGCGCTACCCCTATATGGACCTCGACCGGGTTGGTATCACCGGCTTTTCAGGTGGCGGTTACATGAGCACCAGCGCGATTCTGCGTTACCCCGATTTCTACAAAGTCGCGGTTTCCGGTGCAGGCAATCACGATCAGCGGGACTTCTGGCATAGCTGGGGGGAGCGTTATCAGGGCGAATTGGATGGCGACAATTACCTAGCGCAGGCCAATCTCACCTATGCCAAGAACCTGGAGGGCAAACTGCTGCTTTATCAGGGCCTCATGGATACGGGCGTCCAGCCTGGCACATTGTTCAATCTGGTCCAGAAGCTGGAGGACGAGAACAAGGACTTCGACCTGGTGATCGCTCCGCGTGCTGGCCACTCTTACACGGGCTACGCGCAACGCCGGGGGTGGGACTATTTCGTCGAACATCTGGCAGGCAAAACGCCGCCCAAGGAGTTCGAGCTGATCAACGGCTATGACTATACCATTGCCGAGATGAAGCGCCGGAAGGGCGGCGCATCTAAGGCCGGGAAGGATGGCCAACCCGAGAGCAAGCCAGAGTGATACGGCGGGCCGCGATCCTTGGCCTGATGACTGCGTGGGGGGTGCTGCTGCCTTCGGTCGTCGAAAGCCGTGACTGCGAGCACGGGGATCCCGCTGTCGAACTACAGACGGACGCCGGGGTCATTACCATTCTGATCCATTCGAAGGAGGCGCCAGCTTCGAGCGACGCCTTTTTGGGACAAGTGAACGCGCAACAGTATGATGGCGGCAGTTTCTTCCGCGCGGTGCGCCCGGATAACGACAGGACGGAAAATCCGATCGAGGTTGTCCAGGCGGCTGTTGGTGAGCACGCTCCACCGCTCGATCAGGATCCCATTCCTCACGAGGGCACGAACCAGACCGGACTGAAGCATATCGACGGCGCGGTGTCGTTGCCGCGCGGGGATATCGGCACCACCACCGCCACGTCTTTCTTCGTATCGATCGGCCCTCAGCCCGCGCTCGACCATGGCGGTAAACGCAATCCCGATGGACAGGGTTTTGCAGTATTTGGGCAGGTCATCTGCGGAATGGATGTGGTCCGCGAGATTCACAAGCAGCCTGTAAGCTCGGACAGCCCCTTGGCTGCCATGGCAGAACAAATCCTTGAGCAGCCGGTGCGGATTTTACGCGCCCGCGTTGTTCAGCCTAACTGCTCAGGCGCTTAATCGGCTGGTCGTTCGTTATTTTCCGAACCGATTGATATCCTGTCGGCGCTCCCATCAAAGGTTTTTTGCCTTGGCCACTTAATCGCGTAGCCATCCGCCGGTGGTCGAGAGGAGCGGCATATCTGCTGAATAGAGGTGCTCTGAATGTCAGCAATTACTCTGATCAATTCGCAAACCGGACAGACCGCTAACGGCCCACTTCCCGCCATTCTCGACCGCTTTCCACAGCATTTATCCGTGCGAGTGTAGCCGGACACAACCTGCTGATGATCGGCCCGCCGGGCGCGGGGAAATCGCTACTGGCGAGCTGCCTGCCGGGCATCCTGCCGCCGCTTGCGCCTGCCGAGGCGCTCGAAGTGTCGATGGTGCAATCGGTCGCCGGGACGCTGGCCGAGGGGCGCATCAGCCGCGCGCGCCCGTTCCGTGCGCCGCATCACTCGGCGAGCATGGCGGCGCTCACCGGGGGCGGCCTGCGGGTCAAGCCGGGCGAGGTCAGTCTCGCGCATCTGGGGGTGCTGTTCCTCGACGAACTGCCCGAGTTCCAGCGCGCGGTGCTCGATTCGCTGCGCCAGCCGCTCGAAACGGGCAAGGTCGATGTCGCGCGCGCCAATGCGCACGTCACCTTTCCCGCAAATGTCCAGCTGATCGCGGCGATGAACCCGTGCCGCTGCGGCCATCTGGGCGACCCTGCGCTGGCCTGCAGCCGCGCCCCGCGCTGCGCCGCCGATTACCAGGGTAAGGTTTCGGGCCCCATGCTCGACCGCATCGATCTGCATGTCGAGGTCGATCCGGTCAGCGCCGCCGATCTTGCGCTGCCACCACCTGCGGAAGGCAGCACAGAGGTAGCCGCGCGAGTCGCGGCCGCACGCCAGCGCCAGTCGGCGCGCGCAGAGGCAAGCCAGGCGCGGACCAATGCCGAGCTCGAGGGCAGCGCACTGGAGGAGTTCGCCGAACCCGACGAGGCCGGACGGCAGCTGTTGTTGCAGGCCGCGACCGCAATGCGGCTATCGGCGCGCAGCTATACGCGGATGTTGCGCGTTGCGCGGACGATTGCGGATCTGGCGGGGACCGAGCGGGTCGGGCGCATCCATGTCGCCGAAGCGCTCAGCTATCGGCGACAGCCGCCGCGCGCCTGAAGCTCAGACGTCTTCGCTCATGTCGAGGTTGAGCTTGACCGTTTCGTGCTCGTGGTCGCCTTCGAACTTCTTGAGGAAATCCTCGATCGGCACCTGCTGCCCCTTGTCGACCAAGGGGTTCACGCGCGCCATTTCGGCGGTTTTCATCTCGTCGGGCGTCATCCGGACGTGGATATAGGGCACCCAGACTTCGCCATATTCGGCCTGCTGGTACCACACGTCGAGGATATCGTAGGATGCCCACTGGCCGCTGGGCTCGCGCAGACGAATGCCTTCGCCAATGCGTGGCACGTTCATCACCTTGATGCGGTGCACATCCTGGTGCGTCTCGTTTTGAACTTCGATTTCGATCACAAGGCAGGTCCGGCTCTGCTGGGTGGATTCGTTACAATGGTGCTTTGTGACAGCGACTTGTTGAGATCGTTTTAACAATGACGTCACGGTGCCACTGCGGCGTTCGGCGGGGCGGGCCGCGGCAATCGTTACCAGCCGCAGTCTTTGCTTGAAGGCGCGCGCGCAATCGCCCATGCGCGCAGATGTGGGGCGTAGATGTGCGACCGGCGCGTGCCGGTAACCGGCGAGACACCGCGATTTCGAGAAACCCTGTTCCCGTGACCGAACCCGCCTCCCCGATCGCCGGGTTGCGGCAGCGGTACCAAGACCTGCCGCCCGAATGGCGTCAGCGGATCCCCGCGCTCGCTCTCGCGCTGGCGGTCGAGATCCTGCTGGTGTTGGTGCTGCTCTCGCTTGGTAGCGTGAAGCGCGAGGTGGTCGCCATGACCGATACGCTGGTTGCCTTCACCACATCGTCGCAAGACGAGGAGGAGGCGGTCGCCGACGCACCTATGCCTGCGGAGGTCCCCGAAGCGGCACAGCCACAGGTCTCGCAGACGCAGCCGGAGGACGCGGCAGTGGAGCCCCGCCCGCAAGTCGCCCCGCCGCTGCCGGTACCGCGCCCGGTCCTGCGCAATGACTTCTCGCTCGAACGCGTGCCCCGGCAGGCCCCGCCAGCGCCGGCCGAGAAGCCGCAAGCCTATGGTCCGCCCGACACATCCTCGCCCGGCGACACGCCGCGGATCGCGGGGAGCGGGCCAAACGGCGAACCGCTTTATGCCGCGCGGTGGTATCGCAGGCCGTATGACGATGAGCTTGCCGGGTATCTGTCGACCGCGCAGGGGCCCGGCTGGGGGCTGATCGACTGCCGTACCGTAGCCGATTTCCGCGTCGAGGATTGCGTCGTGGTGGGCGAATCGCCGCAGGGGTTGGGTATCGCCCAGGCGGTGCTGGCGGCATCGTGGCAGTTTAAGGTCCGCCCGCCCCAGCGCGGGGGCCGCCCGATGGTCGGCGAATGGGTGCGAATCAGGATCTCCTACGAGATCGATCCGGGCGAAGCGGCGCGGCGGCGGCTGCGCAATTAATCCGCTTCGGGTGCTGCCTCCGCATAGGGCGTGTTCTTGATCAGATGGCGGTTGTAGTCGGGCGCGCCGTCGTCCCACCACACCGGCCCGCGCTCACCCAGCGCAATTTTTGCAGCGTCGACCTGGGCGCGGGCTGCGCTTTCGGCAGCGGCATCCTGCGCGCGTTTGGCCGCCGCCACTGCGCGGCGGGCATCCATTAGCCGGTCGACCAGACGCTGGCGTTCGGCCTCGGGCAAGGCGGGATTGCTGGCGCGCCACAACCGGCCGCGAACGATGATATAGCGTCCGTCGCCGGTACGCTCGACCGAGTCGTTCAGGCCGCGCTCTTGGCCTTGCGGGCGCTGGCGATGTCGACCACGCCGCCACGCTTCAGCGCCGCGCCGGCTTCGGCCTTGCTGCCATCGGCACGAATGCCGAGATTGGCGCGTTCCACCAAATGGAGATCGGCCGGGCCGAGAATGCGGCCGTCATGGCTGAGAATCGCGGTTGGGCCGATCGGCAGGCGGTCGCGTTCGTCGACCAGCACCGGGTTCTCGACCACTTCGGCGCCGTATTTCTGACCCCATTGGCGCAGCGCGACCATGGCGGGGAGCAGGTCGAGTCCCTTGTCAGTCAGGCGATATTCGATCTTGCGCTTGTCATCGGCGCAGGGATCGCGTTTGAGGATCCCGTGCTCGACCAGCTTGGCCAGCCGGTTGGACAGGATGTTGCGCGCGATCCCGAGTTCGCTGAGGAATTCCTCGAAGTGGTGGAGGCCGTTGAAGCTGGCGCGCAGGATCATGAATGACCATCGCTCGCCCATGACTTCGAGTGCTTGCGGCAGGCCGCATTCGGTCAGTTCACGGAGCGGTTCGCGGATGTCACCCATAAATTCAGTCCTTTTCCAGCAACCTATCTAGCGAATAATCGGCTTTTGCCAAATTTTTAGATATGTGGGTTGCATTACGCAACCTATACGACTAGACAGCCTTCCCACAACAGGTTGCTAAATGAAACTCAATTGCGTGGATCACAAGCCCTGTTGATATAATTGCAATCAGGAAGGACTTCCCCATGACCTCCCCCCTCCCCCGGTCGATCAATGTCGGCGTTATCGCCGCCGCCTTTGCCTACACTTCGCTCACCTTCGGCGCGCTGCTTGCACCGACCGCTGCCGAAGCCCGCTCCAACGGCATTTTCTACACCGTCGAACTGGCGCAGCCGGTTGCCGAACGGACCACCACCGTGGCCGGCGGCGTCGCCTGGATCTGCCAGGGCACGACCTGCGTCGCCCAGAAGGGCCGCTCGCGGCCGCTGCGCATGTGCCGCGAACTCCAGCGCGAACATGGCGAAATCGCCGCGTTCACCGCGGACGACAAGGTTCTCGAGGCCGACAAGCTGGCGCAGTGCAACGGCTGATCCGTATCCGATCCCACCCCTCTCCTTCGGGTGGCTACCTTGCGGGCCCTGGCGATTCGATCGCCGGGGCCTTTTTCATATCAGCCCGCGACTCGCGAGATCCGCCTCGAGTGCGGAAGCCTGCGTGAAATGATGGACCTGCCAGCCGCAGGCCGCGGCCGCCTCCACATTGGCGCGGTTGTCGTCGATGAACAGCATGGCTTCAGCAGGCTTGCTAAAGCGGCCCTGCGCCAACGCGAAGATCGCCGGGTCGGGCTTGGCCAGCTTTTCCTCGCCCGAGACGACTATCTGGCCGAAGCGATCGAAGATCGGCGCTGTGGGGCGAAAGCCCGCCCAGAACTCGGCCCCGAAATTGGTGATGGCGAATAGCGGTATGCCGCGCGCGTCGAGTCGCTCGACCAGCGCATGGCTGCCCGGGACAGGACCCGGAATGGTTTCGTTGAAGCGCGCCGCATAGGCGCGGATCTCGGCTTCGAAGTCGGGGTAGAGTGCGATGCGTTCGGGGACCATGTCGGCGAGCGCGCGCCCGGCATCGGCCTCGAAGTGCCATTCCTCGGTCACCACTTCGTCGAGCAGCTTGGCGAGACGGCCCGGATCGGAAACGATCTTCTCGAACAGATGCGCCAGTTGCCATTGGTAAAGCACCCGGCCCACATCGAATACGACGGCCTCAACCTGCATCACATCACCTCAAACGCGAACGGCCCGTACTCCTCTCGGAGCCGGGCCGATCTGCAAGACTGCCGCCCAGCGGGCGACGCGCCAATTAGCCCTGGCGGGCCTTGAAGCGGCGGTTGGTCTTGTTGATGACATAGGTGCGCCCGCGGCGACGGATGACGCGGCAATCGCGATGACGGGCCTTGAGCGACTTGAGGCTGTTGCGGATCTTCATGATGTCTCTCTGGAAATAAATGCGCGCCGGAAATGGTGTCCCGACGCGTCGAAATCAAGCGGGCCGTTAACCGGCGGTGGGGATTCGGTCAACCTTATTCGGGTGCGCAAACGGTATCGAACCCACCGCGCCGGTCGCGCCCCGCGCGCCCTATCGCCGGGCGATCATCGGCCCCAGCGGCTCACCACCGAAGATATGGACATGCAGGTGCGGCACTTCCTGCCCGCCGTGCGCGCCGATATTGGCCATCATCCGATAACCGGGTTCGACGAGCCCCTTGTCGCGCGCGACCTGGCCGACTGCGCGGACGAAGCCCGCGATCTCTTCCGCGCTCGCGGTGGCGCTGAAATCGTCCCAGCTGACATAACGCCCCTTGGGAATGACCAGCGTGTGCACTTCGGCCTGCGGGTTGATGTCCTCGAAGGCATAGGCCCACTCGTCTTCATAGACCTTGGCCGAGGGGATTTCCCCGCGCAGGATCTTGGCGAAGACATTGTCGTCATCGAAGGGCAGCGTCGGGTCGATCGGCATTATGCGCTCCTGTTGGCTTTCTCGTCGATCCCGGACACGCCCTCGCGCCGGTCGAGTTCGGCCAGTACCTCGGCAAAATCGATGTCGCGCGCATCCAGCGCGACAAGCAGGTGGAAGAGGATGTCCGCCGCCTCGCCGACCAGTTCTCCGTCATCGCCCGACAGGGTCGCAATGGCAGCCTCGACGCCTTCCTCGCCCAGCTTGCGCGCGATCTGCGGCAGGCCCTTAGCATGAAGGCTGGCGACATAGCTATGCGACGGATCGGCCGCGCGGCGTTGCGCGATGGTCTGTGCGAGACGGGAAAGCGTGTCCATGCCGCGTGCTATGCACGGCGCCTGCGCACAGCGTCAATCTCAGTTGCGGCCGATCATGAAGCGACCGACCAGCACGCCCGCAATCCCGACGGCGACCAGCGTCAGCATGCTCGGTTCGACCAGCCGCGCGGAGAGACCGGCGGGGCCGCCGAGTTCCGCGAATTGCGCGGCCAGCGAAATGAATTGACTGGTCATGGATGCTCCATATCACGGGTCCCTGCTACGCAGGATGAACCGCGCTGGCCCTGTCCCGTGAAGGGACGCCCGCGTCAGCCGCGCGCGGGCAATCCCGCGGCGCGCAGCGCGGCATGCGCTTCGGCCACGGTGTGTTCGCCGAAATGGAAGATCGAGGCGGCAAGGACCGCGCTCGCATGGCCGCGCGTCACGCCTTCGACGAGATGGTCGAGCTGGCCGACGCCTCCGCTGGCGATGACCGGCACCGACACCGCATCGGCAATCGCGCGAGTCAGATCGACATCATATCCGTTCTTGGTGCCGTCACCGTCCATCGAGGTAACCAGCAGTTCGCCGGCCCCGAGCTCGGCCAGCCGGATCGCGTGCTCGACCGCGTCGATCCCGGTCGGCTTGCGCCCGCCATGCGTGTAGATTTCCCAGCCGCGCACATCGCCGCTGGTCGACGCGCGCGCATCGACGCTGGCGACGACGCACTGGCTGCCGAATTTCTCGGCGATCTCGCGCACCAGTTCGGGGCGCGCCACCGCCGCCGAGTTGACCGCGACCTTGTCCGCCCCGGCGAGCAGCAGCGCGCGCGCATCCTCGACGCTGCGCACGCCGCCGCCCACGGTCAGCGGCATGAAGCAGACCTCGGCAGTACGGCGAACCATGTCGAGCAGCGTCCCGCGCCCCTCGTGGCTGGCGGAGATATCGAGGAAGCAGAGCTCGTCCGCGCCCGCCGCATCATAGGCCTGCGCCTGTTCGACCGGGTCGCCCGCATCGCGCAAGTCGACGAAGTTCACGCCCTTGACGACGCGCCCGTCGCGGACGTCGAGACAGGGTATGACTCGGATGCGGACGGTCATGCGCGCGTTGCCACGCGTAGCGCAGCGGCCAGATCCAGCCGCCCGTCATAGAGCGCCCGGCCGGTGATCACGCCCTCGATGCCATCCTTCGCGAATTGCGCGAGCGTATCGATATCGGTGAGGCCCTTGACCCCGCCGCTGGCGATCACCGGAATGTCCACCTGCCGCGCCAGCCCCACCGTGGCATCGATATTGACGCCCTTGAGCATTCCGTCGCGCCCGATGTCGGTGAACAGCAGGCTGGCAACGCCCGCATCCTCGAAGCGGCGCGCCATGTCGGCGATCGGGACGTCGGATACTTCGGCCCAGCCATCGGTCGCGACCATGCCGTGGCGTGCGTCGACCGCGACCACGATCGCCTCGGGATAGTCGCGTGCCATGTCCTTGACGAATTGCGGGTGTTTGAGCGCCGCAGTGCCGATCACGATCCGCGCAATGCCCGCCGCGAACCAGCCTTCGACATCGGCGGACGTGCGGATACCGCCGCCCAGCTGGACGCGTCCGGGGAACGCGGCAACGACCGCCTCGACCGCGCCGCGGTTCTGCGCCGAACCTGCGAAAGAACCATCGAGGTCGACCACATGCAAATGGTCCGCACCGGCTTCGGCAAAGAGGGCGGCCTGCGCAGCAGGATCGTCGCCATAGACGGTCGCGCGGTCCATATCGCCTTCGGCAAGACGGACAACCTGGCCGTTCTTGAGGTCGATAGCGGGAAATACGATCATGCGTTTACATCCATATTGCGGCACCGGCCCGCGCCCCCACCCGGCCACCCATAGAATACCGTGCCGTGGGTGGCCGGGTGGGGGCGCGGGCTGGCAGGGCATCAATCAAAATCAAGGCTTCCATTCGAGGAATTTGCTCAGCAGGTCGAGCCCGTAGGCCTGGCTCTTTTCGGGATGGAATTGCACGCCCACGACATTGTCGCGCCCGACCGCGGCAACCAGCCCGCCGCCATGATCGGTCATTGCCAGCACGTCTTCGTGGTGGCGCACCTTGAAATGGTAGGAATGCAGGAAATAGGCCTCGCCGCCAACCAGCACATCGTGCCCGCGCGCATGCGGCATCGGGGCGACATCGTTCCAGCCCATATGCGGGACCTTCACGCTGATATCACTCGGTTCGATCTTGCGCACCGCCCCGTCGATCCAGCCCAGCCCCGGCGTTTCGCCATGTTCGAGGCCGCGCGTGGCGAGCAATTGCAT
This sequence comes from Qipengyuania sp. HL-TH1, assembly GCF_036365825.1. Lineage (NCBI taxonomy): Bacteria > Pseudomonadati > Pseudomonadota > Alphaproteobacteria > Sphingomonadales > Erythrobacteraceae > Qipengyuania > Qipengyuania profunda. The sequence continues at coordinate 2,282,663 of NZ_CP142675.1, forward strand.
GCCCACGCAAATGCCGAGGAAGGGCGCCCCGCCAACGAATACCCGCTCGCGCATGGCCTCGATCACGCCATGTTCGGCGCGCAGTCCCTCGGCACAGGCCCGGAACGAGCCGACGCCGGGCAGCACGATCCGGTCGGCGGCGCGCAGCACATCGGGATCGGCGGTTACCTTGACGGTCGCCCCAACCCGGCGCAGCGCGTTTTCAACCGAATGCAGATTGCCCGCGCCGTAATCGACAAGCGCGACGATTTCACCCACCGAGCTGCCCCTTGGTGCTGGGGATTGCGCCGCGCTTGCGCGGATCGACTTCGACCGCCGCGCGCATCGCGCGGGCGAAACCCTTGTAGATCGCTTCGCAGATATGGTGGTTGTTGCTGCCGTAGAGCAGTTCGACATGCAGCGTCAGCCCGCAGGTCTGCGCGACCGAATGGAACCAGTGTTCGATCAGCTCGGTGTCCCATTCACCGAGCTTTTCCTGGCTGAACCCGGCCTTCCACACGAGATAGGGACGACCCGAAATGTCGAGCGCGACGCGCGCCAGCGTTTCGTCCATCGGCGAATAGGCGCTGCCGTAACGCGCGATCCCGCCCTTGTCGCCGAGCGCGGCGGCGAGCGCCTGGCCCAGCGCCAGCGCGCTGTCTTCAGTGGTGTGGTGCTGGTCGATATGGAGGTCGCCATCGACCTTCATCGTGACGTCGATCAGCGAATGCTTGGCGAATTGTTCGACCATGTGATCGAGAAAGCCGATCCCGGTCTCGACCTGATATGATCCCGTCCCGTCGAGATCGATCTCGACGAGGATCTTGGTTTCCGCAGTGTTTCGCTCGATCCGGCCTGTACGCATGCCGCCGCGCTAGAGCCGCACGCGGCGAGGCGCAAGATAATGCACCACTTACACGGTAAAGGCGTTCTTAAACCGCTTGACCCCGACCGCATGCCACTCCACCTAGCGCGGCATGAGCGACGATACGCCCGACAGCCTGATCCCTTATGATTCCATCGTGCAGGAAGCCCTGCGCGCCGTGGTCGGGCGCGTGCTGGGTGAAATCGAGCAGGGCGGCAGCGAACTGCCCGGCGCGCATCATTTCTACATTACCTTCAAGACCCACGCCCCCGGCGTCTCGATCCCGGCCGCCCTGCGCGAGCGATTCCCCGACGAGATGACCATCGTGCTGCAGAACAAGTTCTGGAATTTGAACGTGCGCGAAGACGGCTTCGCCGTCGGCCTGTCGTTCAACCAGGTCCCCGCCGAACTCGACATTCCCTATGCCGCGATCACGCAATTCGTCGATCCGGCGGTGGATTTCGGACTGCAGTTCCAGGCGACCGTCGCCGACATGGCCCCTGCGCCAACCGAACATCCCGATAACGACGGGACGGAACAGGCGGTAGGCGAAGCCGTTGAAGGGGCAGATGACGGCTCCAATGTCGTCACGGTCGATTTCGGCCGTAAGAAGTAAGCGCCGGGTCTTCCCGGTAGAGCGGGACATGACATGGCGAAACTCGGATTGACCGACGAAGACAAACCCAACCATCTGACCGATGTGGTCGGCGATGGGCTCGAACGCGTGACCGACCGGTCGCCGTCGCATGACGATCCGGTGCCGGGCCCGAGCACCAATCCGGCGACCAATCTGATCATCCACGACATCCTGCTGCGCAGCGCGGGCCGGCTGTCGCGCATGGCAGTCGAAAAGGCAGTGCTGGGCCGGCAATATGGCAAGCAGTTTGCCAAGGATGCAGTCGAAAGCCGCAGCCTCGTGCACACGCTGGCGGCTTACGGCGTGACCAAGGTCGCGACCAAATCGGTGCCCGGCGCATTGGTGGTGACCACCGGACTCGCGCTGAAGGTTCTGTTCGATCGCAGCCAGTCGAAGCGCCAGGCGCGCCGCAAAGGTGACCGCATGCTGCACAAACAGGCGTCCTCCGACAGCAAGATCTGACAGGATACTGCGCGCAGGGGTTGATTTGGCGGCGTCCGATGCGGCAACAGCGCGCATGGCCGAATCCACCCTCCAATCCGCTACGCTTGCCCGCCGGGGGCTGATGTTCATCCTTTCCTCGCCCAGCGGGGCGGGGAAGACCACCATTTCGCGCATGCTGCTCGGCAGCGACGACGAGATCAAGCTCTCGGTCAGCGTCACCACGCGCCCGCCGCGCGCGGGCGAAGTGGATGGGGTGCATTACTATTTCGTCGACGATGCCGAATTCGATCGCATGGTCGAGGAAGACGATTTCTACGAATGGGCGCATGTCTTCGGTCATCGCTATGGCACGCCCAAGGGCCGCATTCGCAATGCGTTGAAGGAAGGGCAGGACTTCCTGTTCGACATCGACTGGCAGGGCACGCAGCAGCTGTTCCAGAAGGACCAGCAGGACGTCGTCCGCGTGTTCATCCTGCCGCCGAGCATCGCCGAACTCGAACGCCGTTTGCGCAGCCGCAATACCGATCCCGAAGAGGTGATTGCCGCACGCATGGAGCGCGCCCGCGCCGAGATCAGCCACTGGGACGCCTATGATTACGTAGTGATCAACGAGGATGTCGACAGCTGCTTCGACAAGGTCAGCGAAATCCTCGACGCCGAACGCATGAAGCGCCAGCGGCAGACGGGGCTCATCCCCTTCGTGCGCGAACTGATGGCCTGACTCGGGCCCGGGATACCCCGCAGCATATGCGCATGTTCAATCTTTGGGCCCTTTTCACGCCGCCAACCGTTAGGCGGGCAGGGTTTTGGCAAGAGTTCGAGGCGGCCGGATAGATATGTCCCCGATGCAGTCCGATCATGCGGCGAAGGTGATGGCGTTCCTCGAACGCCACCGGCTGCCGCCCTCCCCGCAGAATTATACGCTCGCCTATATCGCGCTGAACGACGCGGGCTCGCCCATGGGCCGCGCGGTCGAGGCGATTATCGCCGAAGGCTACCGCATCAAGCAGGACGAGGCGGACGAGATTTTCGATCGCCATGGCGGGATCGCGATATTCGGGTCGCAGGAACGCAATGACGGCGAATTGACCGCGCATCTGCGGCACCAGGCGATCAAGCTGGGCGAACTCGCGTCCTCGGCAGCCGATGCCACCGGCGCCTTCGCGCGTGAACTGAGCGAAGAGGCGGGCGCATTTTCGGGCGACAGCAGCAATACGCTGTCCATCGTCGCGCGGATGATCGAGCAATCGCTCGACACGCAGACCCGGCTGACCGCGGCGATGGACGAGGTCAAGGCGCTGCGCGAGGAGCTCGAGGCGGCGCGCCACGATGCCCAGCGCGACGAATTGACCGGCCTAGCCAATCGCCGGGCGATCGACGGCTATCTCGGCGAACTCGCGGCGAAAGGCGAACCGCGGATCATCGCGCTGTGCGACATCGATCACTTCAAATCGGTCAACGACCGCTATGGCCACAATGTCGGCGACCGCGTGATCAAGCTGGTTGCGGATACGCTGGACGACGCCTGCAGCCCGCATTTCGTCGGCCGGTGGGGCGGCGAGGAATTCATCGTCGTCATTCCGTCCGGCGAAGCGGCCGCGGCGGTCAAGCTGCTCGATTTCGCCCGCAGCGAATTGGCCGACAAGGAATTCAAGCTACGCGAGACCGACGAGCCGATGGGGCTGATCTCGTTCTCGGGCGGCGTCGCACTGGCCACCGGCGGGGCCGAGGCCAATGCGGCATCGCTGCGGCAGGCGGACCAGGCGCTTTATCGCGCCAAGGCCGCGGGCCGCAATTGCATCCTGTGCGCCTGACGGGTCGCCCCCGCCGACCCGGCCTTAGCTGGGTTCGGCGAAGTGGGTCGGCAGCAGGGCGTTGACGATCCCGCCATCGACGGTGAGCGTTTCGCCGATCGTATAATCGCCCGCGCGGCTGGCGAGATAGACCGCGGTGCCGCCCATATCGAACTTGTCGCCCACGCGCTTCGACGGAATGCCCGCCGCGCTCGCGTCTTCGTGGTCGCGCGCCGCGCGGTTCATGTTCGACGGGAAGGCCCCCGGTGCGAGGCTGGTGACATAGACGTGATCCTTGACCAGCCGCGCAGCCATGCGCCGCGTCAGATGGATCAGCGCGGCCTTCGATGCCTGGTAGCTGTAGGTTTCCCACGGATTGACGCGCTGGCCATCGATCGAGGTGATGTTGATCACCTTGCCCGGCTTGTCCGCGCTGGCCGCGGCCGTCAGCAGCTTGTGCAGCTTCTGCGTGAGGAAGAACGGCGTCTTGACGTTGAGGTCCATGACCTTGTCCCAGCCCGCTTCGGGGAAGTCGAGATAGTCGACGCCCCAGGCAGCCCCGGCGTTGTTGACGAGAATGTCGAGCTTGCTTTCGCGGCCCGACAGTTCCTCGACCAAAGCCTCGATCCCGTCGATGGTCGACAGATCGCCCTGGATGCCGATCACCCGGTCGCCCAGTTCGGCGCAGGTTTCCTCGATCTCGTTGATCTTGCGCGCGCTGATATAGACGCGGTCGATGCCCGCGGCGAGGAATCCCTCGACAATCATCTTGCCGATGCCGCGGCTGCCGCCAGTCACCAGCGCAACGCGCCCCTTGAGGCTGAACAGGTCTTCTAGGTTCATTTAATTCTCTCCCACTTCAGTCATTGCGAGGAGCCGCAGGCGACGCGGTAATCCATCGTGCCGCTCCCTGGATTGCTTCGCTCCGCTCGCAATGACCGGGTTTGGTGCTGGTCCTGGTTCTAGTAGCCGCTGAGCTCCGCGACACGGCCGGCATGGTAATACTGGTCGCCGAGGAATTCCTGCAGCGCGCGGTCGCGCTTCATATAGAGGCCGATGTCGTATTCGTCGGTCATGCCGATGCCGCCGTGCATCTGCACGCCTTCGCGCACGGCCAGACCGGCGACCTTGGCGACCTTGGCCTTGGCGACCGAAGCCATCAGATCGGCCTTCTCGCTGCCGCCATCGACCAGCTGCGCGGCCTTGACGGTGACCGCGCGGGCGATCTCGACTTCGGAATAGAGATGCGCGGCGCGGTGCTGCAGCGCCTGGAATTCGCCGATTACCTTGCCGAACTGCTTGCGCTGCTTGAGGTAGTCGACGGTCATGTCCATCGCGCCGCGGGCCACGCCCACGCCTTCCGCAGCCGAGCCGACCCGGCCCGCGACCAGCATGGCATCGAGCACGGCGCGGCCGCCATCGACCTCGCCGATCACCGCATCGCCGTCGAGTTCGACATTGTCGAAGGTGACATGGCTGGCCATCGAACTGTCGACCAACCGGACGCTGTCGTGGCTCATCCCGGCGGCATCCTGCGGTACGGCGAACAGCGTCACGCCGTCCTTGTCGCTATCGCTGCCCGAGGTGCGCGCGGCAACGACGATCATCTCGCTGCTGGCGCCATAGACCACGAAGTCCTTCTTGCCCGACAGCTTGAAGCCATTGCCCGACTTTTCCGCCTTGCAGGCGATGCGTTCGGGACGGTGCTTCGCGCCTTCGTCGATGGCGACCGAATAGACTTTCTCGCCCGAGATGAGGTGCGGCAGCCAGCGGCCCTTCATATCGTTGCTGCCGTGCTTCAGTGCAGTGGCCGCGAGCACGGAGGACGCCATGAAGGGCGAAGGGGTCAGATTGCGACCGATTTCCTCGAGCACGATATTGGCTTCGACCTGGCCCATGCCGAGCCCGCCGTCATCTTCGTCCACCAGCATGCCGGTGAACCCCATTTCGGCGAATTGCTGCCACAGCGCGTGGCCGAAACCATCCTTGCAGTCGCGGTCGCGCCAATGGCGCAGCTGCTTCTTGGTCGATCCTTCCTCGGCCATGAACTGGCTTGCGGAATCGGCCAGCATCGCCTGGTCGTCGTCGTAATAAAGAGGCATCGATCAGGCTCCCGGCAGGTCGAGAATACGTTTGGAAATGACGTTGAGCATGACTTCAGACGTGCCGCCCTCGATGCTGTTCGCCTTGGTGCGCAGCCAGTTGCGCGATGGCTTGCCGCCGCCGGTCTCCTCGCTGTCCCATTCGAGCGCGGTCGAACCGCCCGCTGCCATCATCAGTTCGTGGCGGCGCTTGTTCAGCTCGGTCCCGGCGTATTTCATCATGTTCGGCTGCGCGGGGTGCGCCTTGCCGACCTTGATCTCGTCGAGGAATTTCTCGCCCATCGCGCCATAGGCCAGCGCATCGACGTCGAACTGCGCCAGTTCGGCGCGCAGTACCGGGTCGATGTCGCCATTGGCGCGCGCCAGTGCGGCGCCGATGGTCCCGGTGTTGCCGCCATCGGCGCCCGAGATCATCTCACGTTCGTGGCCGAGCAGATATTTCGCCACGTCCCAGCCGCGGTTCACCTCGCCGACCTGGGCGGGCACGTCTTCACCATAGCTCTTGGGCACCTTCACATCGTCGAAGAAGGTTTCGCAGAACGGGCTGTTGCCGCTGATCAGCAGGATCGGCTTGGTCGCCACGCCTTCGCTCGCCATGTCGTAGAGCATGAAGGTGATGCCCTGGTACTTGTTGTCCTTGTCGGTGCGGACGAGGCAGAAGATCCAGTCGGCCTTGTCGGCATAGGAGGTCCACACCTTCTGGCCGTTGACCACCCAGTGATCGCCCTTGTCTTCGCCATAGGTCTGCAGCGACACGAGGTCCGAGCCCGAACCCGGTTCCGAATAGCCCTGGCACCAGCGGATTTCGCCGCGCGCGATTTCATTGAGGAAGCGCTGCTTCTGGCCTTCGGTGCCGAAATGCAGCAGCGCGGGGCCGAGCATCCAGATGCCGAAGCTGGACAATGGCGGACGCGCGCCGATGCGGGTCATTTCCTCGCGCAGCACCTTGGCTTCGGCAGGTGACAACCCGGCACCGCCATAATCCTTGGGCCAGGCGGGGACGGTATAGCCCTTGTCGCGGCAGACCTCGAACCAGGCTTTCTGCGCATCGTTCTTGAAGGTTGCGTTGCGGCCACCCCAATAGACATCGTCCTCGTCGCGGACGGGTTCGCGCATTTCGGGCGGGCAATTCGCTTCGAGCCATGCGCGCGTTTCCGCGCGGAAGGCTTCAAGGGCGCTGTCGGACATTGGCCGAATCCTCTCTTTTCAAAACAGCGGTATGTTGACGCTTACGTTAGGGTGATTCGCCCCGCCTATGCAAGGCCAGTCGCAGCCGCCTGCATTTCCGTAACGTCAGCCGGAATTCGTTGACGCGATGCGCCGCTGCCCTAAGCTGCACGCGGAGAAATTCGGGGAGAGAGTAGGGATGCGATTCTCGGGAAAGACCGTCGTCGTGACGGGCGCGGCATCGGGTATCGGCGCGGCGGCAACTGCCTTGTTCGCGGGCGAAGGCGCGGTGGTTTTCGCCAGCGATATCGATGTCGCGGGCGGCCAGCAGCTCGCCGCCGATAGCAAGGGCGATGTCCGCTTCGTCGAATGCGACGTGTGCGATCCGGCGGCGATCAAGGCGCTGATGGACCGTGCCGCGGAAGAAACCGGCGGGATCGACACGCTGTTCAACAATGCCGGTGCAGGCGGTGCGCGCGAGGGGATCGACGAGGTCGAGCCCGACGCGTGGGACCGGACGATGGACCTGCTGCTGCGCTCGGTGGCGATGGGCATCCGCTATGCGGTGCCGCATATGAAACACCGCAAGGGCGCCAGCATCGTCAATGTTTCCAGCGTGGCCGCAGTCGGCCCGGGCTATTCACCGACCACTTATGCAGTGGCCAAGGCGGGCGTGCTGCACCTGACCAAATGCGCCGCCACCGACCTGGCCCAGCACGGCATCCGCGTGAATGCGGTCCAGCCCGGCTTCATCAACACCAATATCTTCACCTCGAGCCTCGAGATGACCGGCGAGATGAAGACCATGGCCAAGGCGGCGATCGCGCAGATGTCGTCGAATGCGCAGCCAGTGGCGCGCGGCGGCCAGGCGATCGATATCGCCAATGCGGTGGCCTTCCTCGCCAGCGAGGAAGCCGGTTTCATGACCGGCGCATCGCTGATCGTCGACGGCGGGATCACGCTTGGCCCCCGGCATAGCTGGGATCCGGAGGAACCCCGGCTGTTCGCGGCGCTGGAAGCCATGGAAGAACAGGCGAAGAAGGCGGCGCAGCCCGCCGCCTGATGCCCTTCGTTACCGGCCCCCTCCCCCAGCGCCTCAAGCTGGTCCACGGCTTCGGTGCGGTGGCCTTCGGGGTCAAGGACAGCGGTTTCAGCTTCTTCCTGCTGCCGTTCTACAACCTCGTGCTGGGGGTCGATGCCAGCACGGTCGGCGCCGCGCTGGCGACGGCGCTGCTGATCGACGCGATCGTCGATCCGCTGATCGGCAATTTGTCCGACCGCACCTATACCCGCTGGGGCAGGCGGCTGCCGTGGCTTTATCTGGCGCCGTGGCCGCTCGCGCTATTGTGGACAGTGCTGTGGTCGCCGCCCTTTACCGGAACCCCGGGCTTCTGGGAGATCGTGGCGCTGGCGGTGGGCGTACGGCTGCTGCTGTCGGCTTGCGAAGTCCCCTCGGTCAGCCTCGTCCCCGAAATCACCGACGACTATGACGATCGTACCACGCTGTTCCGCTATCGCTTCCTCTCGGGTTGGCTCGGCGGGCTGCTGATGATGGTGCTGGCGTTCACCGTCTTCCTGCCCACGCCCGCTTCGCAGCTGCAGCCGGAAGGCTATGCCAGCTACGGCATGTTCGGCGCGGCGCTGATGGCACTGGCGGTGATCGGCTCGGCAGCGGCGCAGCACCATATCGTGGCGCAGCTCCCCGCGCGCCGCCCCCCGCCCTTCTCGATCCGCGGGGCCTTTGCCGAGATTTTCGATGCCTTTCGCGAAAAGGCGTTCGTCATCTTCGCGCTGGGCGGGCTGGCGGCCTATGTGCTGCAGGGCATGACCTTTTCGATCACGCAATATGTGAATCTCTACGTGTGGCAGTTTTCCGAACTTGCCTTCCAGCTTTACCCGGTCGCCCTGTTCCTTTCGGTGGTGCTGATGTTCGTCATCGTCGGCCCGCTGCACCGGCGCTGGGGCAAGCCCAAATCGGCGGCAATCGGCGCGCTGGTCGGGCTGGTCTTCTATTGCGGCCCCTATGCGCTTTACCTCGCCGGGGCCTGGCCGACGCCGGGCACCACCGCATCGACCGCGCTACTTTATGGCTTCCTGGTCTGCGCCAATACCGCCAGCGTGGTCTCGATCATCTCGGCCACCTCGATGGTCGCGGAAATCGTCGAGGCCTTCGAGGAACGCACCGGGCAGCGTGCCGAAGGCACGTTCTACGCGGGCAACTGGCTGGTTCAGAAATGCGCGACCGGCGGCGGCATCCTGCTGACCAGCCTGATCGTGCAGTCGATCGACCTGGCGCCCGGCACGCCGCAGGCCGAGGTTGCACCCGAAACCGTGACCCGGCTCGTATGGCTGTTCATGCTGGTGGCCACTGCGCTGGCGCTGGTGGCGGCGTTCTGGCTGTCGCGCTTCCCGATTTCACGCGAGCAGCACGAAGCGCGGGTGGCGGCGCGCCGGTCGCGCGATCCCGACGCGGCGGAGCGTGACCCGCTGGACGAGGCAGCCCGCGCCGACCCCGATGGACATACGATAACCCCCTGACCGCCGAGCCGGGACTTGGCTTGGCCACAACCTTCTGCCAGTTTCATGGCGCAACCGATTTGAGAGAGAAGAGGATCAGACGATGGATTTCCAACCGACAGAACGGCAAGCATACTGGCGCGACCGGGTGAAGAACTTCATCGAAGATCACGTCCGCCCCGCCGTGCCGACCTACAAGCAGCAGGACGCCGAAGGCGATCGCTGGAAGGTCATTCCCGTGGTCGAGGAACTGAAAGCCAAGGCCAAGAAGGAAGGTATCTGGAACCTCTTCATGCCGCCCCGCAATGAGGGCCACCACCATGTCGAGGAAAGC